>JABJMC010000045.1 GCA_018659585.1 Candidatus Peregrinibacteria bacterium
GTTGGATTCTAAATAACGCGCTAGCTGTCCTCCTAAACCAGAATAAGTATTGTGATCCTCAACAGTGAGTACTTTTTCGGTTTTCTCAATGGATTTTTGCAAAGTTTGATCGAATTTTTTGATAGAAGTAGCCGCCACAATTTCAACTGAAATGTGTGGCCTGGTTTTTGCTAGAATTTCACGAGCTTTTAAAGCTTCGTTAACCATTGATCCAATAGCCACAATGGTTAGGTCTTCGCCTTCACGAATGACATCACACCGTCCGTATTTATATTCGTAATCTGGACCATAAAAAACCGTACCATCTTCTTTCAAAATAACTGGCATTTTGTGACGGCCCATTCGAACATAGAAATTTCCATAATGTGAAGCCACATAACGGATTAAACGATCGGTCTGATTAGCATCACAGGGCTCAAGGGGGCGAGTGTGAAACATCCCCAAAAATGATCCAGCATCATCAATTGCTTGGTGAGTTGGACCATCTTCACCAACTGATAATCCACAGTGGGTAGATACCATTTTTACATTACAACGATTAATATCATTTACTCGCGCTTGATCCTTGGCTCGACTACTCATAAACGCCCCAAAAGTTGAACAAAAAGGAATGAATCCTTCTAAGCTTAATCCTCCAGAAACAGACACCATGTGTTGTTCCGCAATCCCACATTCAAAATGTTGTTCCGGAAGTTCTTGATGTACAAATTTAGTCATTACTGAACTACCTAAGTCAGCGGTTAACGCCAAAACTTGAGGATTGTGTTTAGCTAAGTCCAAAAGTGCTTTTCCATAAGCACCCCGACAATCACAAACACTACCTGGTTCATAAACAATCGGGGTTCCTAAGTTTAGACCCACATCTTCTAAGTCTTCCTCAAAAAACGGGTCTTGAGGTCGCCATTTAATATCTTTTTTAAAATCTTCAATTAAGGCAACTTCTTCTGGGGTTGGAGTTAGTGCCAACAAAGATTCAACCGCATCATCTGGGTTAGGTGCTTTCCCATGCCAGGTTGGTTTTAAGGCTTGGCCATCTTCTTCCATCATTTTCACCCCTTTACCCATAATAGAATGTCCCAAAATAACTACTGGCTTCCAAGTCACAGTTTGAGCCTCGGAAATGGCGTTCCATATAGATTCTGGATCATGCGCATCAGCTTCTATTATATGCCAATGACCAGCTTCGAAAACTTTTTTAATATCAATGTTTAAAGTTTCTTCGATACTGGCGGTTAATTGAACTTTGTTATAATCCACAAACAAAACAAAATTATCCAAGGCATAATGCCGCGCAAAATGAATCATTTCATGGACTTGCCCTTCTTGCGTTTCACCATCTCCCATGAGTGCGTAGACTTTTTGATCTGATTTTTTGAGGCGTTCCGCAAGTGCAAAACCAGTGGCTGCCGAAACACCTACTCCAAGTGGTCCAGTTCCTATTAATACTCCTGGAACGTGCCGAGTGATATGTCCTTCCCAAATAGTGCCGACTTTTCGAAAATTCTGAACAACATCTTCTTTATCAATGTACCCTAGTTCTCCCAGGACACTATAAACCGCTGGCGAAATATGTCCGTGCGATACAATCACTGATTCTCCAGTTTGGCTAATCACAAAAGCGTACAAAAGAGCCAAATAATCTAATGAAGAAAGTGACCCCCCGGGATGTCCGCTTTGGGAGTTTTTTGTCATTTCTAAAATACTGTGACGGCAAGATTTAGCAAAAGCATTAAAAAAAGCAATTTGTTCTTGATCAAGTGGTTGGCCAAAAGTTGGAACAGCCATGATTTATGAGTTTAAAAGTTGAAAAGTAATTTGCTTGGAAAGTTCTACGCCTGGTTGATCAAAGGCGTTTACTTCGAAAAATTCTCCTAAAAAGGCAGTAATGCCTTCAAAGAGCATAAACAGCGCTCCCATAGTTTCTTCGTCAAGGCGCTCAATATTTAGAGTTATGTTTGGTCTTTCGTTTTTAGTTAAAGATTGGACAGTGCCTTCCATTTCCGTGTGTAAAAGTTCCGTAAAAGTTAAATCATCAAGATGTGTCGGAAGATCAATTCCCAAATCTGCGATTTTGAGAATCATCAAAAATTTATCATTTGGCCCCTCATTATAAAGTTGATTTTGTGAATGCTGATCAGTTGCTCCCAGGGCACGAATTGGAGTTAATCCTTTGCCCTCTTTTCCAATACTTTCGGCAAGTAATTGTCGCCACCATTCTGTAAAAGCTAAAAGTCTCTGACAATATGGCATCATCACGTGTTGGTTTTTGCCTTTTTCACTCAACAAAAATTGAATAGCTGCTAATTGGAAAGGGAGGTTAGTTGAAAATTCCTCGGAAAGAAAACTATCACGCATGGTTTGCGCTCCTTTGATAAGCGCGCGAATATCTAAGCCCATTAAAGCCGCTGGGAGTAAACCAACCGCTGTTAGGACCGAAAAACGTCCACCTACATTTTCTGGGATAATAAATTTAGGATTAAGCTCGGTGTCTGGCCCAGTAATAAACACAAAATGTTCGTCGTGATCTAAGCCCGACTCTTCGATTTTTTTTGCAAAATAAGAATATTGAGCGCGCGTTTCAATGGTTTTGCCAGATTTAGAAATTACTAAAAATAAAGTTCGTTTTAAATCTAATTGAGCTTCTTCATCCGCAATAAAAGCCGGGTCAATATTATCCAAAACATGAATTAAAGGCCCGTTTGAACCCAAAGTCTCGAGTAAACAATAAGTCCCTAAGGCTGATCCTCCAATTCCCAAAATCATAATATCGTCAAATTTCCCCTCTACTTGCTTTACAAAAGACTCGATTTCTTTAAGTGTTTCTTCTTCATCAATAACTTTATAAAAACCTTGATCATGCTGCTCAATATTTTTAAGAAAAGAAAGAATTTTAGAAGACGCATTCTCTAATTCTTCCCCCGAAAGCCCGTGAGCACTTGGGAGAGTGTGTAAATTGCGGAGATCAAACGAAATCATAAGGTTTATTTAAGGCGCTCGAATTGTATCATGCCAGGTCAATTCGTTCAAAGTAAGCCGCTATTTGGGCTAGAGTTTCTTGATGAGCCTGAATGTTTTCTTCGGAAAACCCTGGTGATGTTACTTGAGCTCGTAAGCCTTTATCTGTTAAACGAAAATGCCAAGCTCCTTCAAATTCTAAATAACCTAGCTTTGCTAAATGGCGCAGATGACTACACCAATTTTCATCGGCTCCCACAAACCAATGATGAACTTGGTGAATATCAGCTAGAATAGAACTAGGTTCACCAGTTTTTTGATTAACACTCATAGCCGCGCATTGCGCCCGAAAAAGGACATCTTGAAGAATTGGATCTGATGGGGTGGCTGGAGTTTGAAGCCTTAAAAGAAAGGGACCTTCAGCCATGATGTTTTGTTTAAGGATGTTATTTTAAGGTGCTTTCCCCTATCTGTAAACCTTAAATTTGTGGTATAAAAAGGGTAATTATTTAGTAATGCAAACAAAATGGTTAAAAAAGAAGTTAATCCGGGAATTAAGGCAATCCAGGAAAAGGGGAGTCGAGTAGTGGCCGAAGGGATGCATATGATGCCAGCCGCTTCTTTGATGAGGGGAGCTGGAGTTATAGGAAAAATGTCAGATCGAGAAAAACCATTTATTACGGTGATAAATTCGTTTACCACCCATATTCCAGGGCACGCGCATTTGGATGAATTAGGAAAGTTAGTGGTGCGTGAGTTAAAAGAAGCGGGGTTTAATGTGTGGTATTGCAATGTTGGTGGTGCAATTTGTGATGGAATTGCCATGGGACATTTTGGGATGAAGTATTCTTTGCCTTCACGGGAGTTGATTACCGATCAAATTGAGACAATTATTGGCGCTCATCCGTGTGATGCTTGGATTGGAATTGGAAATTGCGACAAAATTGTGCCTGGCATGTTAAACGCCATGGTGCGAGTGAATATTCCGGCGATTTATGTAAGTGGGGGACCCATGTTAGCTGGGAAAGGGAATATTGATTTAGTTAATGTTTTTGAGGGAGTTGGGAAAAGAGCTGCGGATAAGATTTCGGATGAAGAATTATTTGAAATTACCGAAACAGCTTGTCGAACTTGTGGTAGTTGCGCTGGCATGTTTACAGCTAATTCCATGAATTGTTTAGCCGAGGTAATTGGGTTGGCTTTGCCTGGAAATGGCACTGTCCCAGCCGCGCGTTGGACTAATAAAGAAAAAATGGAGTGGGAGATTAATCCAGAAAGAGAAGAGTTGGTGAAGAGGGCGGCCGCCCGAATGGGAGTGCTTTTGAAGGAGAAAATTCGGCCGCGTGATATCGTGACAAAAAAAGCCATTGATAACGCTTTTATCCTTGATATGGCTATGGGTGGCTCTACAAATACTGTTTTGCACACTTTGGCTTTGGCTAAAGAAGCTGGTCTAGATTATCCATTAGAAAGGATTGATGAAATTTCCAAAGTTACCCCCAATGTTTGTAAAGTTTCTCCTTCTCGTCCGGAAATTCATATTGAGGATATTCATGAGGTTGGTGGGATCCCAGCAATTTTAAAAGCAATTCATGAGTTTAGTGATGCCCCTTTGACCACGGATAACAAAACTTGTTATGGCACTTTGTTGGACGGTTTTAAAAATGCCCCAGTGGCTGACGGCGATATAATTAGAGTTGGTGAACATGCTTTTTCACAGGATGGAGGATTAAAGATTTTGTATGGAAATTTAGCACCCAAAGGAAGCGTGATAAAAACAGCCGGAGTTGATGAAGATATGATGGTTTTTGAAGGTCCAGCCAAGGTTTATGAGTCACAAGAAGAAGCTCTTGATGCAATTTTAAAAGGAGAAGTAACAGATGGAGATGTAGTTGTAATTCGCTATGAAGGACCAAAAGGGGGTCCTGGAATGCAGGAAATGCTATCGCCGACTTCGGCCATCAAAGGCCGTGACATAAAAGCGGCTTTGCTTACCGATGGACGATTTTCTGGTGGCACGCGCGGATTATGTATTGGACATATATCACCCGAGGCTGCCGTGCGTGGACCAATTGCGGCTATTAAACAAGGCGATAGAATAAAAATCAATGTCCCAGCCGGGAAAATAGAAATTGATTTACCAGAGGAGGAGATAAAAAAACGCCTAAATGAAGTTCCTGAATTTGAACCCAAAGTAAAAGGCGGCTGGTTAGGGCGCTACGCCGCACATGTCACTAGTGCAAATACCGGTGCTACTATGGATAATGTTTAAAATCTTTAAACAAAGCTAATTTTTATGTTTTTTCACGACATTTCACCAATTTTATTCGAGTTAGGGCCACTATCTTTGCGTTGGTATGGTTTATTTTTTGCCTTGGGATTAGTAATTGCCTACTTTTTTGTGCGTCATTTAATAAAAAGAAAAGGACATAATCCCGAGATCGTTGATAGTGTAGTTTTTTATTTAATTATTGGCGTCATAATCGGAGCCAGACTAGGACATGTCTTTTTCTATCATCCTCTAGATTATCTGAGTAATCCAATTTCTATTTTGTATGTTTGGAATGGTGGACTTTCTAGTCACGGGGCTACTCTAGGTATTTTGATTTCTTATTTAATTTGGTTAAAAGTTCATAAAACAAAATTTGCCGAGCATCTGACAGAATTAGTATTAGGAATTCCAATTGTGGCCACTATGGTTCGAATTGGTAATTTTTTTAATTCCGAAATCATTGGGATCCCCACCAATAACGAATGGGGTGTAATTTTTCATCGTCTTGGCGAAGATTTCCCTCGTCATCCAGCCCAGCTTTACGAAGCCGCGCTTAACTTAGCTTTATTCGCGATTCTTTATTTACTTTATCGTGCGCGCGCCCCACACCTCCCCAAATCCTTCTTTTTATTCCTCTATCTACTCCTTTATTTCGGTGGCCGCTTTTTTATCGAGTTTTACAAAGAACGTTTTACCATCCCCGCCGAGATCCCGCTTTCTATGGGGCAATTCTTAAGTTTAGTCCCAATTTTGATCGCTATTTTCTACTTTCTCTTCCTTGCCTTCCGTCTTAAAAAACGGTAAACAAAGGTAGCTAAATAATTAATTCTTTATGTTCACTTCGGCTTTTGTTGTTGCGTTTGCTCTAACTCTATTTGCGGGGCTTTCCACTGGCATTGGGAGCGCCCTTGCCTTTTTCACTAAACGCACAAACACCAAGTTTTTATCTGTTGCTCTTGGTTTTTCCGCTGGTGTGATGATTTACATTTCATTTACCGAAATGTTAATGGAAGGGCAAAGACTTTTAATAGAATTATATACTCCACGCTTAGGTATGACTTTTGCAGTCACAGCCTTTTTTGTGGGGATGTTTTTGGCGGCTTTAATTGATCGACTTGTCCCGCACGAAGAAAACCCTCACGAAATGCATCATATTGAGGAAATGTCTGACAAAAAAGAAGCTGAACGTCAAAGAAAACTCCTTCGCTTAGGCATCATAGCCGCCCTGGCCATTGGCTTACATAACCTCCCCGAAGGACTAGCTACCTTTGTAGCGGCTATTAATGATTTAAAACTTGGAGTAGCCATTGCCTTGGCTATTGCCATTCATAACATCCCAGAAGGAATCGCTATTTCTATCCCTATTTACTACGCCACTGGAAGCAAAATAAAAGCCTTTAAATACTCTTTCTTATCCGGTTTAGCAGAACCAATTGGAGCCTTAATAGGTTGTTTAGTTATTTGTAATTTCTTTGATGAAAATTTAGCCACGGGATTTCTATTCCCAGCTGTGGCTGGAATCATGGTTTTTATCTCTTTAGATCAACTTTTACCCGCCGCTCGTGAATACGGCGAACACCATTTATCAATTTACGGCTTAGTTGCTGGCATGGCAATAATGGCTTTTAGTTTAATCCTTTTTGTTTAATGAAAGTAATAATTTTTGATACCGAAACCACTGGCCTCCCAAACGGAGGCAATGATTTAGATTTGCAACCTTATGTTTGCCAGTTTGCCGCTATTACTTATGAATACGATGGTGCTTCTTGGCAGGAAGTTGAGGTCTTAGATCTTTTAGTCCGTCCCGAAATTCCCATTCCTTTAATGGCCACCACAATTCACGGAATTACTGATGAAATGGTAATGGACAAGCCAGCTTTTACCGAAATAGCTTCTCAAATTGTAGAGGCTTTTCAAAAAGCAGATGTGGCCGTAGCTCACAATCTCTCTTTTGATCAAAAAATTCTCGAGATCGAATTAATGCGTGCCAGTCTTTCCAAACAATTTCTTCCTAGTCAAACTTTTGACACCATGACTGAAACCAAAGAACTCTGCCAGCTCCCCGGACGTCACAGTAATTTCAAAGCCCCACGATTAATGGAGCTTCATCAGTTCTTATTTAGTGAAAAATTTGACCGAGCTCACAATGCTTTAAATGATGTCAAAGCCACGGCTCGCTGTTTGCAAGAATTGGCTGTGCGTAGCGTATTTATCGCCGAAGAGCCATCCCAGGGGGCTTTGTTCTAATCACTACTCTTAACCTAGCTTGGGGTTTCAAAAACAGTGATTTTTTGGTATAATTAAATGAAACAAATGTAACCAAAAACAAAATGAAACTCCCTAAAGTTAAAAAATGGCTTAGCTATGGAATTCTAATGGTGGTTTTAACTATTGCTGTGGCGGGGATGACAACCGTAAAAAACAATAAATATCTTTCCAATGAGTCAGCTTTAGCCTTAAAAGACCTGAATAGCGAGTATGACATGGTTATAACCGAAGATCTTTTAAATGATCACAGTAGTTCTCGTTTAATGGCTAGTTTATTACAGGCTAATATTTTAACCTCTTCCGAAGAAGCCCCGGTTAATCAGGGGTTAATTGTGACGTTTAAAGAGAATGAAAATGGGATTCTTTTGGTACAGCCAACCGAAAACCTTTCCGAAGATGAGCTAAAAAAAATCGCTGACAATTATGAAGAAATTATCCCTGAAGCTAATTTTGAAGTAGATCAAAATATTATTGGTGCTAATTCCTTAGAAAATTACGTTTCTGTAAGTATTATAGAAAATCCAGTGCTAAGAGAGCAAATGGAAAAGGAAATAGAAAAAAACTCAATCGAAGTTGCAGTCATTGATAGTGGAATCCAAAAAAACCATAAGCAATTTGAAGATGTGAATGTTTCAGTTAATTTACAAGCAAATTTGTTATATGGAGGAGAGGATGTTGCTGATGACGTTGGTCACGGTACTCACGTGGCCGGTATTATTGCCGAAAATGCTCCGGAAGCCGTGATTAAGCCTTACAAGATTGTTGATCAAAATGGAGGTCGACTTTCTCACGTTATCAAAGCTGTTAACTTAGCTATCGAAGATGAAGTAGAGGTAATTAACATGAGTTTTGGAGTTATGGAAAATTCCTATGCCTTAGAAAATATAATTAAAAGAGCCGAAGAAGAAGGGATTATAGTGGTTGCGGCCGCTGGTAATTTTGGGTCAGATCAAGATTTTTTCCCAGCTGTTTATGATGGAACAATTGCGGTTGGGGGAGTTTATGATAATGGTCGAAAAATGCGTTCTTCTAATTATGGTGACTGGGTTGATGTAGCGGCTTATGGTTATCGGGTTAATTCTTCTGTGCCCAATGATCGCTATGGATATAAAGATGGAACCTCGCAATCTACTGCTTTTGTTAGCGCCGAAATAGCCCAACTTATGATCGAAAACCCTAAGTTAAATTCTGAAGAGATAATGGAACTCCTTCAGGGGAATAAAAAAGTTAGAAGTGGTGAATTTGTAGGTCTTCCAATTATTAGCGGTTCAACTCCTAAATAATTTTAAATAGAAAGAGCGCCCCTTTAATTTTGAAAGGAGCGCCCCCAAGCCGTAAAGTGCTAAATAGTCTTTTTAGTAGTCCGAGTATTCCATAATGAATTCCATGAAACCACCACGAGTTATTGTACCACCACCAGTACCATCTGCGGAAAGCATAACACTTTCACCAGTGATACGTCGGAAAATAACTTTCACTTCATAGATAGTAATTGCTTGATGTGGTCGGAAATAACCATCACCATATCCGTTTAGAATTCCAGCTTCTGTTAGAGCTTCAATATAAGGAGCAACTTCTGGATCTTCTGCGTCAACATCTAGGAAGTAGTCACCAGTAATGTCAGTAGTAGTGTAACCAAAGGCATTGGCAAATACTTTAGCTGCTTCACCACGAAGGATTAATTCATTTGGGTAAAAGAAGAGAGCTCCACGTCCGTGGACAATTCCTAAACACCAAGCCTCATAAATCGGAGTGTAGTAGCTAGCTGCTTCAGAAACATCAACAAAATCAATGTAGCCACAGTCTATACTTCCGTCTTCAGCTAGGACAACAGCATCATCAGAAGAGCCACTAGAACCAAATGGGTAGCCAGTTCCGCCACCTCCAGTTGAGGATCCGCCAGTGCCAGCTAGAGAAGTAGAGTCATCACCGTCATCAGTGTCATTAGGGCCGTTAGCAGCACCACCTCCACCATCGTCATCACCGCCTCCGTCATCGTCACCGCCTCCGTCATCGTCACCGCCTCCGTCGTCATCACCGCCTCCGTCGTCATCACCTCCTCCGTCGTCATCACCGCCTCCACCATCGTCATCACCGCCTCCATCATCATCACCACCTCCGTCATCCAGAGCTATGGTTACTTGTAGACAGTTATTAGTTTCATCACTTTCAGAAACTACATCAGAAGAGTCCATACAAATCATAACTTCACGGTCAGCAGTTGCTGGCTCAAAAACCAAAGGTTGAAGGTAAGAAATTCCACCAGCCTCCAAAAAGGTTTGATCACCTAGATCTTGCCAGTTGTAAGTCTCAGCTGGAGTCTCCATGTCATCAACATAGAGAGTAGTTTGACCGTCAGTTTCTGAAGGGACAGCTTCTCCGCCGATGTTAGCCATTTCAGCAGTCAAAATATTACTTTCATCAAGATAAATATCATTAACTGTAAGGTCTGGACCATCAGTAGTAGGTTCTCCCGTTCCTGTATCAGTATCAACAGTTACTTGGAGACAGTTATTAGTTTCATCACTTTCAGAAACAATTTCAGAAGAATCCATACAAACTTTAATCTCACGTGTGCCGCTATCAGGGGCAAAAACTAATGGTTGAAGAAGAGTAACTCCACCAACTTCCATAAAGGCTTGATCAGCTAGATCTTGCCAGTTGTAGGTTGCTTGTGGAGTGTCCATGTCATCTACATAAAGAGTAGTTTGACCATCAGTTGTCGAAAGAACATCTTCTGAACCAATGTTAGTCATTTCAGCGGTCAAAACATTACTTTCATCAAGATAAATATCATTAACAGTAAGGTCAGGAGCTCCAAAAACAGACGTCACACAGTTGTTGTCTTCATCAAGTTCAGCCACGGTGTCAGTAGCATCAACACAAGCCATTATAGTGTGCTCTTCTCCATCAAGAACCATTGGTTGAATAGTAGAAACTTCACCAACATTAAGGAAGTCATCATCATCCAACATGGTCCAGTTATATTTGTACTTGGCATCTTCTAGATCATCAATATAGATATAAACATAACCAACAGTGCTTCCACTTACATCAACCGTACCAATATTAGTAAGGTCAACAGAAAGAAGTCCGCTTTCGTCTTCGTAAACATCAGTTACGGTAAGATCCGGACCAAGAGTAATTTCAAAACAGTTGTTAGTTTCATCTGTTTCCGTAACTACATCAGTAGCGTCCACACAAACGTAAATGTCATGGGCGCCTTCTTCTAAGTTCATTGGTTGCATAGTAGAAGTTCCACCTGCGTCTAAAAAGTCATTGTTAGCAAGTGTATTCCAGTTATAAGTTTTCTCTGGAGTCTCCATGTCATCAACATAGATGAAGATAGAACCTTGAGTTTCGGTTGGATCAACATCAATATTTCCAAGGTTAGCTAAGTCAATGGAAAGCAAAGTTCCACTTAGATAAACATCAGTTACTGTTAGGTCAGCCCCAAAAGTAACTTCCATACAGTTATTTTCTTCGTCAGTTTCGGCCACAACGTCAGTTGGGTCAACACAGACCATTACGTCATGAACATTACTATCTAAAGAATGACTTTGAAGTTCAGAAACACCACCAACTTCTAAGAAAGCTTGGTCATTAAGTAAACTCCAGTCATAGTTTTTAAGTGGGCTTTCCATGTCATCTACATAAATGTAAACACGGCCACCACTTTCTGGATCAACATCAAGAGTTCCAAGATTAGAAAGCTCAGTAGTTAAAACTCCGTTATCAAGGTAAACATCAGTTACTGCAAGGTCAGCCTCAAAGGTAACTTCCATACAGTTATTAGTTTCATCAGATTCATCAACTACGTCTGTAGCATCCACACAAGCATAAACAGTGTGTGATTCATCCATTACCAAAGGTTGAAGTTCAGAAACACCACCAATTTCTAGGAAGTCTTGGTCATTTAAGTTAGACCATTTGTAGGTATACGCAGGGTCATTCATGTCATCAATATAGATGTAAGTGAACCCATCTTCAGTTTCTAAATCAACCGAAGTATTACCTTGGTTAGAGACTTGAATAGTTAGTTTGTCAGTCCCTTCCTCAAGATAAACATTTTCCAAAACAAGATCAGCTTGAAAGGTAACAGTCATACAGTTATTAGTTTCGTCAGATTCGTTCACCATTTCACGAGCATCAATACAAGCCATAACCGTGTGTGAACCATTTAAAACCGCTGGAGAAAGCTCAGACAAACCACCAACTTCTAGGAAGTCAGTATCAGCAAGAGTTTCCCAATTATAGGTATAAACCGGGTCTGTCATATCATCAATGTAGATAAAAGTTGTCCCAAGCTCAGTGTCTGGGTCAACTGCTACATCACCTTGGTTCCCCATTTCTACAGTTAGAAGCTGAGAATTCCCATCAAGAGTAATGTCATTAATATAAAGATCAGGTGTGAATTCAACTTCAAGACAATTGTTAGTTTCATCAGATTCATCTACAACCTCATATGCATCTACGCAAGCCACAACTGTGTGCTCGCCAGTAAGAGGACCTATTTGAATAGTTGATGTTCCACCTGGTGTTAGGAAATTTTTATCACCAAGAATTGGCCAAGAGTAGGCGTGATGATCATCTTCAACGCCATCTACATATGTATATATAGTGGTGTGACCTTCAGTTGTTGGATCAATTGCACCAGTTCCATTATTAGTAACATCAATCGAAAGAGTATCACCAGCACCATTTAGGTAAACATTAGTGACCTCTAAGTCCGCGTAAAAGTAAACAACTGCACAGTTGTTATTTTCATCTGCTTCGTCAGCTACAACATCAGTGGCGTCTAAACAAACCATTACTTGGTGTTCACCGTATAGTTCAGAGATTTCAAAAGTAGAAGAACCACCAGCCATTAAAAATGCCTGGTCAGAATGATCAGACCAATTAAGTTCGTAAGCTGGAGTGTCAAAATCATCGACGTACACGTAATTAACTCCGTCATAAAGAGCTGGGTCAACATCTAGTGTGCCGATATTAGAAGCTGTAAAAGAAAGCATTCCTGCTTCCGAAACAGTAATTGCATCAATAAAAAGATCGGAAAGATCCTCGCCTTCCGCCATAGCGGAGACCGGAATTCCGAGTGAAAGGATGGTAGCAATAGATGCGCTTGCTACAAATTTTTTGAATGTTTGCATGTGTTCCATGGGTTAGGAAACAAGTAAGTTTTAAATAAAAGAATCTGTCAGCTAATTAGGTCTAGTCGACAGGTTAAATTGAGGAAATAAATAAGTTGTAAATGAGTTCTAAATTTATGCATAAAAATAAATAAAGGTACGAAATATACCTATTTCTTGCGCGTTTGTCAATAGTATTTTTTAATTTAACAAAATAAGAGGAATTTGGGACGTTTCGTTCGGAAACACCCCACTTTCTCTTGGTTTATCCCAAAATACCCTTATTTCACCGGCAACATTCGGCCCCAGGCTACTTCGCCATCTATATAAACACGTAATAAGCGTCCATTTCGCACAAAAAGTGCCGCGTTATCAGGAGTAATTCGAACATTTAAAGGTAAATCTGCGCGGTAGTTAATTTCAATCGTATCCCCACTTTGGTAGGTTATCGTGATTATTTCGGTGGTTGTGTCCTCGCTGTAGGAATCAATGTAAGTATAGTCTGGAGTGGCAACCACTTCTTCAAGATTGCTGACAGTTGGAAAATTCTCATAATAATAAATTTCACCAGCATCTTCAGCTACATAAATCGTCGTGCCATCAAAAGCCACCCCTTCCTGGGTATCACCCTCTAATTCATAGCGAAGATCAGTGCCATATTCATCCTGCAACACAATAAACGTTGTCGGGGCTGCTAAATCATCCACCTCCATTAAAGAAATTCGGTTATAACTATCATAAACTGCATAAAAAACGCCATCTTCGTAGTGAAGACCGGCAATATCAGTGTATCCAACTGGGGAATCAAGCTCCGCAATAAAAGTAACTCCGCCACCCGCAGTTAATTCAAAAACAAAAGTATGGCCGTCTTCCTGCAAACCAGCGTAAAAATAGCCTTCCGCATAGGTAAGAGCTTCTAATCCAGCGTTGTCTGAACCAGTCATATAACCTGTTAAATCCCAGGTTTCTCCTGTTGCGGTACCAGTTGCAGGGTCAACTTCCATCACTCCATCAGGATTTTCAATCCCCAAGTAGAGATAGCCATCCACAGTAGTAATTGCTTCTAAATCACCACCCAGAGAATAGGAGGTTTTATTAGAGCCATCTAGCTCCATAGACCATAAATAACCACCATCATCAACAATCCATAAGGTACTATCTAAAATAACGGAACCACTTGGCTCTGCAACCGAGGAACTATTAATTTCTACACCTGAATCAGCCGGCCAAACACTAGCGGCCAAGGCAATAGATGGGAGGATGATTAGCGTTACAAAAAATGCACATAAACGAAATGAAAGTCGGGGGGACTCCATATTAAATGAGGTTAATAGTAATATTTTTTAGAAAAGGCAAGCGTCATATTATCATAACGATTAATTCTTTGGAATACTTAAGGTCTATTTGCCTTTTTCGCGGTGCACAACACAGGGGAGAACGCCTTTTTGGTTAGCTTCTCTATAAATTCCTCTCATTCGACGCGAATAACGAGATTTAGCCTGTAAAAGTTGGCCAATAGTTCTAGGAAGGCGATCCATTAAACGGGTCACCCCACTACAACCCCCCTCCATGTTGTTATCACAGGGAGAAACTGTTCTATCTGCTCGGATAACAGGAGGTGCACCTCGCTGCAAACGACAAAAACCAGAGCTGTCTCCACCTTGAGAAGCCTGTCGAGTGATTTGTCTTAAATTTTCTAGGGCATCTGGATTATCAGACCAACGTCCTCCGGGATACATAGGAGCCATTACTAAACGCACAGAAGCTTCACGCAAACCTAAACTGTGCGCTGGGGCAAAATTATTAACTTGCGTTCCTTTGTGATTTTCCGCTCCTGCAAAATCTAAGCCTAAACATCGCAAGTCATTTACTAATGGTTGAATATCATCCTGCATCTCCGCTAGGCGTGGAGCCGTAAAATGAGCCTTAAAAGGGACATTTTGTTGTACTAAAAAAGCCGCTGTTTGCGAACTTCGACGTTTTCCAAGAGCCCCAAATTGATTGTTAATACTAACCGTTATAGATCGGATACTTCCATCATGAAGCATTGGTAAAAGCTCTTCTAGTTGCTCTCTTTCGCCGCCCGAAGTATTAAGAGTAAAAGGAACCTTGAGTTCAGAAAGAAAGCGACATATTTCAAGTAGTTCAGGGTGATCCATAGGTTCTCCTCCGGTAATGGCTACTTGTCCAACTTCTTCTAAAATCGGTTGAAGTGCTCGAAAATCATCCATGGTTAACATTTGCCACTCATCCGGGTTTGCTTTGGTGTCTTCCGAACAAAACTGGCATTGTACCCGGCATCCATCCAGAATTTTAATTCCTAATCCCATCATACGAGGGAAACTCATTTTAGATTTAAAACGTAGTTGGTCTAGATCAGTTTCTGGATTTTGCTTAAAGGTTTTAAGAAGGTTTTTGAAATCCGTAGCTGATCGGCATAATGGGCAAAGTTGAGCTAGGTTTTGAAAAACTTGAACTCTAGATTCTAAAACCGCATCTATAAATAAATGCAGAGCCTCAAGAGCGTCTATTTCACCAGTTAGCCGGCGATTTGCAAAAATATCAGCCAGAAATCCAGTGATTTGCAAAATAGGACAACTCGTTTGCATATGCATCCGCATGATTTTATTTTGAAGCTCCTTGGCCCGAGGCATGTTTTCAATAAAATAAGACAGATTATTTGTAAAAATAGTCTGCGTTGTTAAAAAAGGTGCTTCAGTAGCAATTTCGTGCAACAAAGGCCCAATTTCTGCTGGGCTGCGGCCATCAATTATTTTATTTAGAACCACACTTTGTAGGGGGAGTCCTAAATATTGATTAGCAGCAGCATGTTCAGGCATTTCTAATAAGTCAGCGTGATCATCTAAGTGCAAGTAACGTTCTGGAGTCATAAGGTTTTTTAAAGGGAAAAACCATAAAATAAAAAACTTAAAAAGTCAAGAAAAAGGAAATGCCTTTAGAATTGATCTGCTAAACGTCGGTGAATTTCACAAGGCAAAACACCCTCGCGATCAGCTTGTTCATAAATAGTTTCCATTTGTTGTTCAAATTTTACGCGAGCTTCCACCAGTTCCTCCAGCGAAGTTGGTAAATGATCTAATAAGCGGGGAATTCCACCATTCCCACCTTCCATTACATTATGACAAGGCGCTACAGTGCCGTCTGGTCGGACAGATAAATGACAAGTTCTTTTGCAAAAAGAACGGGTGCTGCCCTCTCTCTCTAAAAATTGACGAATAGCCAAGCGGGTATTTTCAATTGCATCAGGATTATCCTCAAATTGTCCGGTGGCATAAAGAGGAGCACAGAGTAATTGAACTAGTGAATTACGATAATTAATCCCATTAGGATTTAAAAAATTACCATTCTTACCCGTCAGAGGGCATTGGCCAGAATGATAATGTTTTAAACCTAATTTATGATCTAAATCAGCTATTAAAGGTTCAGCAAACTCTTGTGCATCACGTATTCTGGGAGTTAAAAGCGTAATTGAAAATGGAATATTATTTTTAACTAAAAAAGCCGTAGTTTGCGAGCTGCGACGCTTCCCTCGGGCTCCATAAAAATCATGCACACTCACGTCTAAATGGCTTAAGCTTCCTTCTTTCATCATCGGAAGTAATTGTTCTAAATCTTCTAATTCGCCTCCGGTCGTATCCAGTGTGAAAGGAACATTAATACTTCTTAAATATTCACAGATTTCAATAAGATTTGGATGATCAAAACATTCGCCACCAGTAATTCCTAGAGAATGAGCCTCTTTTAAAACAGGTTCCATTCGGCGCAGATCATCTACAGACAATAATTTCCAATCCTCCTGGCAGGCTGTAGCTTGTTCGCAACAAAAACTACACTGAATTGTGCAGCCATCAAGTATTCGTAGCCCAATATGATCAAATTTATAAGGTTTAATCCCGGAGCTTTCTTTTAGCTCGGCCAAGTCTAGTGTTTCGCGTTCTTGCGCTAGTTCGATTAGTTTATCAAATTCTGTTACGGAGCGGCATTGAAAAGCTAATTCACTAAATCTCCCCATGTCGTCACCGGTAATCTCAATCTCAGGAATGCAGGCTAATCTCAGTAAAACATCCGTGAATTTATGTAAACACTCTAGTGTGCCACCTTCAAATGTCACACGACGATGTTGGGCTAATTTTGCTAAATTATCTCCAATTCTTATTAAATTATGAGTAGGGCTTCCTTCTAACCTATGGACTAGTCGTTGAACTTTTGCTGACAGTTGTTTAGTTGATTCAAAATTCTTAAAAAAATAAACTAAATTATTTATAAAAAAAGTCTGCAACATCAAAATTGGGGCTTCTTGAGCCATTTGGGCAATTAATCTGCAAGCCTCTTCTCCCTCAAATTCATCAAAAACTGGTTTTAGAGCAACTGAATAAGCAGGTAAACTCATTGCTAAATTACTACCTGTATATTCATTTCCTTTTAAATCAACAGAGTCATCTAAATTAAGGTATTCGGAAGGAATATCACAAGAGCTCATAAGAGATTTTAGGTTTTGATAAGGCGAGCACAATAAAACAAAAAATCTAAAATGTCAAGTCTAATAAAACTCCTTCAAGTATGCTTCTTCACTCCACACAATTTCGGGACGATCTGGGGAGTAGGCGGTTTTAATTGGAGCGCCAGTTTTCGCGCAAGTCCGATCATATAATTTAGGTGGATTTCGGAAAGCCATGCGCTCCTTATGGCGTTGATCTGGATGTTTGCGGGGGAGTGGGAGGCCGTGTTCACGGTAGTATTTAAGTTCCTGGGCCGTGATTTTAAATGGTTTGCCAGTCACCGTGCATTTAATTATCCAATTTATAGCATTATCCGGCACATCTTTGATGGAGTCTGGGAGGTCGGTTGCGGATTTAAATTCGCCAATTTGTGGGTTTGGCGCCTCATAATTAGACCATTTATAGCCTTCTTGTTGCGCTTGTTCGCGGGAAAGCGGGAAAAACTCATTTGCCAGAGTTTCGTTGTAAGCAAAAGGAGAAAGTTCCGGCGGTAAAAATTGTCCCC
Source organism: Candidatus Peregrinibacteria bacterium (assembly GCA_018659585.1). Taxonomy (GTDB): domain Bacteria; phylum Patescibacteriota; class Gracilibacteria; order UBA1369; family UBA12473; genus JABJMC01. The sequence continues at coordinate 17,650 of JABJMC010000045.1, forward strand.
ATTCTCCAGTTTCCTTCATATGTTCGATAAGTTTTGCAGCCATGACGTCATATTCTTCCTTGGAATACTTCTTATTAAGAATGGAATAACGGCCTTTGTGCAGTCCCGCACAGCCAAAACAGTTTTTTGAACCTGGAGAAAGCACTGAATAATAAACATCATTCACTCCATTCCAAACATACATACAAAAAGCGGTTTTTACAGATGGAACGCCCACTACAACCGACGCATAACCTAGTTCTGTTTGCTCTACCCCAATCACATCTTGGCAATCTTTTAATGGACCACTACCTAACCACATTCTTTTACAATCCTCAGCCCCACTAGTATCAAACGCGTCATGAGTATTTTTGGAGTTTTTCAAAAAATCACCACTACAATTTTCAGATTGTGTAACCCTAGAAGCACGCATCGGGTGTTTTAAACGGTGCGCTGCAAAGAATTCTTTTCCTTGCTGAACTTGCTCATAAGAATCGAGTTTGATTTCGTTCACTTTCTTCTCATAATCCTCCTTAGAAAGTGGTTGATTCATGTAGTGATATTTTTTGCCCACCAAATTCACACAGCCAAAACAATCTGTGCAACCCTGGCAATTTTCACAAAATTTACAATCTTGGCAATTCACACAGTTTCTACAGTACTGACAGCTATAACATTTACTAATATCATTGCATTCGTAGCAGAGCTCCGAATCAAATCCCTGCACACAGTCCACACAGTCATTACAACCCCACATGTAACTGATGTAATAGCAGTCTTGCGAGTTGTTAGTAGCGTAAACTAAATAGCAGTCTTTAATGTTATTGCAAAAATTCGCGTAATCACTGTTAAAAGTCTTGTCCACGAGTAAATCTAGCCATGGGACTTCGTCAATAAGTTCTTTTAATTGTGGGAAAAACGGCCGGCTAAAATCAATATCACGGCCATAATCACGTGCTTCCCATTTATCACTCCACCAGGCTTCTTTTTTATAAACTGGTTGCGGTTTATCAGGAGAAATCCACGAAATAATTGGTTCGCCGGTTAAGTCGCATTTGCGGCTGTGTAGGCCTCGTTCATTTCGCCACACAAATAAGTGTTTTAAACGGCAATCTCGACATAAATCTGGCGGTGGGATCATATATTTTTGCCCCCTATAAGTTGGTGAAACACGGTCATAAAAATCAAGATCTTCAGGAGGAATTTCGTATTGGGATTGGCAAATACGACAGGATTTTTGCATGAAGGAAATTTAAGTAAGTTAAATATAGAATACCGCCTGATAAGAAGCAAACATCTTATTTTCATTTCTGTTATAAAAATATATAATCAGCACACCTTAACTTTAAAAAAATGATTACAGTTTGGCTTTACACCCTCGGTAGCGTCTTACTAATTAGTATTATCTCTTTGGTTGGGATTTTTACGCTTTCTTTGAAAATGGAAAAACTCCAAAAAATGCTGATTTATATGATTAGTTTTGCGGCGGGAGCACTACTTGGCGATGCTTTTATTCATTTGCTTCCCGAGGTTTTTGCAGAACGTGGATTTGGAGTAGAAATTTCACTTTATGTATTACTTGGTGTGGCCGGTTCGTTTGTAATGGAAAAAATTATTCACTGGCGCCATTGTCACCACCCAACTTGCAAGGATCACCCGCATCCGTATGCCAAAATGAACCTGTTTGGGGACCTCGTTCATAACCTTATTGATGGGGTTATTATTGGAGCTGCTTATCTTGTTAGTATTCCGGTTGGAGTCGCCACCACGCTTGCGGTTTTATTCCATGAAGTCCCACAGGAAATTGGGGATTTTGGGATTTTAATTCACGGTGGTTATTCCCGTAAAAAGGCGCTGCTTTTAAATTTTGGAATTGCCTTAAGTGCGGTTTTGGGAGCTATTGTTACTCTGTTAATAGGTGTCCACATCGAGGGAATTACTCACTTTTTGATTCCTTTTGCGGCCGGTACTTTTATTTATATTGCCACCGCCGACCTTATTCCTGAGCTACACAAAGAAGTAGCGATTAAACGATCATTACTTCAGTTTTTCTGGTTTATGATGGGAATTTTAGTAATGTTATCACTGCTGTTAATCGAAATCCCAGGTCATTCTCACGGTCCAGATTATGATTACGAAACGCACGCGGAATATAGCCACGTTGATTAATGAAAAAACTTTATCTCTTATTTTTAATTATTCCCTTTGCTTGGGTTTTAATTTCGTATTCACCAACTATCACTAATGAATACGCAGAAGCTCCTCAATACGAAGCCGTAGTTTTAGATATGGTCTACGAAGCAAAAATGGCGAGTAAGGACGGAATTGTTTGTGAACAAGTTTTTACCGCCAATTTAAATGGGGCAAACATCACGGTTCATAATAACGTCAGCTCTTATTGTTACGAAATAGAAGACACCATATTAGTAACCAATGGAGAAAATGGTTCTTATGTCGCAATTAGACCTGTTTGGGAGATTAATTCCACTCTTCTCTAAAATTCTGCCTTCCACAGTCCGTGCAAATTACAAAACTCACGCGCTGTAATTTTCTCGGCTGTTATTTCAAATTCAGCCATTGGGAGTTCACCTGGTTTTAAATATTTACGGTGAATTTGTCCGTCCGCCTCTAGCTCAATCCATTCAATAAAATGATCATCTTGCATGGGGTGTTCGATGGACCCTACTGTTACTTTATAACCAGTGGCAGTTTTTTCAATTATTGGAACGTGTTTTTCTTCGGCGGCATCTTCGGTGTTTTCCGTAAGAAGTCGCATTGGTTGATTGCAGCAAACAAGTTCGCCGGCAGCGGGGTGCATTACACCCACAATATTGCCGCAAACAAAACATTTATAATTTTCATTTAAATTAGTCATGATTTTGGGTTTAAAAAATTAAGCTTTTCCAAGGGTTTCTTTCCCTTTATTCCAACCAACTGGGCAAAGATCACCAGTTTGGAACGCTCGAATTAGACGAAGTAATTCATCTACATTTCGTCCTACGGCCAGATTATTAACCATATAGCATTGCAAAACGCCATCCGGATCAATCAAGAAAGCACCGCGCAAACTAATTCCCTCTTCTGGAAGGAGAACATTATAGTCAAAACTCACTTCCTTAGTCATATCGCTTAGTAGGGGGTAGTTGAAATCTCCTAATTCCTTAAGCCAAGCTTCGTGCGAATAAACACTATCTACACTAACGCCAAGCACTTGGGTGTTTACTTCTTCAAAGTCTTTGTGGCGTTTACTAAGTTCTACTAACTCAGTTGGACAAACAAAAGTAAAATCTAGTGGATAGAAAAAAAGCAGAGTCCATTTGCCCTTGTAGTCAGCCAGTGAATAGCGTTTTTTATCGCCTTTGAAATAGCCTTCCATCATAAAATCTGGAGCTTTTTGGCCAACTTGGAGTGGGGCTGAGCAGCCCTCATCACAACAGTCATACATGGTGGTTTTTTTTAATAATAAATAATTTAACAGCCGCAACATTCACGGCAAAGTCCTGGGATTTCTAAATAATCTAGGCACGGACAAAAACCTAACTTTCCAATTTCTTTAGAATCAATTTTTAGTTTTTCAACATCAAAGCAATCCGAAACTCGGCCACATTTTTTACAAACTAAATGGCAATGTTGAGTTAAATCAGCGTCATAACGAGCCTGCTTGCCACGCGCTTTTAATTTAATAACCAACTCCTGCTCCACCAAAAAATCTAAACTTCGGTAAACCGTGGCCAAACTGACACTTTTATCTTGTTTTTGAACTAATTCGTAGACCTCCTGCGCCGTAGGATGAGTGCAAACTTTTTTAAGTTCCTCTAACACAATTCTACGTTGCGGAGTTACTCGATAACAGGTTGATTTAGGTATATAAGACATTTACTATTGATAATGATTCTCAACAAGAGTATAGTCAATTTACAAATCTTTGCAAGCTAATTTTATAAAAATGTTCAATACTTTTGCCGAGCTAATTACCTACAACCTTTTGGCCCTTGATCCCGAAACTTCATTCGGCATGAGCGTCCATTTTTTCATTTACGATGTGTTCAAAATCATGGTCTTAATTTTTACGGTCATGACAGTGATTGGATTTATTCGCACTTACTTATCCCCACAAAAATTAAAAAACTTCATGGCCAAATCACGATGGGGGATGGGCAATTTAGCTGCTTCAACTTTTGGTGCGGTAACGCCCTTTTGTAATTGTTCTTCGATTCCGCTTTTTCTTGGATTTATTAAGGCCCGCGTGCCCCTTGGGATTGCTTTTTCTTACCTTATAACCGCTCCTCTTGTAAACGAAGTTGCCTTTGTAATTATGGGAGGCTTGTTTGGTTGGAAGTTAGCGGTTCTTTACGCTGCTACTGGTATCGCTCTTGGTGTAATTATTGGAATTATTCTTGGAAAATTAGGACTCGAAAAACATCTAATTTTAGAAATGGAAGATGCCAAAATTCACGAAAACGCCCTTCCCAAAACTTTCACTAAAAAACTTTTACACGCCCTGCGCGGAACCAAGCTTACCCTCAAAAAATTATGGCCATATGTGGTGGGGGGTGTAGCGGTTGGGGCAGCTATCCATGGTTATGTCCCGCAAGAATTTTTTACCAACACCATCGGTAAATACGAAATGCTTTCCGTGCCAATGGCAGTCCTCCTTGGAGTCCCAATCTACGCTGGTTGCTCCGCCGTAGTCCCAGTAATTTTTAGTATCACTGCTAATGGTGTTCCACTGGGAACATCACTAGCTTTTATGATGTCTATTGCCGGCCTTTCCCTACCCGAGGCCGTCATCCTTAAACGCGTTATGAGCATGAAATTGCTCGCCATTTATTTCGGTGTAGTTACCGTCGGAATTGTGATCATCGGATTATTGTTTAACCTCCTCTTATAATGCTTAAGCTAAACCAAAAAGCCCCTTACTTTACTCTCAAAAATTCAAATGAATTTAACATCAAACTATCCGATTTTATCGGTAAATGGGTAGTCCTTTATTTTTATCCCAAAGACAACACTCCTGGCTGCACACTTGAAGCTTTAGCCTTCACTCAGCTTAAACAGGATTTTGCGCTCCAAAACGCCGTAATTCTTGGTATTTCCAAGGATTCCTGCGCTTCTCACCAGAAATTCACCGAAAAACAAAACCTCGGCATCGAACTCCTCTCTGACCCCGACAGTGAAGTGCAAAAAAAATACGGCGCCTGGCGTCCCAAAAAATTCATGGGTCGCGAATTTATGGGGACCGTACGTTCCACGGTTCTAATCAATCCCAAAGGCAAAATCATCAAAACTTGGGATAATGTCAAAGCCAAGGGACACGCCGAGATAGTTTTAGAAGAACTAAAAAAATCGTGACCCCCATTAAAGAGAGCCACGATTTTTATTGTCCGAATTTTATTCTAACGTTTACCGCCGTGTGGGCCACCGCGATGTCCTCGGAATTCTAGTCCTAATTCCTCAGTAATTTCTCGGGCAGCTTCGCGATCATGGTTTTCACGAGCCTCCATCATTTCACCAAGTAGGTAAAAGTTATCGGCATTGATAACCTCTAGCATTGCTTCGGCTCGGGGGCTGTCTTTTTCAGCCATTAAAATGGCCCAAGTTTCATAATCACCATCTGTTACAGCGGTATGAACTTCTTCAAATTGCGCTTTCATTTCTCCGTTTTGACGATTTTCTTTATCATCACAAGCCGAAGCCACAGCTGTGACCGCAGTCATCGAAACAACAAGGGCCAAAACAATGAGAGAAGCGAATTTTATTTTTGCTATCTTCATAGTATTAAAGTTAGAAAGTAGAGATAGGAAGACTCCATGGCATCTTCACTCACTTACTACGATCTAGGACCAAATTTTCTTTCAAAACGATCACCTCTAACCTTAATTTCAGTCGCCACAAACTCACTTTGCGCTGACTCTTCACCCATTATAAAAGCTCGATCTCCAGGCTCAACCCCCAAATCTTCATCAGTAAAATGGATTGTCCAATTTTCACCATTCATATCCTTTAAACTAAAACTGGTTTCCGAAATTTCAAGAATTTCTCCCATTAGAACTCCATTTTCCGGGGCCACCCACATGGCATCGTGTTTTTGATTAAATTTTGCGTAAGGCCCAAATCCTTTCATTTGTTCATGCATCCCGTGCGAAAGTTGCATTTGATAGACAAACAGCCCCAACAAAAATGATAAAAACACACTAATCCCAATTACCAATAAAGGGCGATATTTATAACCCTTTTTTGTCTGGGAAAAGGTTTTAAAAGAAATAGCCACCATCACTCCCAAAACACTAAACCAACAGATATAGGGAAGGATTAACATCACTCCATAAAAAGGTGAAATCATACCCTTGTGCATAAATCCCCATTCCGTCCCAAATAGTTGATGAAAAATCATTCCAAAAGCGCCACCTCCTACAAAAACTGACAAAATAAAAATTATCCAAAACAACACACGCCAGGCTACAAACTGCCATTTAGGGCGTGGCCTAAGCCCTGCTTTTTTAATTTTTTCCAAAACCGATTTACTTAAATTATTCATGGAGTAAAAGGGTTAAATGATTTTTAATAGCCAATTCCTTAAACTTAGTTTTAGCTCGATTAAGGAGTGTGGCTACGGTTCCCATGGGTTTTCGGAGTACATCAGAAATTTCAGCATAATCCAATTCTTCCAAAAATCTCAGAACTAAAACTTCACGATATTTTTGCGGTAATTCCCCCAAAACCTGACGAACTTTTTCTCTAATTTCCATTTTTTTCGCATCATTAACCACATTTGCATCACTTTCCAAAACATCAAGCAGATTAATCATGTCCGGATCATTGTTTTCAATCGTTACTGTCTCTTTTTTCTTGTTTTTGCGTAAGTAGCTTACCGTTTCATTATGAGCAATTCGATACACCCAACTTGAAAATTTTAAATCCCCATCAAAATCATTCAAATTTCGATAGATTTTTAAAAAAGCCTCCTGTAAAACATCTTCAGCACATTCTTTTGAAAGTCCGGCAAAACGTCGGATATAGCGAAAAAGCTTCGGCTCATAACGCTCCACAAGGGGAGTGAAATAGTCAGGGTTTTGAAGCGCTAAGGCAACAAGTTCGGTGTCCGCGGTTTGGGAGTCATCGTGCATACAAAAAAGCTAGAGCTCTATAAGTATAACGTTAGTATCACCATTTTTCTTTCAAAAAAGTCTGTATAATGCAGCCATGCCCGAACTTCCTGAAGTTGAGACCGTTCGCACAGATTTAAAAAGAAAACTCTTAAATAAGCGTATCAAAGAGGTAGAAGTCAGGCTACCCAAAATTGTGCGACCTAAAAACTTTGCCGCCACTCTTACACAAAACTCTTTCGTCGACGTAACTCGCCGCGGGAAATTGATAATTTTTCATTTAAAAAAGAAAGGGTTTATGTTGGTACATCTAAAAATGACGGGCCAATTAGTTTTTCGCGACCACGATCAGTTCACTGTCGGCGGTCATAGCCAAAAAGGGATGGGTATGGATTTACCCAACAAATATTCGCACGTAATTTTTAAATTTGAGGACGAATCGCAGCTGTTTTTTAATGATTTGCGGCAGTTTGGGTATTTAAAAATCGTTAACCAAACCGAACTCAACAAAGTCCTCGCTAAGTTTGGAGTAGAGCCACTCGAGCCAGAATTCACTCCTGAAAAATGGCAAAAACTCACCGAAAATCGTCGCACTAACATCAAAGCCTTTCTTCTCAACCAAGCCGTCGTTACCGGCATTGGCAATATTTACGCAGATGAGGTCTTGTTTGCCAGCCACGTTTTGCCCACGCGTACAGTCAACACCCTCACCACGCGTGAGAAAACCGCAATTTACAAAAACATTCGCTTAATCCTCCAGAAAGCCATTGATCACCGTGGCACAACTTTTAACGATTATGTGGATGGAGACGGAAAAAAGGGGAGTTTTATCCAATTTCTAAAAGTCTTTCACAAAAATGGAGAGCCGTGTCCAGATTGCGGCGCCATTATTCAAAAAACACGTGTGGTCGGGAGAGGGACTCACTTTTGTAAGAATTGTCAGGTGTAACTAAAAAGGCCCCAGTTTTTCCAAAACGCGCAGATTTGACATATTTTAGGCGTAAAAATTTAAAATAAAATTCAACCTGAATGTTTGTGCCCGGGCACAAACTCTTCTCTGTTAAA
>JABJMC010000046.1 GCA_018659585.1 Candidatus Peregrinibacteria bacterium
TAGTCTCATTTTTTCGTGGACAATTTCGGAACATCGTCCACGTTCTTTGCGTATTCCAATGATTCGAGAAGCGATTTTCTTATCTAATTCGGCTGGATGTTTACTGGGTCTTGATGAGATGGTTGGGACACGATCCACAAATCCCGGAGGAGCTTTTTTTAACCCACCTTGATACCGTGCTTGGGAACACTCCAAAATATCTTGAAACCTCTCTTACTCCTCTTCCATCACGGACCATATTCACTGCTTTTGCCCTAACTTTTGGGAGGTGTGGATTTAATGTATATGACATATTTTTGGTGATTATTTGCTTGAGCTTATTTTATCCCAAGTGTTGCCAAGCTATTGAACCATTACGCCACCCTTGACAAAAAGCCAACATAACGCTTATAATGTGGTCTATAAATTAAAATCATCATGATAAAAAAGCCAAATAGAATGGATCAGCCATCTGGTCGTAGACTTGCCTTAGCAGGTCTTTGTGGGGGAATGCTGGCTACAACTATCGGATTAGTTAGATGTGCCCCAAACACAAATAATGTTCCTTTAGGAATGCCTTCTTTAGAAGTTCCAAGCCGGGAACTTACAGATTTAGATAGTGGTAGAGATACTTTTTTTAGAAAAATGAATGCCATTTTAGAGGCTATAAAATTAGGCGATGAAGAAAGAGTGCAGGTTTTAACAGCCGAGAAAATAGCCAAGTGTATCGAGATGCGGACCGAATCACATACTATTTGTGAGGTTGTTCAGCGTCATAGTCATGGCGTCACCAGCCGTCGTGAAGAAGATGGGCGTGGTTGGATTACAGAGTATCCTGACCATGATGGTTGGCTCTACGATCCAGCGGAAGTTTATTGCACGTCTTACAATGATCAGTCTTCCCCTCAATCTCTTGCGGCCACTTATATTGGGCCAGTTTGTAATTCTTATGATGAAAATGGGGGACTATGTGATGATAGTAAGTATGCATCTATGTTGGCTTTTGATTGGGTGGCAGCTCGTTATGCAGGCCGTGGTAAAGCTGATCAGGCTGGGCAATTTGTAAGAAGTTTTTCTGGGACTTTCTTTGATAGCTTTGATTGGGATTCAGGAAATCACGCTAGCACAGCCCATCCAGGGGACCATCAAGCTTTTAACAATGTGACTGTTCTTCAAACTAATTCAGATTTAGGCTCGTTACTTGATGATTATTCTTATGTTTGTGATGACGCGGTAGAGGCTTTAGATTTTCCAACACCCGAAAATTTGGTTGCAAGTGAAAATTACACTACTTATTTAGATGGAATTGATGTCTTGTGGGACACTTTTAATCCTATGGATATTTTAACTCCGCCAGCTTTGCAGTTCATTAATTTTGAAGAGGGAGGAGCTCGTAACATACCCCTCTTATTAGATGAAGAGTTGTCTATTGATGTAAGGTTTTCAACCTCAATTGAAGAAGGAGAATCCGTTTTTGAAACTACTGGGTCTACGAATCCTTGGGATGGTCCAGTGGAGAGTTGCCGCATAAGTGTAACAGCCACAGAATTAAAATCAGATCCTTCCCTAGTTGAAGATCTCATTGATTGTGAGCTTCTTGGTGGTGGTAGTTCAGTTGACTCCAGATCCTTTAATAACCCCGGTCGTTACTGGGCGTCTTATTATTAGATAGTTCTGCCAAGATTTCTAGATTAACCAACCTGCAAAAAGGTTCGCGGTTTATTGTTTAGTTTCTGGGGAAACAAGAGGTGATTTAGCTTATCAATATTTAGAAGAAATTTTTGGAGATAGCTTACAGTCGTTTGTTGGTGATCAAGATTTACAAATTGAATTTGATGAAGAAAACAATAAAGTGATTGTTTTAAGTGGCGATAATCGAGTAGAAGTCCCCATCAAAATGGTTTCACCTGAGTCTGTATTTGATAATCAAGTAGTAGCAGAAACATCATTATCTCGCCGGGAAAGAAAAGTTTGGGAAGAAACTTATGCTGGAGAAGTAGAGTTAGTTGATAATGTAATTGGTAGAATCGATGAAATCACTATTGTTAATAGATCTAGAGGAGAAATATTAGAAGTCATGAAAGCTTTCCCTGATCGGGAATTTGTTATTGTTCATGGTAAACAAAGTGCTGAATTTGGTAATTATGAATCAAGTTTAATAGATTTCTTAAAAGAAAATGGAGTAGAAGATCCTGAACAAAAGATAAGATTTGTTGAATCACAACGTAGTCAGGCTGGCTGGGCTCGTGATTATTTTTTACAAGCGCAAGATCCAGAAACTGGTGAAGAAATTTTTATTGAAACGCCTCATGTCGTACGTAATATGGGCTTGAGTCATGACATGGCCGACACTTTAGATAACGAAAGAATTATTAATACAAACCTATATTTTGAAGGAGGTGATTTCCGCGCCGTCGGGCCATATTTGTTTATGGGTGAGGCCACCTTTGATAAGGCTATAAGTCACATGAAACAAAGTTTATATACAATTAAATTTATAAGCCCCACCACTGACGAAATAGTGAGTTTAAGCGGGATAAATATGTATCAATTAGTTGATGAGGCCCGAGAAAAATATATAGAAGAATTAGGCCCCGAATTAGTGGAATATATGGGGGGAGAGGACAAGGTAAGAGAACAAATAGATGAATCTTTTTATGAAGAAGCTCGAGAATCTGAAAAGCCTATTTATGTAATTGGAGAACAACAGTTTGATCAGTCTGCTATTTCCGAGGAGGAGGCCACTAATATTCTTAGGCAAGAATATGAAAGCTTTTTTGGTAGAGAATTAATGGTTGTGGGTGAAGGAGACGAAGAAGAACAAGCCATTTTTCATATTGATATGTTTGCCACTTTTTTGCCAAGTCCACCCGATAAGCCAGTAGTTTTAGTGGCGGACCAAAGCATGGCTGCAGAGATTTTGTCTGGTTTGTCTCAACAAGAGTTAGAAGAAATAGAAAAATCAATGCTGCGCAGTCAGTTTGGAGGAGCTCCTACCTCTGAAGATCTTGTCGCGCAAATGGGAGAATCTAGGTCAGGTTCATTTTTAGGTGGCCCAGGCAAAGGTTTATCTTTAAAACAAGATATAGCGGGTCAGTTACATGGCTATACCGAGCAGCTAACAAGCCAAACAAAACAAGTTGAATTACAACAACGCATGGATGGCGTAGCTGAATGGTTTGAAGAGCAAGGATTTGAGGTCCAACGAATCCCTTCAGCGGTATCATATTACGATGGTAGCCAGTTATATGAATTAGAGCAAAATGAGAGCCTGTCAGTCGGGGAAAAGACTCATCGTAACTACAATAATGTGCTTTTAGAGGTATATACAGAGTCTGGTCAATTAGTTAAAAACGCTTACATGCCGACATTCGGGATGGCTCCTCTAGAAGCAAAAGCAGTTGAAATTTATAACCAGAATGGATATACAGTTATACCGGTTAGTAGGATGATTGACGCGGCCCGAGCAGAAGGTGTTTTAAATTGTATTGTCTCGGAAAATAGATCGGGGTTTGTTCAGCGTAGAAGATAGATCGCTGGTATAAGCTAAATTTCGACCTAAAACCATGGTTCTAATATCATTGAGAGTGGCCCACCACACACGAAGAGGACGAAAGTCCTATTTCGTGCAAAGGCGCGCTTCAAAGCGCGCCGCAACTTTTGCGCGGTGTTTGGAGTACCAGATAAGGAAAATTCCGCGGCGGAGTGAAGACTCCACTCTGGATTTTAAAGACCCTCAACTTTTTTAGCTAATTTAAGCCTTTGTTGAATCAAGTTAGCTAGAAAATCAGTTAAACCTTCAGCCAAGCCTGACCAGCCAGGAGCCCAATTAATTTCGGTAAAAACTAAACCGTCAGGACCATATAAAAAATCAATTCCCCCAACATCTACAGGGAAAGTATCAATAACTTTCTGAATAATTCCTAGGTCTTCTTCGTTCAGTATGGGATTTTCTATATATTGTCCTCCTCCTGAGACATTCGAGTGGAATTTACCAGGTGCCGCTTCTCGGCCAAGTGTTAAGACAATTTTCCCATCAACAACTAAAATCCGCAAATCACGCCCGTGGCTAGTTTCAATATACTCTTGCGCAACAACTTTTAATCCTTTTTGGATGCAACTCTGAAAAGCCTGTTTTGCTTCAGTAGCGGTTTCACAGAGATGAACATCGATACCTCGTCCACTTGGATGGCCTTTAATTACAATTGGATAATCAAAAGAAAAACCGTCATCAATTTCAGAAATATCACTTATTTCCACAGTTTCTGGGATGGGAATACCCCCTTTTTCTGCTAGCTGATAGTCTCGCCATTTATCTCCTAAACTTACGTTTGGATTACGAGCGTCATTAATAACAGATCCTTCGGGAAATGAGTCAGGAAGATTAGAAAAAACATCATGGTTTTCTTCGTCAGGTCGTGAGCGATAATATGGCCAAACTACGCAGTTTTGAAGAGCCTCTTGCGAAGCTTCAGGAAGTTGTTCAAGGAGTGCAATGAATTCAGCTATCTCTAAAGCAATTACTTCAACACAAGGATCCTCTCCTGAAGCAGTTCGATCCAGAGCTTTTTGCAAAGACTCTACATAAGGTAGAGTAGGTGGGCCAAATTTAGAGCGATTCTCTGAATTTGCCCCGTCTGCTGCGACAAAATAAAATTTAGCTGATTCAGTTGACATAAGAGCAAATTAAAAGTCTTATACTGCATTTTACAGTATTTTAGAAGTTTGTCAACAGCGGGCAATAATCCTCACGAAGAGTCCAACTCCACGGCGGAGGGGGTGGGGTTGACAAACTCAAAATAACACTTTATCTTAATCCTAAGTCCTCCGCCCCAAAGTGGTAGACTTAACCCAAAAAACATGTCATCACACATCGAGAGATACCCCTCAGTATTTCCTTTTTGGAATAAAATATTGTCTGTTTTGACAATAACGATGTTAATAGCGGTTACAGTAGGAAGTAACATAAGTGCCGCGACATTCACGCCACCTACCGTCCTTGTAGTTACCAAAACAGCCGACACTGCTGATGGATTTTGCGATATCGCAGATTGTTCTTTGCGCGAGGCAATTATAGAAGCAAATAATGGCTCCGGAGATTATTTGATCGAAGTCCCGGCCGGGACTTATACAATTTCAATTATTAGCATCTCTGGAGATGAGGATGATGGTGAGGAGGGCGATTTGGATATTGGAAATTCAGACGGCACCATTACGATTCAAGGAGATAGCGCCTCAACTACTATAATTGAGGGAGATGGCACTTATAACAGGGTAATAGAGATTTTAAGTAATTCTACCGTTGAATTAGAAACATTAACTGTAACCGGGGCTAACACTAGTGAAGAAGGCGCTGGAATTATGGTTGATGAAGGGGATTTAACTCTAACCGACGTTGTTGTAAACTATAATTACGTTAATAATAACCAGGGAGGAGGGATTTCAAACATAAGAGGAGTACTAACTATTTATGACTCAATAGTCTCTGATAATTGGGCCGTTGCAGATATAGGAGGAGGGATTTATGCCACATATGCTGAAACCTATATTTTTTCTTCAAAAATAAATAATAATTCGGCTGGTTCATATGGTGGAGGAATTTATAGCGCCAATGGAGTTCTAGAAATAGAAAATAGCGAAATTATTTTTAATACAACTGAAAGTAGCGGAGCAGGGGTTTTCAATTCTAATGGGGATTTAGTGATCACTACTTCTACGATAAAAAGTAACTCAGCCTTAAATGTTGGTGGGGATGGAGCTGGAGTATTCTGTGAAGGGAGCGCTTCTAATTGCGCAATTTCCGACTCTATAATTGAAAAAAACATCGCTAGTTATGATGGAGGAGGGATTTACAATTCAGATAGTATTCTGGAGATAGACAATACTCTTATTTCTGAAAACTTCGCCGGTGACGATGGTGGTGGAATCAATGGAGAGTACGGCGGAATCATGACTATTACAAATTCACTAATTACCGACAATGAAGCCTATGACGATGGTGGTGGGATTTATAGTGATGAAAACGATCTAACCATAGACTCAACTAACATTGATAACAATGACGTTGTTACAGGTTATGGGGGGGGGCTTATGAACGAAGAAGGAGAAGTGTTTATATCTAATAATTCGTCTATTAGTTACAACACAGCTGAACGTTATGGAGGAGGAATTCATAATGATAATGGTGTAATAGAAATTGAGTTAACCGATATTATCGGCAATGAATCACGCACCAGAGATGGAGGAGGGATTTATAGTAGTGAAGATGGAGAAATAAGCCTTTCAGAGGTTTCAGTTTTCGACAATATTGCTTACGCAGACGGTGGAGGTATTAGCAATTTAGGCCTTCTAGTTATAGATAGTTCTAATATCGAGGGTAATCAGGCGGGAAATGATGGGGGAGGATTTACAAATGAGGTTTACGGCGATATAACAATTACCAATAGCACTGTATCCCAAAACATTGCTGGTAGTGATGGAGGAGGGTTTTATACTGAAAATGAAACAATAATTACTATAGAGAATTCGGATATAACCTATAATCAAGCCGGAGAAAGAGGAGGGGCTGTGTATAATTCTTATAGGGAGGATCCAGCGGTAGTATCAATTGAAAATAGTGACTTAAGTTACAACACTGCGGAACTAACAGGAGGAGCTATTTATAATGAAAATCAAGTCACTATTAGTGGCTCAACTTTATCTTATAATGACTCCAAAGATGGTGGTGGAGCTATTTATAATGATCTTTGGGCAATTCTTGATATCGATACCTCAACTTTTGACCACAACTCTGTTAGCTATCAGGCTTCTGGGGAAGGTGGCGGAGCTTTGTTTAATGAAGGGACAGCCTTAGTTCAAGAATCATTGTTCGTAAACAATGAGAGTGTTAATTCTGGTGGTGCAATTTACAACGCTTTTGATTTAGAAATTATAAATACCACTTTTTATGAAAACATAACTGTTGATCCAGACACTTATGGTGGGGCTATATATAATCAGGGCGACGTTTTAATTATGTCTTCTACAATTACCGAGAACCTAGCCTGGACAGATGGGGGTGGAATTTATAGCATTGGAGGTAACGCTGAAATTAGAAATTCAATTTTGGCCAATAATTTAAAAGCAACTCTACAAAAAAACAATTGCAGTGGTGGGACTATCACTTCCGAGGGCTACAATCTAGAAGACATTAACACTTGCGGATTATCAAAGCCTGGTGACCAATTTAATACTTATCCTAAATTGGATATAGCTGGCTTACAAAATAATGGCGGGTTAATAGATACGGTGGCGCTATTTGAACATCCTTACGTTCCTTCGAAATCATCTCCAGCCATTGATGCGGGAATTTGTACGGATATTGGAGGGACGGCCGTTACCGTGGACCAACGTGGTTATGCCCGCGATGCTAAGTGTGATATTGGGGCTTATGAGGTTTTGTAAAATATGGCTCTAATTCTTTTTTTAATGCTATATTCCATTCATGAACCCTTTAGTAAGTATTTTGATGCCGGCTAAGAACTCGGCCACTTTTCTGGCGGATTGTTTACAATCTGTTATTAATCAAACGGAATCCGATTGGGAATTGATTGCGATAAATGATCATTCAACCGATGAAAGTGGACAGATTTTGGCTGATTTTGCTGCCCGAGATGAGCGCATCAAGGTTTTTACAAATGAGGGGGAGGGGATTATTCTGGCCCTGCGATTGGCTTTTTCCAAAAGTGAGGGGGAGCTTATTACCAGAATGGACTCCGATGACCTCATGCCTCCAAAAAAACTCGAAATTTTAAGTCAGAATTTGCGTTCAGCTGGGTCGGGGAACATTGCTCTGGGACTTGTAGAATATTTTGCCGCAGAGCCCTTAGGAAAGGGCTATAAAAATTATGAACAGTGGTTAAATAAGCTCATCGAGAAAGGCGCCAGTTTTGACGAAATATATAAAGAATGCCCAATCCCGTCGCCTTGTTGGATGGTTTATCGAAAAGATTTAGAAAATTGTGGCGCTTTTAAATCCGATAAATATCCAGAGGATTATGATTTGGCTTTTCGTTTTTATGAAGGTGGCCTCAAGTGCCTCCCTGCAAATCAAGTATTACATCGTTGGCGAGATTATTCTTCTCGAACTTCACGAATTTCTACAAATTATAAGGATAACCTGTTTTTAGATCTTAAACTTCATTATTTTTTAAAGCTTAATCGCGACGAAAAAAGGCCTTTAGTTATTTGGGGTGCGGGGCGTAAAGGTAAAGTCATTGCTCAAAAACTTTCAACTCTTAAACATCCCTTTAGCTGGGTATGCAATAATCCGCAAAAAATTGGGCAAAGGATTCATAACTGCACTTTAGAGGATATTTCTTCGATCGAATCTTATAATAATCCGCAAATCATTATTGTGGTGGCCGGCCCAGATGATCAACAGCAAATTCAAGATCAGCTTCACCAAAAATCATTAAAACCCATGATCGACTATTTTTTCTTTTGTTAAGGTTTTGCTATGTGGCATGTATACATTATTGAATGTTCAGATGAGACTCTTTATACCGGCATTACAACCGATGTTGATCGGCGGATAGAGGAGCATAATACGTCTTTGAAGGGAGCTAAATACACCAAAGGCCGTGGTCCAGTAAAGTTAATTTATTCCTGCAAAATAGGGGATCGGGCGGCCGCCTCAAAAGAGGAGTATCGAATTAAGCAGCTGTCCCGCAAAGAGAAGCTCGCACATGTTCGCGGATAGGCTAATAATTCTCTTCCTTTACTTGAAAGTGCGCCTGAGGGTGAATACAGGCTGGACATGTCTCTGGCGCTTCCGAGCCCTCATGAACATGACCGCAGTTATTACATTTCCATTTTACAGATTCATTTTTGGCAAAAACCGAGTCATCTTCAATGTTTTGCGCCAATTTAGCAAACCGGGCTTCATGCTCTTTTTCCACTCCTGCAATATGACGGAAAGCCATGGCAATTTCGGCAAACCCTTCACTATCTGCTACCTCTGCAAAATGAGGATAAAGTTCAGTCCATTCTTCATTTTCACCCTCGGCTGAGGCTTTCAAATTCTCTAAAGTTGTCCCGATTTTTCCAGCCGGATAAGTCGCTGTAATTTCAACTCCTCCACCTTCTAAGAATTTAAAAAACCGCTTCGCATGTTCCTTTTCGTTTAAAGCTGTTTCTGTAAATATGTTTGAAATTTGCACATAACCATCTTTTTTGGATTGGCTAGCAAAATAGTCATAACGCATGCGAGCCTGCGATTCTCCGGCAAAAGATTTAAGCAAATTTTGTTCAGTTTGGGTTCCTTTTAAAGTAGTCATTTTGTAGAGGTTAATAACAACATAATAAGCTTAACATAAAAAAATAGTATCAATAATCAAATTAGTCTTGCATTATGAATATATATTCATTATAATTAGTATGTAATTATCATTAACACAATTTAAAA
Organism: Candidatus Peregrinibacteria bacterium; assembly: GCA_018659585.1. GTDB lineage: Bacteria > Patescibacteriota > Gracilibacteria > UBA1369 > UBA12473 > JABJMC01. The sequence goes on from JABJMC010000046.1 coordinate 9,425, forward strand.
TGCCAAATTTTGATGGGACAGGACCACAAGGTCAAGGGCCACTTACAGGTCGCAAAAGAGGCGAGTGCCAATCAAATGATTTAGCTGGCCCTGGACAAGGGAGAGGGTGCCCTCGTATGATGAACAGGGGAGGAGGGTGTGGCCGCGGTCGTGGAGGGAGAATGGGTCAAGGGCCTCAATCCGGAAATTAACACATTTTCATGGTAAGACCACGAAGAAGACGTCGTATTCAAGGAAGCCCTGAGGTAACTTATTTTAAACCAAATGGGGTTCCTAAATGCGAATTAGAGATAGTCCCACTAGAAATGGACGAATTTGAGGCAATCCGTCTAAAAGATTTAGAAGAGCTAGATCAAAAAACAGCCGCACAGGAAATGAAAATTTCTCAGCCTACATTTCATCGTTTGTTAAATTCTGCTCACGCTAAGATTGCTGATGCCATTATTAATGGAAAAGCAGTTGAAATTAGGAATACTTAAACACAACTTTTCCTGGCTTAATATGGTATAATTTAGTACTATAGCATCTAGTGCGATAACATCGCTTTATATGCCTTGCAAAAATCCCCATTGTCCAGGAGAACCCGAGTTTGAACCCACTATTCAAGAAAGGCGTTTTTATGATGAGTTTGGGATTGATCCAGTGACGATTCCTTTTTGTCGACAATGTCGGGAAATTAGGCGTATTTCTTGGAGAAATGAGCGCAATTTATTTCAACGCAAATGTGATTATTCTGGGGAAGATATCTGGACCACCTACCATCCTGACAGCCCCTTTAAAGTTTTTGATAAAAATATTTGGTGGGGAGATGATTGGGATGCCCTTACTTATGGTAGGGATTTTGATTTTGAGCGACCTTTTTTCCAGCAGTTTTACGAAATGATGCTGAATGTTCCTCGTCCTTCCCTTGTCCAAGCCAAAAATCAGAATTCAGATTTCTCTAATGATGCCAACAATAACAATGATTGTTATCAAGTTTTCACCTCAGATGATAACGTAAATTGCCATTACGGGACCTTTATTAATTGTAAGGATTGCATGGAATCTGAGGATCTTCATCACTGTGAACTTTGTTATGATTCTCGTTTTTGTAATACCTGTAACTCAGTTGTTGGCTCTGACCACTGTGTTAATTGTTCTAATGTTTATTTTTCCTCCAATCTGGTAAATTGTCATAATTGTGTTTTTTGTTTTGGTCTTCGCGATCGCAAAAATTGCATTTTTAATACAGAAGTAAGCCCAGATGTTTTCATGAATTTTATTATGCAGCGCCAACTTTTCCGTCGTCGTTCTTATAAAAAATCAAAAGAGATGCACGAAATGTTTTTAGAGACCGTGCCGCAACGCTATATGTATTTACTTAGAACGGATAATTCCACTGGAGATCGCCTGATTAACTGTAAGGATTGTGAAAATTGTTATTTTATAGAAGAGGCTGTGGCTTGTTCGAATTGTACTTTGTGTATTGAGATTAAAGATTGTATGGATTGTTGGGCAACGGCTTATGGAGGACAAAAAAGTTTTGAAAATCAAACCGTACTCCGAGGAGGAATGAATTTTGTAGCTAATTTTTCCAATGATTGTTCTAACTGTCTTTACATTGATAACTGTCAAAACTGCATGGATTGTTTTGGGTGTGTGGGGTTGAAAAGCAAAAAGCACTGTATTTTTAATAAACAATACAGCCCAGAGCAATACAATGAACTCAAAGAAAAACTCATCGAGCATCTCAAAAAACATAATGAATGGGGCCAGTTTTTCCCGCCTTGGATGTCACCCTTTCCCTACAATACAACAGTTGCTAATCTGTATTTCCCTCTAGAAAAAGAACAATACGAGGATTTTGTTAAGGTTTGTGAAGAGCTTTGGCCTCCGAGCGCCAAACTTGATAAAAACAATCTCTGGATGGATCACGTCGAGGGAGGAAAAGAGGGAGTCGAAGTTATTTCACCGCCAGATTCACTATTTGAAATTAAAAACAATGAAGAAGTATTAACTACCGTGTATACCGATCTCATAACAAAAGAACCCTTTCGTATTATGGGGCGCGAACTTGGCTTTTATCAAAAAATGAAACTCCCACTCCCTGATCGCTCTTTCCGTAATCGTTACTTAGAACGGCTTCGTTGCTACAATCCTCGAAAATTAGATGATCGCAAGTGTCAGAAGTGTAGCGCCAAGATTAAAACCTCTTTTGCGGAAGGATCACCTTATATAGTTTTCTGTGAAGAATGTTTTCAGAATTCCATTCAATAAATACTATGCAAAAATATCTCTACATCAAAACGCCGCCGTCTGAGAAGCATGACCACGCTACTATTGAAAATTTTGGACGATTAATTGATACTTTGCGAAAAGTTTTAAAAGGAGGAGAAAGTATCTCTTTTGAAATGTTTGGGAATAAAGGAATTGTGTATTTTTTCGTTACTTTAGATGAAAAAGTAGTCACTAAATTTCAATCTCTTTTTTATTCAATTTTCCCTTTTGCCGAAATTTTGATGCTAAAAAAGGATCCATTAGCTATAACTAGCGATTTTGAGGTTACAGCTTATACTCTCAAGCAGAAAAAAACCTATATTGTTCCTATAAAAACCTTCAATACTCTGCGCATGGATTCTGTGCCGGATAAAGTGAAAGAAACTTCGGCTGCTATTCAATTTTATAAAGATTCACTCTCTCCAATTTGTAGTTTTTTGGCTGAACTTCGAGGCGATCAAAAAGGTTGGATTCAATTAATCCTAACTAAAAAGAATGAGCACTTCTTTTATTTAATTCAAAAGAAATTAGCCAAAGTTTGGCATTATCTTAAACGCAAAATTAGAATTCGTGATGCTCGAAAAGAAGGCTTGTTTGATAAAGAGACGGAATATTTAAATGAAAAAATGAAACACGATCATATTGGAGTGAATCTCCAGATGGGAGTTGCTTCCTCAGATGGAGACGCCGCGGAATTAGCTCAAACATTTTTTCAATCCATTCAGGCCTATTACTCCAATGAATCGACGAATAAATTGATGATTCGCAGCACGTATAAGGGGAAAAATGCTATAAAAATGAGCCAAACTCGTTCCACACAAAATCGTATGGTTTTCAACGTGGATGAATTTATCACCCTCATTCATTTGCCGACCCCCACTGACATTCCTCATTTTTCAGCGGTGATTTCTAAAAAAGCCGAACCTCCAGCTGATTTGCCATTTGGGGAGGGGAGGAAGGATATTTGTTCCTTTGGGATGACAAACTATCATAATAACTTCCGCAAATTCGGAATTATGCGCAAAGATCGCGGTCGTCATTCCTATGTTATTGGTAAGTCTGGATCTGGTAAATCTAAGATGATGGAGTTGCTAATCAAAGAGGATCTTGAGGCCGGGAAGGGTGTTTGTGTGATCGATCCGCATGGCGATTTAGTAGAAAATGTTCTTACCTACATCCCCGAATCACGCAAGAAAGATGTGGTGGTTTTTAATCCTTTGGACACTGAGCGTCCGGTCCCGTTCAACCCTTTAGCTGGAGTAGACGAAAAACTCAAAATGCAGGTGACTAATGCCTTTGTAAATATTTTTAAGAAATCTTTTGGAGCTGGATGGAATGCTCGGCTTGAACATGTTATGCGGTATAGCGTTCTCGCTCTGCTCGACACTACTGATGCCACAGTTTTCTCCATTGAAAAATTAATTTCTAATCGAGAATATCGCCAAAAAGTAATTCGCACTATTAAGTCTGATAGTGTGCGTAATTTTTGGACTAATGAATTTCCATCTTGGACGGAGAAATATAGTTCCGAGGCCATAAATCCGCTGCTAAATAAGATGGGTCAGCTGGCTGGTAACACTATGATCAAAAATATGATTTCCATCACAGAGAACACTTTTGATCTCCGTGAATTTATGGATCAAGAGAAAATTCTTTTAATAAAACTTCCTAAGGGAATTCTTGGAGAGGAGAATATTCAGATTATGGGGGCCATGTTTATCACCAAAATTTATCAAGCCGCCATGTCACGTCAGGACATCCCCGAAGAAGAGCGTAAAGATTTTTACCTCTACATCGATGAGTTCCAAAACTTTACCACCGACACTTTTACCGAAATTCTCTCTGAAGCCAGAAAATACAAATTAGTGCTCAATGTAGCTCATCAGTTTTTAGGTCAACTTTCGGAAAGTATTAAGAAATCAGTTTTTGGAAATATTGGATCTTTTATTTCGTTCCGTGTCGGAGGAGAAGATGCCAAGCATTTTGTGCAAGAATATACCCCTGTTTTCATTGAACGTGATTTGATTAATCTTGGGGTGCGTGAGTTTTATTGTAAGATTTCAATTAACGGCGAAATAAGAAAAGCATTCTCTGGACAAACTTTATTTCTCAAAAAACCAGAAAAACATTTTGCCGCTGAAGTTGTAGAATTGAGTCGTCAAAAATATGGCGTGGACATAGAAGAAGAAGCTCGCAATCAAGCGAAACAGATGATTATTGATAGTGGGGGAATGATTGAGGAAGAAGTAAATGTTGACCCTGCTTTATACGAAATGCCTTTCCCAGAGCCGTTTGCTATGGTTTAGGAGTTTTCTTTATGCCAGCTCTGCAGCCTTTTTAACAAATCCTCCCACGGGTTATCTTCTTCAAGATCTTCCCGCGTAAATAAAACTTCTTCATCTATAACGCGATAAGTATGTGGGTCAAAAGTAATCGCTCGAAAACGTTCATCCTTGTCAAAAATCACCACTTTACGTCTAACTTCATGAATGTACTCACTGTACAGAAGCGATTTTAAAACTAGTGTGTGACGAAGCAGTCTAGAAAGCGGTTGTCCAGCTCGTGCTAGAGGTGTTTCTTGAGTTAACCCTTCAAAAGGAACCGAAACTCTTCCTTGGTAATAATCCTTAGAAACATTTCCCCAAACCACATTATTTAAGCCAAAAGGTTTAATTTGCATACACGATCCACTATCAATGCCCTTTAGCGTAGGATCGTCAATAACGTGTCCTTCCCGAACCTTTTTAGCTAGAGTCGTTCCCAAATCTACAAAAGCGCTTTGAGTACGCGCCAATGGGCCCCTTTTGTGAACTACGGTATATTGATCGCTTAAACAGGCCTTATCAAGGTTATAGATATTGGAATGATTTCGTGGGACACCACTAATCCCTACACTAAGATTCGGAGGGATTCCCGCTGCAGTGACTTCTTCCTCTCTAAGGGTTTCTTCTAATTCAGCTAATGTTTTATCAGGGATGCTTCCAGTTTGAGCCCATATTCTGGCGATAGCTCTAACTTCATAAACCAATCTATGAGAGACATGAGATAATGAATTGTAATCATCACTCTCATAAGCTGAAAGTAAAATTTTTATATCTCGAACTTTCCGAGCACTTTTTAGGGCGGTAATAAGGCCTAAAAAACGATCTTGTGAGCCACGTGGCAAGCTGCTTAGAAAAGATATAGTTGAGATACCAGTACATTTATAAAAATAGGCAAGAAGTTTATCAACATCAGGCTCATTCATTGGATCAGAATCTGCGTACCAATAGAACTTATCTATAAATTTTCGATATTCAGCCGGAACCTTATCTAAGCAAGAAGCCAACTCATCAATAAAGTGTTTTTTTTGGCCCCAGGGTATTGGTTCAATATCCCTTGATTTTACAGGAAAAGCATCTACCCCGCACTGTTTACAACCACCTGAGCAGCCGTGAACTGTGCCCATGTCGTTTAAACAAGCCAGAAAAAGCAACTGCCGCTCAAAAGAACCCTCCTCAGGCATGTCCTCAAGATTAAGAGCAAAAGGAGTTTTGTAAGAATCTCCGGTTTCATCATATTCTCTTTTTATTCTTATTAACTCAGCCCGAATAGCCTTAGCCATTTGGGGGTCTTCTAATAAAAGCCCTTTTAAAAATTGCTGAGCATTTTGGCAGCAGGTAGTGATTTCTGGAGGAGGGGTTTCTCCAGGATGAGCTAATAGATAAGCTCCTGCTTCTCTGCCTTCAGCCATAATAGGCTCATAAGCACGATTGTCGTGATGTTCTAAATCTGACATGGAAAATTTTTCGTATTTGATTTGAGAAAGCATTGTAATGGTAATTGATGATTTGTCAATTATTTTTATTCCAAAAAAATACTCCTCTTGACTAAAACCTAAAAATAGTGTTTTCTGTTATCTGAATTCTTTAAAGAAAATTTCATGACTGATCCAACAAACCCCAGTGGTCAATCACCACAAGATAATCAACAAAGCAATCAAGGAGGAGGAACTCCGCCGCCGCCACCGCCACCAGCGGGAGGCGCACCAGTTCCACCGCCAGTTCAACAACCACCAGCTGCACCAGGAGCAGGGGCTCCGCCGCCAGCTCAACCAGGAGCTTATGCACCACCGCCACCAGCGGGAGGCGCACCAGTTCCACCGCCACCAGCCGGAGGCTATCCGCCACCAGCACCAGGAGCATATGGAGGTTACCCACCAGCGGGAGCTGCTCCCGGGATGGGAGCGCCAGGAATGGGAGCACCAATGGGAGCCGGAGGAGGTTACGGAGGACCAACTCCGCCACCGCCACCACCAGTTGATCCTAATTACAAATTTGGCGATCACTTAAAAAACTTCAAGACCAGCGTAAAAATCCCTACACACGAGCTTAAATTCGATGAGTTTTATTTTATCAAGCTTTTAGCTGGTTCAATTTCTTTAACTCGCGATGAGAAAAAGAAAATCATTGAATCTGTTCCTAAACTTCGCCAAGAACAAATTGACGAACTAATCGACATCCTCGAAGAGGAAAAAGAAAAATTCATTGAGCTTTCACCAAAACATTCAGCGCAACTTAAGAAACTAGAGCAAAAACACGCGGCCGAGTGGAACGATCTTGAGAACATGGTTCAACAGGAAAATCAGAAAGGAGAGGATCAAGGAAAAGCCGATGATATTCGTAAGCAGTTAGGACTCTAGTTTATGAGTATAAAAGAAGCTGTTAAACCCTATATTCCGTCTAAACTTAGACCTTTTCCTAAGTTTTTCCTTCGGGAATTACAGGTGTTAAGGGCAATATTTGACGAAAAATTCAAGAAACCAATTTTCTCTCAAGCTTTACCCCCGCCCAGGCTTAGGTATCGCGTGCATGGTGTAGCTAATGCGCGTAGTTTTATAGATGTGGGTCAGAAATGCGCTCAAGATATTATTAAGCACTTAGAGCAAATTAATAAACCACTATCTCAGTTTAGAGAGGTGCTTGATTTTGGGTGTGGATGCGGACGAACTTTGCTTCATTTAGAGCCCTACAAAGATCAGTTGAAGTTTTCTGGGTGTGATATTAATCCGCCACTTATTAAATGGTGCCAAAAACATATTCCTTGGGTCAAAACAATTATTAACAACTCTTTACCTCCTACTCCTTATAAAGACGAACAATTTGATCTTATTTACGCTATTTCTGTTTTCACTCATTTAGACGAAAACTATCAGTTTAAATGGTTAAAAGAGTTAAACAGAATTACTAAAAAGGGAGCAATTCTTTTAATTTCAATTCATGGTCCTTCAATCCAAGGGCGATTAAAAAGAAATAAAACAGCCTCTTTGGTAGATGAAGAAGGGTTTCATTTTGAGGTGGAGGGAGTGGGTTTATTTAAACAAGATGGTTTACCAGATTTTTATCAAACCGCTTTTCATACTCAAGCATATATTCAACAGAACTGGAGTAAATATTTTAAAGTTCGTTCTTACCTTAAAAAGGGGATGAATAATGATCAGGACCTAGTGATTTTGGAAAAGCTATAATCCTCCCTGCATAGCCAAAGCTATAATCTTGGACGCTTGTCCGCGAGTCATTGAGTGTGCTGGGTAAAAAGAACCATCTTCATAGCCATTTATAAGCCCATAATCATGGGCTGTTCCTACATAATCTGCAAACCAATCTGCGCTCGAAATATCCGGGAAAGTCCCAGAATCATAACTGTCTGCATCCACCGCAAAAGCCTCGAGAATAATTTTCATAGCCTCGGCTCGATTGACCGAGTTGTTTGGTCTAAATGTGCCGTCTCCATACCCGTTAGCAATGCCCATTTGGGCTGCAATTTCTACGTACGAATAGTGCCAGTCTGTGGCCGCCACATCCGAAAAATAACCTTCATAGGAATGACCGTATTTATTTACATCCGTGGCTTCCATAACCATTTTGAGTAGCTCAGCACGTGTCACTTCGCGGTCTGGTGCTAGATCGCCACCTGAATAGCCACTAATAATTCCGTTATCTTTTAAATAATCTAAATACTCCGAAGCCCAATGCAAAGTCACGGTGGTAAGATCATAAGAAACCTGATCTTCCTCATCTTTTACCTCTACTTTCACTACAATTTCACCAGCTTGATCAAAATACTTAGTTTTGGTTTCTGCCTGGCTCCAGGAGGTATCGTAAATAATGTCGTTTTCACCAGTGTAATCAAAATCCCATCTAAACCAGAGATCATCAAATTCGGTTTCACTATCATAAGAATCCGAGGCATCAAAATGAAAAGCCGTTGAAAAATCTCCAGAAGTTTCGTCTACTGAAAGCCGTGCGTGTGGCGAAGTAGAAGTTTCTACAAGAACAGTTTCTGATGTTTCGGAAGTTGAACCTTCTGGGTCTCGAACTTGCAAAGTAACAGTGTAAGTTCCAGCTTCTTCGTACTGATGAGAAGTAGTTTTATCAGTTTCAAACGAGGTGTCATAATCGCCATCACCATCCCAATCCCAACGTACATCTAACTGGTAAGTTTGGTACTGATTATCACTGGAATCTGAGGCATCAAAATAAAAAGTTGTTCCTGGAGTCCCGGCGGTCGGGGAGACTTCAAAATCAGGAATCGGAGCGTCATTATCCACAATAGTTACCGTCTCTTCCGAGGTGTCTATTAGACCTTCGGAATCAGTCACTTCTAAGATAACGGTGTAGGTGCCAGCGTCGCTATAGCTGGTCGAAGCAGAGCGGGTCGTAGAATAAGTTGTATCCCATTCATCATCTCCATCAAAATCCCATCTAACCTGTAAATCATAGTAAGAATCTTCTTCATCGGAAGAGTTAGAAGCGTTAAAAGTAAAAGTTGTTCCAGTTGTACCCATGCTGTCATCAGATAAACCACTATCTGAACTCACGGAAAAAGCCGCTTCTGGGGCATGATTGTCTTCGCTGATTGTTACGGAAACATGAGCTTCGTCGGTATTTCCTTCGTCATCACGGACTTCCAAAGTAGCCTCGTAAGTACCCGGAGTATCGTATTTGGTAGTGGGGTTTTCTTCACTACCCCAATCGTATTCATAATCGCCATCCCCGTCTAAATCCCACCTAAATTCATCCGTATAATAAGAGTCAGAACCATCAAAGTAAAAAGTGGTGGCCGTTGATCCAGAAGAGGGATAAACATTAACCGACGCGCCTGGATTATTATCAAAAGTTACATAAAGATAAGTCACACTATCTGGATCATGGTCTTCAAATCCATAAATTGTGACCGCTTCGCCATCTTCACTTTTAATTTCCATTCTAGGGTTGTAATAACCCGTGTCATCATAAGTGTGATAAGCAATCAAAGTGTTCTCATAATCAGTGTCCCACTCGGAATCTCCATCAAAATCCCAACGAACTTCATATTCAGCATCACTAGATCCACCTCGTTCCGAAACATCAGCTTCAAAAGTAAAAACCGAGCTGGTATCACCTTCTTCCGGAGAAACATCAAACCAAGCAGTCCAACCACCAGTTTCCCAAACCGTTACAGCTCCGTAAGTTCGATCGGTAAAACCATCGTCATCACGCACTTCTAAGGCAATGGTTTTATCACCTTCGGAATCATATTCATAACTACCTGAAGAAGAGGAGCTCCAATCTGTAAAATCAGTGCTTCCATAGTCAAAATTCCAACGGTAATCAAGATAGTTAGAAAAACCACGTTGGTCATACGAGGCCGAAGCATCAAAGCTAAAAGTCGTATCTATCGAACCACTGCTTGGGCTGGTAGAAAAAGAGGCCGTCGGATCGTAACTAGAGGCAAAAAGTAGGGAGTGGGATAACCCCAAAACCATAATCAAAGTCGAGCCAACAATAAATCCTGTTTTACAGCGGGCTGACAGGAGGGGATTAAGCTTCATAAAATTTGGTTAGTTCTGAAATTAAGTCATCTTCAGCTACAATTCGACTTTCTTCTTCAGATCTAATTTTCCATTCAAATCCACCATTTTCAAGCGAGCGATTACTGATGACTAGTCGCACCGGAATCCCGATTAAATCCGCATTATTAAGTTTTTCGCCGGCGCGAGCGTCTCGATCATCGTAAAGTGTTTCAAAACCGGCCGCCAGCAACTTTTCGTATGTTTCACGAGCTTTCTGCGCGGCCCCCTCATCATTCCCTAATTGCGTCATATGAACCTGATACGGCGCCACATTTTTGGGCCAAACAATTCCCTTGTCATCGTGATGAACTTCTACAATTGTGCCCATGGTGCGTCCTACTCCTATCCCATAACAACCCATATAATAAGGCTTAGCTTTGCCATCACTATCCGTGAAAACAGCCTTATCCATTTTGGTTGAATAGTGGGTTCCTAATTGAAAAATATTTCCCACTTCAATCCCACGACCTTCCACCATTTTTTTGCCATCTTCGGTCATACAGCCTTCTGGAGGAAGCGCAATATCCGCCAAAACATCACATTCAAAATCTCGACCATAATTTACATTAAAGGAATCAGTTTTTTCTTCTTTTTGACCACCTATAAAGTTGACCACAGTTTTTAGGGAAAGATCTCCAACCGTCGTCACTCCTTTATATCCCCAGCAGTGTACATACCCTGTTTTAGTACCAATAGTAGCTAAATCTTTATCTGTGGCCGGCTCTAAACCGCCAACCGCTTTTACCGCGTGAGCGACTTTAATAGGGTTGGCCTGTAAATCACCGCGCAAAGTTGCAATGATTAAGCGACCATCTTTAGTTTTATAAACCACGTTTTTTAAGAATCGACTAGAAGGAAGCTTATAGTGTTTTTCGTTATCTTCCATGGTTTGCACCCATTCTGGTTGCTCAATAATTTCCATGGGTTTAGGCTCATCTTCTGGATTGATCATCTCTCGCTTAAACACAGCGACCTCTTCATGAGCCGCATAACTTCCATCTTCGGTCATTAAAAATCGACTTTCACCAATCTCAGAATTTACTACAAATTCATGACAATAATCACCACCAATATAGCCATTATCAGATTCAATCGGCACGGTCTTCAAGCCCATTCGATCAAAAATAGTAGAGTAAGTTTGCCACATTTTTTCGTATTCTTGCTTAAAGTCTTTTTCGTCTGCATGGAATGAGTAACCGTCTTTCATTAGGAACTCGCGTACCCTAAGCAATCCACCGCGTGCCCGTTTTTCATCTCTAAATTTTGGGGAAAACTGATAGATATTAAAAGGAAGATCTTTGTAACTAATATTAAATTTACGAACCACATCCACCATCATTTCTTCGGCCGTGCCACCCAGGGCAAATTTTGCACCTCGCTGATCTTCGATGGTCATGAGTTCAAACCCCACACTCGACGTCCGATTTGTCTCCTCCCATAGTTCTAGAGGATGTAAAACCGGGGTGATCATCTTTTGAGCCCCAGCCTTATCCATTTCTTCCTCAATTACATCCACAACCTTGTCCCGAACTTTCATCCCCAGCGGCAAAAAATAATACCTCCCAGCCACGGATTCTCGAATAAAACCAGCCTGCAAAAGCAGCCGGTGACTTATCAGTTTAACGTTCTGATCAACGTTTTTAATTGTCTTTCCAAAAAGGGTCGAATAAAGCATGCCAAATAAGTTACAAAATCATATGTAACTTACCAGAAAAAAGGATGACAGAGAAGTTACTTGTTAAGAAACAAGTTCTTGGTCTGGGATAACAACTCTAGCTACCAATACCGACTGGCCCTCATGCTTAGCCCCCCAACGAAATTCAATCTCTACATTAGGAATATCTGAGGATGGGGAGTCTGGATAGTCAGTCATTTCACTACTAATAAGAATAGTGAGAGTAACGCCATTTTCATCCTGTTCAATTTTAACAATATCATCAGCTAAATTCGGATGTAGATCTTTTAATAAGTCTGCCATAAGTGAAACAGCTTGCTCAGATTTGGCCTTATTAATAATTGATAACCATTGTGAAGCCTGTTGGCGTCGTTGTTCTAAAATCCTTTCTAACAATTCAATAGTTTGCACTTCTAGATCTAAAGCAGTCATAGCTGTAGCCGGAGAAGACAAATCTTTTGATACAAGTTGTTCTAAATTTTCACTGGGTAAACGAACAAGATAGTAAACCAGCTTTTCATTAGCAGATGGAAGTTGAGTAATTTCCCCCTTTGGACTTTTAAATGATTCAGGGTAAGTTTGTTTTTCTTCTCTTTTATATGCCACCACCGCATAAGGAGGGCCAAAAGACCTTTCATCCCCCGGAGCAATATTATTCAGTAAATCTGGATCAATATATTGAACTGTAGCTGGGTCACCCAAAAGAGGAACTAAGTGTTCATTAATTAATTCGGTGGCCAATATTTTGGTAATCTCAGTGACACCTCCCTCTAAAGAATTCATCGCAATTCCAATATTATTGAGGACTGCTCCCATAGAATTTCTTTCTTCTCTTAAAGATTCCAAGCCTTGTAATAGAGAATCCCGGTCAGCTGAATGGGCCGTAGTGTCAATAGACATAAAAATCGAATTATTTTTGTTTGGGGTGTTTGGAAAACATTATAAAACCTCACAATAAAGTGTCAAGGATTTTATAATTTAATCAGAAAAAGACTGCAGCCATGCCTCATCAACTTCGATCTTAATATTCTCAAGAACCGTGGGGATAGTTGGGGCCCACATCGGCCAACTAGATATCGTTACTTTATTAATTTCAGATAAATTTTGAACGTAATCTTCGGCCTCTCTAATTTGTTTGCCGGCAATGTGTTCTTTGATTTTTTTCACTAATTTAGCACCACCTTCAGTCTCGGGATTAATAGCGTAGGCCTCAATTCCCTTAATAGTAGCCGTGATTTTTAATTGACCAGGGGATTCATCTTTTTCCACGATTTCATACGAAACAGAGCTAGAATCAATTTTGATCAATTCTTTATCCGGACTTTTACGATCATTAAGAGCTTTTTCCAAAATCCTTAAAAACTCATCGTGATCAAAAGCAATTCCTGAAACTTGGATAGACCCAGTTACATCAAACTCATCTTGCAAAGACTCTAAAAGATTAGTCGGAATACTGACCGAAGGATCACTCATTTCAATTGCTCCGTAACCTGTTAAAAGGTCTAAATTAGTTTCATTCAAAAGATTTCGATTACCTACTTCATTTTCTAATTCATCCGCGGTCATATCTTCGAGAGTGGCTTTCATTAACGATTCCGCAGCATTTAAATCTTCTTGAGAAACTTTCAAAGTTACCGCTGTTACACCACCAGTCATAGCCGCGTCACTCCGGGCATAAAGGTCTTTTTGGCTAGCTTCTCGCAGGCCAGGAAGGAAAAACGAAGAAGCCCCAATATTGCCACGATCACCAATTGCCCGACCATAAGCATCAATTTCATCAGCCACCACAAAAGTTTGAACTGAGCCCGGGCCATTTGCTCCGCTAGCGGGCACAGTTACAGAATCTTGAATTCTAAAAATCAATCCATCCTCAGTTTGTAAACGCGTTAGGGCTACTAATTCCCAGTTAGAATCTCGTTCATTAATCATAGTCACGTAACCACTGGCACTTGTTCCAGTAAAAATTTGACCAGTTGAAGTGTAAGTTAAGGAATTTTCAATGGTCATATCAATCGGATAGTAAGCCAAGGTATGACTGCTTCCAATCGAAGGATTTGTTCCGTAAATAGAAGCATCAGCAAAAGTGATATTTACACTTTGTTCAATTACATTAAATTCTGGGGTAACAGTCACCGTGGCCCCTGGTAGAGCCACATAACTAATCAAAAGCAAAACCGCCAAGCTAGCCACTACCAAAGTTCCCATAGTCTTTCGACTAGGAGCTCCTAGCGCAAATTTAGACGGCTCTTTAAACATTTCCGCATCTTTTCTTTTTTCTAAAAACTGGCGCATTGCCCCCAGTGAAAACGATCGGTTCCCTTTTTTCTTGCGCACAATATCAAAAATAGACAGCTTCTTTTTAGTTAAACGGGTGGGGGCGTCATCTTTAATTTCATTACTCACCGCCGAGATAGGCTCCACTGAAAAATCCTCCAAAACGTCTTCTTCGGGCTGTTCTTCTTCGATTTTTTTTGGCTTTTCTAACTGATCAAAAACTTGAATTTCGGCTTTGTGAGCCAAACGAATTCCAATTGGGTCTTTGGTTATCAAAGACAGTTTTTTCCCTAAATCATCTATTTTTTTCTTTAAAATACTTAAATTCACGACACTTTGAAAAATAGCCGCCCTCTCCGGTACTACCAAGTAAACATCCATATAATTTAGCCTCTCAACTCGCTCAAAAATAGAAGTAATTTCCTCGTCGAGTTCTACGTACAGAACTTTGCGTTTTGAGATTTGGCGGATGGGTTCATCCATTCTTAGGGAGGTTAAACTTGCATTAAGCGTACCACTTTTCTAAGGAGTTTCATCAACACTTGTTCTTCTCCAGCTAATTCTAACCCAAGATGAGCCAGAGCCATAGGGGTAATATCTTGTGGGTCGTGTAAAAGATTAGTTTCGTCTTTAATTGTAGGGAGGTCTTGAGGATGCACAAAACGAATTTGTGGTTTCTTTGGGAAGGGAAGGTCTTTCCACCAGTCATTTTCGGATAAAATATTCTTTATTTCTGGAAGATGTGATCCTCCTCCAAGCAAAAGAATTTTGGAAGGAAAAGTATCCAAATTACTAAATTCACCCAGAGTTAACGACATTCCAGTTAACCAAACATCACAATCACCTTTCAAAGCTTTATTTACAATTTTATGAGATTGCTTTTCGAGACGTGAACCAGCGTAAGCCAGTTTGATTTCCTCTGCTTCAGAAAAAGCCACATTCAGATTTTGGGAAAGTCTTTTCGTAAAACTACGACCACCAATGGTAAACATTTTTGTTCCAGCCAGAGTGTTGTCATTCACAATCGCAATATCTGTTGTGCCGCCACCAATATCCACAAAAATAGCATTCAAATGGCTCGCTTTATCCGCAGAAATCATACAACGCGAGACTGCATAAGGCTCAGAAGTAATCGCCAAAAGAGGGATGTCCAGTTCGGCCGCAATGGTTTGCAAAGCTCCATAATGAACCAGTGGCGAAAAAGCATTAAAAACCGTCATTACCACTTCTTTTCCCTGAAAACCAATAGGATTAGCCACGGTATAACTATCTACTTTGACATTCACAATAGCCGCACTAACTAATTTTACATCAATCTCGTTATAACCAGTTTCGTAAGCTAGCTCAGAACGAATTTGTTCAAAAGCCTTCCATTGAACTTTGTGAATAATATTTTTTAATTCTTCAAAGTGAATTTTGGCATGTGGTTCATGTCGACGATATCTAATTGTGCGAGTTGATCCTTTTACTAATTCTCCGGCAATCCCCATAACTAGTTGATCGGCAATTACTCCAGACATACGTTCGGCTTCGGCAATAGCTTCCTTACAATTTGCAATTACGGCGGCTATATCTGTAACCGCACCATTTTGCATGTCTCCTGGATTTTGACGTGATTTTCCAACTCCAAGAATTCGTCCTTTGTTCCCATCAAGTTGAACAACAAGAGCTTTTACAAACTCAGTTCCAATATCAAGGGCCAACAATGTATTCCCGACTTTTCGGGAACGACGTTTAAGAAAAGAAAACATAGCAGAAGTAATCTATCTTAAACCTGAGTTGAGTGCAACCTGAAGAGGAGGGGAAGTTTTTGCTCGGTATCGAGAGTTGATCGCTCCAGCGGCGATCACTCTCTGCGCTCTCGCGGGACGACTTTTCGTAACCGAAAAGACCAAGCTCGTCCCGCTCCGAGAGCTACCTCACAAAAACTCACCTCCCTCTTAACTTTCATTAGCACAGAGTGACCGACTATCGATACTGAAAACAGACCTCCCTCCTACTCTTGAAACCAGTCACTTTCAGACTCAAACGTCATTTTTAATTTTTCCTTGTCCTCATGTCTTTTAATTGCCAATTGAATTAAGCGATCGATTACTTCAGGATAGGGGACTCCGGCGGCTTCCATTAATTTGGGGTACATGCTGATGTCTGTAAATCCAGGAATAGTGTTGATCTCGCTTAGATAAATTTTGCCGGAATTTCTTTCAATAAAGAAATCAATCCGCGCAAATCCCGCACAATCCAAAGCTTGATAAGCTAGTCGGGCTACTTGCTTAATTTTTTGAGCCTGATCTAGAGCAATGTCCGCTGGAATTTGTGTTTCGGAAACCCCATTCACATATTTATCATAAAAATCATAAAATTCTCCGCCAACCAAAACTTCTCCCGGTGGCGAAACAATCAAGTCATCTCCATTACCCAAAACTGCAATTTCAATTTCACGGGCTTCAATTCCATCTTCAATAATAATTTTGTCATCAAATTGGTAGGCTAATTCAATCGCTTCATGCAATTCTTTAGGATGCTTAACTTTGCTTATCCCGACACTAGAACCTAAATTAGCTGGTTTTACAAAAACTGGCATGGAAAAATCTTCGCCGACCAGGTTTAAAATTCGTTCTGGATCCTTGTCCCAACTTGCTTTGCGAACTCCTAAATAATTTACCTGTGGTAGTTCCCATTTTTCCCAAATAGTCTTGGCCATTAATTTATCCATAGCCGCGGCTGAAGCGAAAACTCCAGAACCAACATAAGGGATATTCGCCATTTCAAATAAACCTTGAATAGTCCCATCTTCCCCGTAAGGGCCATGCATAACCGGGAAGACCACATCTAAATCTTGCAGCATAAGTTGTACATTTTGACCGGTGTTTTGGAGAGTACGATGCTCGCGACCCATCGCAATTACCCCAGTTTGTTTGGGGTTAGTGTGAAAAGTTGCGGGGTGCAAATTACTAACATCACCAGTTTTAAGAGCTTGAATTGTATCTGCTCCAACAACCCATTGGCCTTCTTTGGTAATCCCAATGGGAATCACCTCGTATTTTTCTTTATCAATCGCGTTAATAACCGAGTTTGCCGAAACTAAAGAGACTTCGTGCTCTCCTGAGCGGCCACCAAAAATGATTCCAACTTTTGTCTTAGACATGATAAGTAGATAAGTAATCGCATTTTAGCAAAACAGAGTTGTTTCGCAAGTTACTCGGCGCTTTTGTAGAGAATTTGTTTGTCATAATGCTTGGCCCACTCTTTATCCCCATAACTAAAATGCCACCATTCATCCGGATAATTAAAAAATCCCAAGGGGACAAGCACCTCATAAAGAATCATGCGGTTTTTATGAAAATCATATTCTGGAGTTCCTGGAGCGGCATTTTGAAAATGAAAAGTATAGGATTCCTTATCAAAGTGATCAAAGGCCGTGCCCATGGATAATTCTTCTTCATTTTCGTCCACAATTGTTAAATCTACGGCTCCGCCTGTGTTATGAGGCGCCGCCACTAAAGGATCTTTAGTTGGTTCAGCTACAAATCCCAAAACTGACTCATGCAATTTTTCATGGGTCCATTCCGGATTTTCTTGTACTAATTTTTTGTACAAGTCATCATAAAGCCGCTGTTGAACTACCGTGGTCCGAAAGCCGTCCCATATCTTAAAATTCCAATTTTTCGGCAATGTTTTACGAGCCTTTTCCAGCATTTCCAAAACAGTCTGCCTAACACGCACAATTGGATCATCATGTAATCCTTGCTCAAAATATGCTGGCTCAATCAAGAACCCATACTTTTTGGCAGCTACAAGCGAATCATTAAATTTCTTCATAAATTCATATAAATTCAAATTCACACAGAAGTCAACAGGTTGGATAGTTTATTGACATATACTAATATATGCGGTAAAATATAATTGTACATTTGTACTTAAATAAACAAAAACAAAATGAAATTAAAATAGCTTCTTGCCATCAGGGCTGTTCGACTGGGAATAATGGCCGCGTTCGTGGCCACCTTTTTCGGAGCTCCTGCCCTTGGCTATATGACCGGGAACCAAACCCTTCAAAAATTGGATTTAGTCGAGCTAACGGCGGACGTTCTTGGTGTGGATGGGATTGAGGGAGTTGATTTAAGTACCGGCACAACCGGTACAACCGAGCTTAACGGTGATGTAACAGCAGATGGCGCTGCTGCAACCGTTGTAATTGTGGATACTGATGGAGATGGTATTCCTGATGAAAGCGATGCTTGTCATGACGTAGATGGTCACGGTTCAGCTGATGGCTGCCCAGAAGACAGAGATAGCGATGGAGTTTATGATTACGAAGATCAATGTGCTGATGATTACTGGGATACAGCTGATGGCTGTCCTGGAGACACGGATGGTGATGGCATTTATGACGATGTTGATTTATGCCAGGATGAAGCTGCCGCCACACAGGACGGCTGCCCAGAAGAAGATCCATATGATTACTACGATGGTGACGGAAATGGCCATAATTATGGCGAAGAAGGTTGCTTCCCGTTCTACGACGCTGCTGGCGTCTATTACGAAGCTTGGTTTGACCAGTCAGGAATTGAAAATCTCTGTGAAGAAGAACCAGTAGCAGAACCGGCAGAAGCGCCAGTAGAAGCGCCAGTAGAAACTGCTCTTCCCGATTTAGGAGTCAGAGAACTTTATATCGACAGTGATGGACAGGTTTTTGCAGAAATAAAAAACTACGGCGATGGCCCGGTAGATTATGAATACTTTTGGATTCATTTGAATATTGATGATGGCACAAATGATGCCATTTACTGGACTTATACTTTGAGCACACTTTCCGATAAAGACTGTCTTGATGCTAATGGAACTTGTACGATTAACCCTTATGATTTCTACGTAGATTTAACTCAAGATCACACAGTTTCTATTGAAATTGATCCGTATAACGAACTAGAAGAAGCTGATGATACAAACAATTACGCTGACATGTATTTCGAAGGTTACGGCGAAGAAGAACCTCAAGATGATGACCCTCAAGACGAACAACAAACTTACGACCTTCCGGATTTAACTCCTCAAGCAATTTACATCGAGGACAATGGAACCGTTGTTGTGGAAGTTGAAAACATTGGTGCTGGTGAAGTTGAAACCGAAGATTGGCATATTTACATCACCATTGATGGTCGACGTTGGACTTATAGCGTAGCAACCCTAAGTGATAGCATCAAAGGGTTCCTTCACTCTGGAGGAAATGGGTCTATTAGCCCCGAAATTGTAAGCACTGACGAGGATCATGAAATTGAAGTTCAAATTGATCCCAATAACGATATTGAAGAAGAAAACGAAGATAACAACTATGATTACGGCGTGATTTTCCCTAATAACTACACTGATGATGGGAGTGATGATAATTACGGTGCTGCTGATGAGTGTGGTGGTAGCATTGGTTGGGAAGCTGATGATGGTTATTGCGAAAGTTTTGGAGCCTGGAACTGGTTAAATGATCAGTGGTGTACTATTTACGATGATTGGAGTTCAGAGTGTGATTATGATGATGGCGGTAGTGAATTTGTCTGTGGTCATGATGGTATAACTTATGACTCAGAAGACGACGCTCTTGATGCTGGGACAGATGTAGATTACTGGGGTGAATGTGGCGTTGCTAGCCGCAGTGAACTCTATGAAATGGAACGAAGTTTAAACAATGATTACGTTGAGTTTGATCAAATAATTAGTCGATCCGAACAGATGATCGAAAGAATTGATAGTTACATTGAATTATTTGAACGTTATTTGAGTGAAGCCAACGAACGTAGTCTTGACCCAGATGGAGATTTAGAAGATGTAGTTGATGAAAGAACCGCTGTTTTTGAAGGCTATAAAGACGCCGTCGAAGAGGTAAAAGATGAAGCTGAATCCTATGTTGATGATTACGAAGATTTCCGAACCGAGGCTCAAGCTCGTTACGACTTAGTTGAAGTTGGGGATCGTGGCAGTCAATACTTCTGGGATTGGTGGCAAAAACATGATTTCTATTGGAAATTACGCGAAACTATTGAACGCAAAAATGATCCTTATGACGATCATGGGATCTATGATTTAGTGGGGCGTGAACCAATTAAAATCGCTTATGAAGCTGCTAAGCAAGAAGTACTTGGGAGCTTAGATTGGAGTCCATTTGAAAAAATAGAAGACGATATCGAAGAACTATGGGGGATATGGGACGATATTGTAGACCAATTAGATGATATTCAGGTTGAAATAGTAGATTTAATTGATAGTTCAGAGACTTTGTCTTGGGATGAAATAGAAACTCTAAGGTGGTCCATAG
This sequence comes from Candidatus Peregrinibacteria bacterium, assembly GCA_018659585.1. Taxonomy (GTDB): domain Bacteria; phylum Patescibacteriota; class Gracilibacteria; order UBA1369; family UBA12473; genus JABJMC01. The sequence continues at coordinate 29,813 of JABJMC010000046.1, forward strand.
AAGAAGATTTAGGTTGGATTTATTTTGATATTGATGATTATTGGATGGCCAAAGATTTATTCTGGCAAAACGAGCCTTGGCAAAATATAGATGCCATGTGGCAATCTATTAACTGGGCTCGCGAAAGTGACTTTGCCACCGTCGAGATTCAGAACTTAATTGATATGTGGGAATCAGGTGAATCACTGGGGACTTGTAAGGATTTAATGACAGATTCTTATTCACAAGAATTAATTGCTAACTTAATTGATCTCCGCGATAGCACCTTGTTACCCGCGGCCCAAGAGGCTTTAGACAAAGCCGAAGAACTTCAAAACCCAGATACAATTTGGTATTTCTTTGATAATATTTTAGATCCTACAGAGGACTACGCAATGCCAAAATTAGAGTACTTATCAGATCAGTATTACTCTAATTATATTAACAGTGCCACTTCTGACCAGCAATCAATTTTAGATGAATTCTTTGGTAAATTTGTTGGATTTGGAGTTGATTTTAGTGGCCAAATTAATGATGTGTTTGACTTTAAAGATGATCAATTTGACCATTTTATGGGCCTAGTTGATGAAGATATTATGGATCTTATGATTGAAAAAATCGTAGCACATGTTAGTACCGAGGTAATTACCGCTCTAGTGGAAAGAGATTATGAGATGGGTGGTGAGACTGGCTTAGGACATATGCTTAACGCCGGGGCCTATTCTCCTGATCCGTCCAGATTTGCAGAACACGCCACTCATGTTCAAGCCTTGCTTGATATTTTGTTTTCGTTAAAAGATAGTGGTAATTCTAGATTAGAGAACTTAGTTACAGATGTAATGGGTCAAGCAGGTCAATTATATGGTGGTGACGCTGATGCGCTAAGAAGCGCTTTGGAAAGCTTAGATCCATCTAATATTACAGATACAGAACTTGACGATATAGAAGCTCTATTAACAGATGCTATTGCTCATTCTGCCGAGGCTCAATATAACGATGGAATAACAGTCTTTATGGATACTGGTGCAGACCAGTGGTTTTATGGGGATGTAGCTAATATGAGTGCTCAAGGATGGGTTGGTGGTTATCGAGACGCTAGTGGTAATTTAACTGGCAATTACGGGCCTGCTGATTCGGTTACTAACGCTGAGTTCTTAAAGATGGCTTCTGAAGCCTTTGGAATTGGACAAGGTAGTGGAACTCCAGCTGCTAATGAAGCTGTCGGACACTGGTCTGAAAGCTATTATAAAGGAGCTGAAGATTGGGGCTTAAATGTTACTGATCTTTTGCCACCGGATGATTCCGCTAGAAGGGCTACTATTGCGGCCACAATGATCGAAATTTTAGATTTACAAGATGAA
>JABJMC010000047.1 GCA_018659585.1 Candidatus Peregrinibacteria bacterium
CATACAGCTATCACCTTAACTAATAGTCCTTCTATAATTATTACTTCTCCAAGCGCTTATGGCTTTGTTAGTTCTGGCCAAAATTTAATTGAAGTTGAAGTTGAAGCTCCAAATGGCATGGAAAAAGTTGAATTCTATTTGAATAACACCCTGCAATACACTGCTGTTTCTGCTCCATATACCGGCCAAGTTAGAGTAGCCACCAATGCCACTCCCGGCAAACAATATCAGGTCTCTGCTTATGTGTATGATGCCTTTGGTTATAGAACTGGAGCTACTATTGACGTGCAAGTCGAATAAGGGTATAGTCATCGACCACTCCACTGAGTAGAATTTGATGCTTTTTTTGAGCTGTTAAATTCGCTCTTGGATACTTGACAACTGAATGATGAAACTGGGTGTCGCTTTTTTGTTTTTAAAAATTTAAAGATAGAAAGCGGCACCCACCAATAGCGGTGCCTTCACAATGCGGATTATTGCCATCTACTTTGGCAAATTCGCATAGGTATGAAAGCAGCAAAAACATGTCACGTTCCCCCAACTTCACCTTCATCGTCGACCAGATGGGCCGACTCCACATCCGGACGAGCGAAAACCTCCTCCGGCTCCTCCCCTCCGAAACGGCCTTTCTCACAGAAATGTCCGTGGTCGGAATCCCCAAGCCGAGGGAGGAAGCCTGTCCGTTCAACATGAGGGGCCCCGCTTCCTTCCTGCGCCCCATCATGATCGAACAGATCAAGGCGGCGCTCGGACCCCTGGACGAGCTCGAGGTCACGGAAGAGGTGGCCGAACAGGGCCTCCATCTCCTCCGCAACCTGGGCCTCGAGATCAGCTTCGCGGAGTTCACCATGCGGGGCCTCCTCCCCTGCCTGTGCGGCAACTTCGGTTGTTCGCACGGACCAACCATGAAGGAGCTCGGCTTCACCAAGAAGCAGGAGGAAGCCTTCTTTCACCTCGCCCTGGCGATGCCCGAGGAGACCCCCGAGGAGTCCGAGGAGACCCCCGAGGAGCCCGAGGAGCTCTCGGAGCGCCAGCAGGCTGCCCTCGACAGCTACCACCGACAGACCGGCGCCACCGTTCCCGCGGAAATCAGCCAGTCGTGATGATAACCACCCCCGCCCGTTCGGCCAGCTGGTCGTTCGGGCGGGAGGGACGCGCATCACCATCATCATTCAGTTGTCACCAACACATTGCCACTTTCCCCAAAAAGTGTTATTTTCCGTGCGCCTATAAAAATCCATATTTAACCTCAAAATTATGAAAAAACTACTATCTTTCCTTCTTGTCACAATCTTTGCACTATCTCTTACTGCTTGTGGCCCATCTGGCCCGGAATACCCTTACGAAGGACCAATTGAAAACTGGACAAGCATTGCCTTGCCTGCCGAAGCTGCTTGGTCCAAAACTGTTATTTCTGGTCCAGTTGAAAATCATCACTACGAAGTTGATATGACCAAAGCTGAATTCTTTGAATATACTGAAATGGCCATGGAGGCTAATGGCTGGGAATTAAGTTCTAAATCAACTGGTTCACGACATTTTATCAAAGACGGCGATGACGCTAGCTACAACACCTCCTCTCGAGACGTTGATGTTGCTATTAATATTCTCGTTATTATTGAACCAAAAGGAACTTACGGCGAAGAAGAACTCCCCGAAGACACCATCACCGACGAAACAACTGAATAATCATCTTTCCAACAAAAACTTTTTGACTTTACCAATGGCAAGGCCCCGATGACTAATCTGGGCCTTTTCTTCTTTGCTCAATCCTGCGTAGACTTTATCAAATCCATTTGGCTTAAAAACTGAACTCAGTGGCAACCCAGGCAAAATAGTTGCTTCTGGTTTAAGGGTAATAATTCCCTCTGCTGTTCCATGAAAAAGATACTCGCTTCCATCTTCCAAAATCAAAGCCGCCGAACAAACAAACCGCGCCGCTCTTTTGTTTTCCGAAAACTCCTCCATCCTCTTCAAAAAAACCTCTAGCCACTCTTCATCGCTCGCCTCTTCTCCGGCTCCAAAACGTCGCGTATGCAACCCTAATTCTCCCTTTAAAACATCAACCTCTAAGCCCGAATCTTCACCCATTGTCATCCAATTAGTTTCTTTAAAAAAATGTCGAGCTTTTAAAAAAGCATTTTCATCATGTGTTTCCCCATTCTCCTCAACCTGCGATTTTTGAAATAAATCCTGTAAAGACTTAAGTTCATACGGTAAATCCTGTAAAACCGCGGCAATTTCTCCAAACTTACCAATATTTCCGGTCGCAATAAGAAAATTTTTCATCAAAACCAAAATACTAGTCATATCTATTTTGTCTATAGTTGATTTTTTCTATAAGCTAAGTGCAACATGAAAAAAGTCTTTACCATCCTTTTTGTTTTAATTTTCCTAAGCGCTGCTTTGGGGGAACTCGCTCGCCTTCCTGTTGGTCCGGGAATTCTCCCTAATGATATTTTGATCGCAGCTCTGATTGTAATCTGGAGCTTAAATAAGCTATTTACCAAAAGCCCCCTACCAAAAGCCCGTTTATGGGTGCCTTTTTTGATTTTCTGCGCAGTTTTATTTATTTCTCTTCTTAATGGATCGCGCGCTCTTTCATCAACCGAAACTATTTTAAGTGGCTTTTATTTAATTCGATTTATTGAATATTTTTTACTGATTTTTGTTGTTTTGGATTTAACAAAAAACTCTCGCTTTAAAAATAATCTTCAAACTTTCCTCTTTGTGGCTGCTTTTTTGGTGGCTATTTTTGGCTTTATTCAATTAAAAATTTATCCTGATTTTACGGAAATGGCGCAAACTCAAGGTTGGGATCCGCATATTAACCGCCTCTTATCTACCTGGTTTGATCCTAATTTTGTAGGAGGAATGTTAGCTTTTGTAAGTTGTTTAATTTTAGGAAAACTAACTTCAAAAAACCCTTGGCGTCAAAAAATCCCTTTAATTTCTATTCTTGTTATTCTTGTTTGTGCTCTTTTTCTAACTTATTCACGCAGTTCTTATTTAGCTTTCCTGGCTGGAGCTGGCTTAATTGGACTTCTCCGCTCTCGCAAACTACTAATTATTGGATTAATTACGCTTACTTTACTTATTCCTTTATCTGAACGCGCTCAGGAACGAGTAAGTGACATGCTTTACAGCGCCAAATCATTAATCACCGAAACCGCCGAACTACCAGATGCCACTGCCCGCCTACGACTTGAATCCTGGCAAAACGCAATCACTATTTTCCAAGAACATCCTTGGCTTGGGGTTGGTTATAATGCTTTTTCTTATGCCCAACGCGATCACGGATTCATCAAAGCTGATACTCACCACGCTGCCAGCGGATCTGATTCAACTATCTTAACCATCCTGGCCACCAGCGGACTTATTGGGGCCGCTGCTTATCTCTGGATTTTAGGAACAATTCTTTTACAAAGCTTTGCTCGTCGCGAAAATCCTTTTGCTTTAGGATTTCTAGCTGGCTTTTGTGGGATCCTAATTCACGCTATTTTTGTTAATTCACTTCTTTACACTCCCTTTTTAATCTTTTTTTATAGCGCGTTAGGTATTATGCTAGCGCCACAATCCAAGAAATCTTAAACAAATTATTATGTATTCAATTGCTCAACTTCGGGTCGGAACTGCTATTCAAATAGACGGGCAGCCTTATATTGTTTCTAGTGCTTCTTTTTCTAAACAAGCTCGCGGTAGTGGGGTTATGAAAACAACTGTCAAAAGCTTGCTTACTGGCAATTCTCTTCCTATGACCTTTCAAGGAAATGACAAAATCGAACCCGCTGAAGTTAGATTTTCAAAAGCCCAATTTTTGTATTCTCAAGGAGATGATTACTTTTTTATGGATGGCGAAACTTACGAACAATTCAGTTTTTCAAAAGCAGCCTTAGGCGACAAAACTAACTATCTTTTAGATGGAGATTCCGTGGATATTCAAAGTTTTAATGAGCAACCAATTAATGTCCAACTTCCACCAAAAGTTAATTTAAAAGTTGTCGAAACAACAGCCGCTGTTCGTGGCGACACCGCTCAAGGAAAAGTCACCAAACCAGCCAAACTAGAAACCGGCACTACTGTCGCTGTCCCCATTTTTGTTAAAGAAGGTGATTTAATCCGCATAAACACCGACACCGGAGAATATTGTGAAAGGGTTTAGAGCAAGAAGAGTTTCGGTGTTTTCTTCGTTAACGTCCCGCGTAAGCGAGAAAGGTTCTCCGAGGATTACAATCCGAGGAAGTTCTTTCCAGTTAACGGAGGAAATTCGGGACTCTTCTTTATTTTCTTAACTCTTTATCATACTCCCCTGCTCGTTCATACGCGAGTTCAAACATTTTTCGAAAAGCATCAGCCACTTCTTTGCTTTCAATAATTGCGCCAAATTTTTCCTTTAAAGACATTATTGCTACCTTGTCGTCATAAATATTGATTTCCGGAGAAATCATAAAACGCTTGGGCACTAATAAGCTTTTTCGCAATTGAGCTTCATCAAGCTTTTGAATACGTCTTGTTTCCGAACTATCAGCCAAAAAACACCTTACTGAAACACCTTTTTTTGCGCGACGATTGTAATAAGCCGGAAAATAACCTGGAAAAAAAGAATGTTGCTGTTCAATTGAGGCTGTCGCCAAAATTTCGGTTTCTGCTGTTAAAGTATCTTCATAAGCACTAATCACACCTTCTACTCCTTCAAAAAATCGAACCTTTAATTTCCCGTCTTTTTTGTTATAAACAGATTGTAATTCTGGTAAAACTTTTTGAGCTTCATTATAAAGTCGTTCGTATTTATCTCGTTCATTGCAAAGCATTTGTAAAATTCTGGAAGGATCTTCTGGCACAAAAACCATTTTCGAAGAATTATCTCCAGAAGCAGTACTAACCATCCCTTTTCCCAAAAGTGCATTCAAAAGGTGATAAGCATTTGTCCGCGAAATTTTAGACCTTTTCGAAACCTCACTTACTGACGAAGGGCCTAGTTCTAGTAAAGCCAAATAAATTTGTGCCTCTTTTTCCGGAAGACCGAATTTTATTAATTGTTCTAGCATGGATGTAAACACTATTTGACAACATCTCCGCAAAAAGGTATGTTTTTACTCTAACCTCTCTGCAAAAAACATTAAGCTAAGGTTATCATCCGCCTAAGTTTGTGTCAATAATTTTGCACAAAATGAAGCGCACCCATTCAAACCTGTCAGCCGAAGATTTCACCACTTCCTCTATTATTCGATTTGGCGGTTTAGATGACTACATCGAAGAAAAAATGATGGTGGATTATTTTATTATCGAAGGAAATTTGGGAATATCGCGCGGAGTCCGCATGTACCTCTTAAACCAAATACGTCGCCTCAAAGAAGTTAAGCAAATCAAAATTCTAGATGCTGGCTGCGCCATTGGTGCGCTCACTTCTCTACTTGTCATGCAAGAGCTCGCCCGCGCGGGACTTCTTCATAAAACCAAACTCATTCTTTTAGATGTTTCGGAGCGTGTCATTCACAAAACCCAAATGCGCAATTTCCAATTCCCCTCCAACCTCGTCAATTCCCTCCTTAAATTCAAGATTTACGAAAAACTCCGTCACTCCAAAGGTCTAGTGGCCTCCTGTGAAGACATCCCACTTAAAGATAATTCTATCGACATTTCCTTGGCTGGGTTTCTATTTCAACACCTTCACGACAAAACCAAGAAAAAAGCTGCTGAGGAACTGCAGCGCGTCACAAAACCTGGTGGATTTATAGGCGTGGCTGAAAGTTGGTTTGAAGATCATAGCGACTATTTAAAAATCCATGAACATGATGAAATTCCTTTAGCTCACGAAGCTCCAATTTCTTACCGTCGCCTCCGTCAAAACTTTAAAAATACTGAAATTTTCGAAGCTAACAGCCCCATTCGCCGTGGCACCGAAAACGAGCATTTTTATTACTTTTGCGGCATGAAAAAAGCAGCCTAGCTTTCTTTTTTATACGTCGTTCGCACCATAAATTCATCTTGTGGCTTTTCGATAATTGGGAAAGCTGGCTCTGTGTCCTTAAATTCGTAAGGGAATCCTTCAAATTCATAATCTCCTTGTGGCTTTTCAATTACCACAAACAACAAAGCTCGCCCCCCTTCATCTAATCGGTAAACTTGAAAAGCCTCTTTTGCCCCTGGTGTTCTTTCAATAATCTCTTCGATTCCTGGTTCAGTCATGGCGTCCTCATATACCGCTCCAGCAAAGTACCCACCTGGCTTTAAAACCTGAAAAGCTTCGGTCAATGCCATCAAAGGATCTTTAACGTAACTCATAACTCCCGCCATCCAATACACATCCACGGATCCCGAATCTACCCCTCTTAATTCTTCTACATTCCCTCTCATTATTTGTACATTCGGAAAAGCTTTCCACTCAACTATTGGCCTTTCTACCCAATTAAACGGAATTTGACAATTTGGATCGGTTCTCATTGGAGCTGGATTTAAATCCACGCCAATTCCAACCACTGGCTGTGTTCCTTTTTCTGTTAAAAACCCTAAAGAAAACACGGCCTGATTAAGCCCAACTGCTGCTCCACAGCCTCCATCTAATAAAACAAGTGGCTCTCCTGGCATTAACGTCTTTCTCCGCTCCAAAACCGCATCCCATAAACTCTTTTCAGCCCCCAAGTCTCGTACTATATCAAATTGCTCAAACAGGGTATCTAAATCACGCTGCATATATTCACTTTGCAAAGTTGCTTGTAAGGCGCTTTTTTTATCTAACGGCGAATACAATCCATATCCTCGATCTCCAAATAACCAAGGAAGCCTATCGGAAACCCTTTCCCTTAAAAACTTTCTTTCCTGAGTAAAGTCACGCCCTCCGCCTGAAATACGCTGACGCGGACTTGTTACCCCCAAATTATTAGGATCAAACGGCCGATTCAATTCCCAATGAGTCCCGTGATTACCACATAAAATTCCTGCTAAAGGAGTCGGATTAGTAACTATTCCTGTCTCTTCTATAAATTTTTTCTGTAAAAGATTCCCTCTAAATCTCAAGGATTGTTCCACAACATGTGGCGAGTCCAGTGACGATAATTTCCACCCAAAAACCACATCTTCATGAGGCTTTAAAGGTTTATCTCCATAGCAAAAATAATCTTCCGCCGCCGAACAAAAAGGATGCCCACGCATTAAATCCGGCACATATAACACCCCCGACTCATCGTAAATTAACATCCCCTGGTCTTCATTTGGATTTTCAACAAATCGAAAAGGACCTATTTCCATCCAAGCATCTCCGCTTTCCGGAAATTCAGCTTCATAAACTTTTTGATTGAATTGGGGTCTCAAAGTGGGGTGATTAAAAAGGTTGCCAATTAAAACATTTTAATCTGCAAAAATCAACCTCAAAACCTCTAAGGCCCTCTCTTGATCAATAAAAAACGGACTAGTTGCGATTGTAATAAAATCTGCCATCTTAGCTTGTTTCCGTAAAAATTCCCGCGCCTTTTCAAAATCAATTTCCATTTCTGACACAAAAAAATCTAAATCTAAATTCAAAATCACATTTCCCTGCCGCACCTCCTGGTCCAACCCTATATTCCCCGTTATCGAAATCACTTCTCCGACCAGTCCGCATTTCACTGCCGGTAAAACATAATTACCCACATTCAAAATTTCGTTTGTGTACTTAAATACTTCCTCCAAAGTCGCCCCCTTATACCACTCACTTGGCTCCCGCGTATCCTTGTGTTGATCCACATGCACCAATGTCGCCCCTTCAAAACCCTTCTCCTTCCAAAAATAAAAAGCATGATTATGATTATCAAAAATCACCGCTGGCGTCCCCAAAACCTCCA
>JABJMC010000048.1 GCA_018659585.1 Candidatus Peregrinibacteria bacterium
ACCCTTACTAAACGCCAAGGTTGGTACTTGCTTGGTGTTTACGCCTTGTTTTTAATTGCAATTTGTTTTATAAATTAACTATGAAACACATTTTATTTAATCTTCTGGTTTGTTGTTGCCCCCCTGGGGCTTAAAAATGTGTCTTTTTACAATTTTTATTTAAGCCCTTTCCAAGTAATAGGAAGGGCATTTTTTAATATCTCAAACCATGAAAACTCCATTAATTACCCTCGACGGGATTCACACCAAACTCGAAACATACAACTTAACCGGCAGTATCAAAGATCGTATGGTTACTTTTATAATTAATCAGGCCGAAAAACGCGGTGAGCTTAAAAAAGGCCAACAAATCATCGAAGTTACCTCTGGAAACACCGGAATTGCCTTAGCCGCCATTTCCGCTCAACGCGGTTACAAATTCACCGCCATTATGCCAGAATCCATGAGTCTTCAGCGACGACAAATGATGCAGGCTTTTGGTGCCAACTTAATCCTCACTCCAGCCAAAGAGGACATTGTTGGAGCAATCAGCAAATACAAAGAATTAGTCGGCTCAACCCCCTCTGCGTACCTTCCTAAGCAATTCGAGAATCCAGACAACATTATGGCCCACCAACTCGGCCTCGGCCCTGAAATTCTGGCCGACGTACCACAAGTTGACGTTTTTGTAGCGGGGGCCGGCACCGGCGGAACACTTATTGGAGTAGCTAAAGCTTTGCCCAAAACCACCAAAATTATTGCTGTTGAACCAGCAGAATCAGCGGTTCTTTCTGGCGGCAAGCCTGGAATTCACGGCATTCAAGGTATTGGCGAAGGTTTTATTCCTCATATTTTAGAAGAAAATCGTCATTTAATTGATGAAATTATTATCATAAAAACCAAAGACGCCATCCGGGCCAGCCACGATCTTGCTCAAAAAAATGGTGTTTTAGTTGGCATTAGTTCGGGCGCCAATTTCCTTGCTGCACAGTCGCTCAAAAATCGCTTTCGCCACATCGTGACGGTGTTCCCAGATAGGGGAGAGCGATATTTTAAATAAGCCTACAATCTCACAATTTTAGAACCATGCGGATTTGCCGCTAAATCTTCAAGACCTTTTTTAATTGCATTGGCCACACTTGGAGTTAGCATCACCGTAATTTCCCCATCAAATAATTCAATAGATTCAGCCCTCAAAGCCTCCATTGCTTGCTGTCGATAGCCTCCAACTTGGTCTGTGAGTGTTGTTTTTGTCCTATCTCCAATGGCTTCTAAATTTTGATCTTTATAAATTTGGGCAAGCGCAGGCCCTAAGGTTTCGGCGCGAAATTGTTTTAGAGGAACAACCTCCAACATCGCTTCAGAGGGATCCATAGTTCGGAAATAAATATTGTCTAGTACATAATGAGTTAGGTCAGTCCTAAAAGCTTCTACTAATTGTTGCATTACAGCCTCACTCTCCTCCCTCTTCATTAGCTACAGCTTGTCTAGCTGTTCTTAAACGGGCAAATTTACGTCCTAAACCACCTTCGGATCGCCATTTTTTAATCGCCTCAGAATAAGCGGCATCCATAATTTGCCTTGTATCAGTAATTCCCAGGGCTTCTAATGTTTCTTTAAAGTAATGATTTCCTCCATATATTCCTACGTCAGCAGCAACAGCATTAGCACAATCATCAGATTCTAAAAAGGCATCAATCCGGTTTTGAACTTCTTCTCCCGCTTCACGCCAATCCACGGCCTTAACCATTCCCATATTATTAGGCCCAAAACGATTATTATTCACTGCTTCTAGTACTTTCATGGCCATATAATTTTTAATTTCATCCCAACGTTCTTCCGTTAAATCATATTCCTTCACCAAGGTTTGATACATTCTTTGCAATACCTGCAACAGTTCACTTAATGATTCAGGATTAGAAAGTGTATAATCCGCCATAATTTCCCATAAAGAAGGCCCATTAATCTCATCTCCTTGTCCGTGAATCGGTTCATTAACAATGCTTAAAACCATTGGGTCTGGAGGGCCGGTTTCTTCATGCCTACTCCTGTCCCAGGCTTGCATTCGAATTCGAGCCAAATCCGCTACGTGAGAAATATCCTCCGCCATTGGAGGAGTGTTTACCTCTATTTCTTCAGTAATATCATCAAAATCATCATCAGATTCTACCATAACTGGCACAATTTGAACTGATTCTTCAGTAATTTCATCATCATCATCAAGGTTTTTTCTAGGAACAAATGGTTTTGCCATAAATAATAAATTTAAATTTTAGGAAAGTTTTTGAATGGTTGATAAGCTCCGATGCCAAACACTTTTCGTCCTTGCGGTTTTGCAAGGGTTTCAATAAGTGGGTTTTGGGATCCTTTGGTAAATACCACTAATTGTCCGTCAAATAATTCCACGGCTAAATCTGTTAAGCCAATTACGGTTGCTTCCCAAGTAAGCTTTTGACATTCTTCCGAGCATTCGCCCCAAGTTTTTGGGTAGGCCGGCAGATCAAAAATGTGTTGCTGGATTAAGTCCGCAATTCGATCTGCATTTTCATCAAAATACGCCGCTAAAGCGGGAGCAATTTCCTTAGTTCGTCGCCAAGTTTCTGGAGTTGTTACGGCGCCACCTATGAAATATTCGGCTAAGTCTTTGCGAAAAGGTAAGACTATTTTTCCTAGGAAATCTTCCTCATAACCATCCTGCCCATAAGGTTTATCCACTGCTTTTTTAGCCGTCCTCCTAGGCGCAACTTTGCGCCACACCGATTCTAAAATCCCCAGAGCACCAGTGCCTTTTACTTCTCGCCAAGCCCCAATTTCTTGGTCATAAATTTTATCCGCAGAATATCCTGTTAATTTTTCAAAATGAGGTCCAAAGTCATCCTCTCCACCGGTTAATTCTGTGGCGGTTGCGAGGGCAATTTCCCTTTCGAAAACCGGAAGAGCCATTTTGGCCTGGAATTGTCTTTCAATAAGACCCGGGACTTCATCTGGGAGCAAAGCCAAAGTGTGGACATCACTAATTTGCCCAGATTTAATAGCTTCCTGCAAAAGGGGAGTTAAATGAGCACTAATTTTCGGCCAGCAATTCGCACACTGATGATCACATAAATCTTGGTACATGTTTCTGAGCCCCTCCAAATAGTCATTCAAAGTTTGTGGCGGATCATTACAATAATCCATCATCACTTGCGCTAGATTTGGGTTTGGAATTCTTTCCTCCAAAAAATTTAAGACTTTAGGTCTGGTAGATTGAAAAGTTTTAGATCTTAGAACTGCTTCATATTGCCTAACCAAATTCACCACTGGAGTCGGGCCTGCCTCTAAACCTTCAGTGATATCAGTTGAATGCTCCCAATCAGAATCTTCTTCGGGATCAAAAGCAGCACCCTCAACAGTAGCCGCTTCATCATCAGTTAAAGCATCAGGGGGGTGGACTCCATTTGTATCAATGGGTCCGATCATAAAATTAGTTTATTTAGTGCTTACTTATATCGAAAAACAGGGAAAGTGTCAATCCTCTAAAATGTCAGATTTTTCCATGGGCGGTGGGGTGAAGCAAGCTTTACGAAAAATCAATTCCAACGTAGGATGAAAAAAATGACAACCTTAAAATTATGAAGGAGAGAATAATAGAAAAAATAATCAGGAAGACAATTTTAAAATCCTTTTTTTCACTCGATCTTTCGAGTGCTCAGGAAGAAATAGCTTCCACAGCAATAGTAAAAAAATACGCAAAAGCGATAAGAAGCGCAGCTTTTAAAGCAATTCTTATTATACCGGCAATTGCACTCCTTGATATTGGTATTATTGTTTCAGTTCTTATCCCAACAACCATGGTTGTTGGTGGAGCTTGGTTCGCAATTTCTTTGGCTAATGTTAAGAAGAAATTTGAAAGTTTTGGACGGGAGTTAACAACATCCTTATTTGATGCTTTTATTTCTGCTCTATTAGTATTAGGGTTATTAACCTTTTTCTCTCTGAACACAGCCTTGCTTGATTTTTTAACACAATCCATAAGAGGCAACTTATATTTAGAGATAATTTCAGGTTTATTAGGGGCTTACGTAATGATGAGTATTTTATATGATCTTTTTTCAGGAGCACTAAAATATGACATCAATGATGCCATGTTAACAGGTCAAGCCGAAGCCGCTGAAATATATTTTAAAGATTCTTTATCCAGCTTAAATATTACCGCACTCTCCTTGAGAGAGGGAAAGAATTTAGAAGTTGCAAATTATTATTTGGGAAAAGCTTTTGAGTATCTGTCTTTTGAAATAAAAGAATTATCCCACTCAACTCCTCCAAGTGTATTGGGAAAGATGGAAAAGAGAGTTAGCGAACTATTAAAGAATCCACAAATGCCTCAGAAGGAAGCAGATTTAATAAGTACTTCACTAATAGAAGATTTCATGGGTTTATGTATAAATATAGGCAATTCAAGGGAAGATAAAGAGGCATTTAAATCTATTAAATTCGAAATAAAAAGAATTAAAAAGAACCACGAGCCACAGCATTTAGTTGATACAAGGTTTGCTACAATTTTAAAGGATATAGCAAAATTACTAGTTAATAGAGGAGAAATATTATTTAGAAAAAATTAGAAATGCGAAATTTTGTCATCATCTTTTTGATGGTGTCCGTTGTCTTGACGAAAACAAAAAAGCCATTTAAATTAGTTGGGAAAAATGTTAAATACAGATCAAAATTACGGAGCAGTTGAAAATGATGGTGATTTGCCATTATCTACTGACGTACTTAGAATTGGGGTAGAAGATATTGGCTTAATGCCCCCTCAGGAAGTAATAGAGATAGCTATAAAACTAAGAAGATGGTTTTTTGGTAAAGCCAAGTCAAGAGGATTAGATGAATATGAAGCCGAAGACGTATTTCAAATGGTTATGCTTCAAGTTTGTGAGCGGGGCCGTCTAGTTAGAGATCAAAATCCACAAGCTTGGTTAAAAAGTCGCTTAATCGGAGAAATAAGAGACGAATGGCGGCGAAAAGATGGTTTTGGTAAACGAAGAACAAGAGATCTAACAAAAGAGGTGAAACACTATATGACCAGACAAGGCTGCACCTTAGACGAAGCTTTAAGTAGGGTAGGGATTGATCGTAAAAAATGGGAAGAACTTAGAATGAAATTAGAACAAGGATATTTAACTGAATATGGGGGAAATGAAGGTGATGAGGGACAGGATCCAGAATCAATATTTGATAATATCCCTGACGACGCTCGAGGAGCCGAAGAGGAAACAATGCGTCAACGGTTAGCCGAAGACCTAATAGAAGTGGTGCTAGATCTTTTTATGGAAATGCCATTTAGAGACGCTGTTATTTATTTTTTATATGAATGGAACGGTAAGAATTTGCGAGCAGTAGGAGAGGTAATAGGGCTTTCCGGTTCAAGGGTCTCTCAATTAAAAGCCCAAGTTGAAAAATCTTTGAGAATAGCTTCTAGGCGGACAAGTGCAAAAAATCAATTAGAAGGGGCCTTGGAATTAGAGGGATTAGGTGTGAGTTTAGGCGAAGAAGTAAGAGATTTATTATTGAATCGTTGTGTCACCGAAGCTGATCGTCTTCTTTTAAATCGTTTAGCTCTCGCGGTTGGCTGTGCTGAAAGATTTGATGTTTTAACAGAGGTCTTTAGAGTTGGTGGAGTCCAAAATGTTTCCGATGAGTTTTTGGAAATAGTGGGATATCAAAAAGTCAAAGCAAGAAGAGGGGGCCGCAAAAATGGAGTTTGTTGGGAGATTAAAAAAGCAATTCCAATGGAATGTTGAGAGAATTATTCCGTAGTAGTTCCTGCTTGAACTCTTGATCGTAATCCCTGTAGAAAAACTTGAGCATCCTGTTCAGGATTTTTTCCTCCAAGGAAGGCAAATGTTGCTTCCGCCCCCTCAAGTTTTACTCGATGACCTCCAATTGCTTGCTCAATAGCAATTAGTGACTCAACAGATAGATCGTCCTGAGGGTCAAGATCTCCTGCAGATTTTAGGCAAACATGTCTAATAGCTAGATTAATTAACTGGATGGAGAGAGTATCCAAGCAAGGCGAGCTAGCGGCTTCATCAGAAACTTCAGCAATTTTCATGGGGTGTGGGGTGAAAAGTGAAAAGGTCTCAAATAATTCCACAAAATAAAAAACCTGTCAAGGTGGTGCCGGGGGGCAGGATTGAACTGCCGACACCAAGATTTTCAGTCTTGTGCTCTACCACTGAGCTACCCCGGCTAAATTTGACTCAGCAATTCTAATGGAGGTCTTTAAAACAATCAAATGAAAAATTAAAAATAGCTTTTGATATTGAGGTAGTTCTCGGAGCGCGGCTGGCTTGGTCTTTTGCGTAGCAAAAGCAGCCGCGCGAGAGTACAGATAGTTGATTCCCGCTGGAGGAATCAAACTATCGGTACCGAAATAGCAATAAACTGTTTTTTAATTTTTATTTTGGTATTATTAGCTCACTTTAACCCTCTCACCATGCTTTCTCTTAAATTTCTGGCTGTTTTGCTCGGGACATTTATTGTAGCCACCCGGTTACCTGGAGTTTTTTACCCAAAGCCATTTATAAAAGTTTGCAAAGGCTACTTAAAAGATGAAAAATTTCTTCGCGCTGCGGCTCTGATGCCTCTTGGTTTTGCCGTGGCTATTTTGATGCAAAAATATGATTTTACTCAGGATTGGGAAACCGTAATGTCTGTGTTTGGTTGGTTGATGCTACTGGCCTCTCTTTATATGTTATGGGAGCCCAAAGTTTTGGAAAAAAGAGCTCTTAAAGTTCTTAAAAATAGAGAAGCTGTGCAAGGTTTATGTGTGGTAGGCGTAGCCATTGGTATTGCTCTTATTTATCTTGGGTTGGTCGTATATTAGAGGTGAAATTGTTCAAAATAAATTTGCTCCTCGGGGATATTCTTCTTGAGGAGTATTTTTTTTGCGTCATCAATCATGGGTTTACCTCCACAAAGATAAAAATCTGTGTCTGAATCAAATTCAATTTTTGGCAAAATAGCGGTTACTCGGCCTTTTGATCCTTCCCAACCCTCTGCTGGCTGCGATAAGGTTAAAACAAACTCAAAATTCCCATACTTTGTCGCCAGTTCTTCAAAATCTTTTTCATAAAAAATATGTTCTTGGCTTCGAACGCCAAAATAAAGCGCAACTTTGCGTTCGGGATTTTCATTCAAGACAGTTTCAATCATTGCTCTTAGCGGCGCCACCCCCACACTGGTAGCTACAAAAACTAAGCTTTTTTCTGGTGGGGACTTAAGTTTGAAATAGCCAAACGGACCTTGAACATCAATTTCTTCGCCAACTTCAACCTGATCTAATAGGGGAGTTAAACGACCATCCGGGATGATTTCAATATTTAAAATAAGTTCACAACCTTGCTGCGGGGCCCGGGCAATGGAATAAGCTCGGCTCAATTCATCACCAGTTTCGGGGTGAGGGAGTTTAATTAACACAAATTGACCAGCTTCATATTCAAAATCATTTCCATAACACGGTAATTCCAACACAAAATCACGCACCTTATCTGTTAGGGTGATTTTTTCTTTTAAATGAGCTTGGTAAGTTGCCGGAAGTGACATAGCCACCTCATCATAAGACACTTCTTACTTGCAGTAAACAAGGTTTCTGGTTTACACTAAAAAGCCCAAATCCTTTGTTTATGAATGTTATCAATGACATTGTGGCGCGCCTAATTTTATCTCTTTCAAATTTAGGGGAAACGTTCTGGGAACATCTCACGCTTTCGCAGTATTCATTTTGGCAAACCGGTGTGGATATTTTTATTGTGGCTTTCTTGTTTTACTGGTTAATTATGCTGCTTAAGGGAACTCGGGCGGTTCATATTTTAACTGGACTCGCAATTTTGGGTGTTTTTTATACTTTAAGTCGCTGGTTAGAATTGTTAGCGGTGAATTGGATTTTGAGTCGAATTTTCCCAGTTATTTTGTTGGCTATTCCGATTATTTTTCAAAAAGAATTACGCCGGGGATTAGAGCATTTAGGGAAAACTCCTCTTTTGGGGAATCAAATTGAGGGAACAGATCGAATTATTAGTGACATTATCGAGGCTTGTCAGGAATTAGTTAAGCATGGCCATGGGGCTTTACTAGTTTTTCAACGTGATATCAAATTAGAAGAATATTTAGAAACTGGGGAAGAGCTGGATGCCCATATTTCCAAAGATTTGTTGGTAAGCATTTTTCAACCAAAATCTCCGTTACATGATGGGGCCGTGATAGTGCAGGGAAGGCGATTAGCCGCTGC
Organism: Candidatus Peregrinibacteria bacterium; assembly: GCA_018659585.1. Lineage (GTDB taxonomy): Bacteria > Patescibacteriota > Gracilibacteria > UBA1369 > UBA12473 > JABJMC01. The sequence continues at coordinate 8,249 of JABJMC010000048.1, forward strand.
AGGGTGCACTTTGCCGCATGATTTTAAGAGATACGACCCTAAATATGGCACTCGTCACAAAGCTGGTATTGGTCTTTCCGAAAACACAGATGCTGAAGTCATTGTTATTTCCGAGGAAAGAAAAACGATTTCGCATGCTTTTGAAGGAAAAATTAAAGAACTCACCACCGATGAGTTACAAGTTGTTTTAGAAAATATTTTCAAACCAAAAAAACCATCTAAAAAATCATGATTAAACGTTTTTTTACCAAGAATGTGGCCATTAAATTATTAGCTTTAGGAGCGGCCTGTTTATTTTGGTTTTTTGTTTTAAGTAGCGAAAATACTTTCTATCAATTACCCGGAGAATTAACTATTGAACCCTTTAATGTCCCCGAAGGTTTAGCGGTTGTAAATGAACTTGGAGAAGCCGAAATCACGATCCGGGCCTCTCAAGAAGTTTACAAAACTCTGATCTCTGACAACTTTACCGTTTACGTGGATTTACAGGGATTAGCAGCGGGTAGTAAGCAAGTTGATATCGCGGTAAATTCCAAAAAAACAGACGTTAGTGTGGTTAGTGTTTCCCCCGAAAGCGTACAAGTAATTTTGGAAGAGTTAACGACCAAGGAAGTGCCCTTAACTTACGCCCTTTCAGGCGAACCGGCCGAAAACTACACCGCTGCACTAACAGAAATGCCATCCACCACCATCGCAATCAGCGGCGCCACCAGCCTTCTTTCCGAAATCGAAACTGTAATAGCCACCCTAGTTTTACAAGGGGACGAAACCACAGACTTAATCCGCTCCGCGGAAATCACCATTTTAGACGAAGATGGGCAGGAATTAACCACTTTAGAATCAGATCCTGCCAGCATTGATTTAGCAGCCCAAATTACCCTATTAGAATCCCAAAAAACCGTAGGTGTCAAAGTTATGGTCGAAAGCCTTCAAACTGGTTATTTAGATTCTATAAAAACCACACCCACTACCATCCAAATCCAGGGTGACGCGGATTTATTAGAAGAAATTATTTATCTAGAAACAGAGACTTTAACTGTCCCAGCCGGGGAAGAAATCTACAAAACCACGGTACAATTAATTTTGCCCGAAGGGGTTTCCTTTGTTGACGAAACAAACACCATCGAAGTCGTGCTTTCTATTAACGAGGATTAGTCGGCGCCCCATCCAAATTTTTCAAATAAAGTAGTTGCGTTGGATAAGCAAATTCAATCTTTGCTTTTTCAAAACCTTGTTTAATCTTAAAATTAATCTCGTTTTGAATTTTTTGACCCTTTTCTAAATCCGTATCTTTAATCCAATAACTCAACATAATATCCAGCCCGTGTGCCGAAAAAGTTTGAAAATTAACTCGGCAATGATTTTCAACATCCTTAGTGGCCGTAATAATATCTTTCACAATTTTAATACCCTCTTTCATCTTGGTATTAGATGTTTCGTAAATTACCGAAAGCGTTACATCAACGCGACGTTTGGGACGGCGAGAAAGATTTTCTACCACCATCGAAGCTAGTTGACTATTTGGCACAATCAACTCTGTGCCATCTACTGTATCTAATCTCGTACTTCGCAAACCAACCGCTTTAATATTTCCATCAAATTCCTTGGTTCTCACATAATCACCCATCTTAAATGTCTTATCCGCAAAAATCGAGATCGACCCAAAAAAGTTCGATAAGGCATCCTGCGCCGCCAAAGCAATGGCCAAACCACCAATACCTAGTCCAGCGAGTAGAGAGCTAATATTGTATCCCAGATTACTCACAATCATTAACGCCACAATGGCCCAGATTCCTAACTTTACCAGCCGGTTCAAAGTCGGCACCATTGTGCGATCCAAAATTCCATTTTTTGAGGCATACGGCACTAAATAATGACTTACAACAAAATCAAAAATCTTTAAAAACGCAGCCGTAACCTTAATCACCACAATTACCAAAATCGCTCTTTCTACAAAAATATCAATCTGTTCCGCCAAAGTTAAAACTCGGGTCGCATACAAAAAAGCCATCACAAAAATCACAAAATTCCCCACGTTTTTAAAAACTTCAATCGCAAAATCATCAATTTGAGTCGAAGTTTTGCGTGTTAACTTAACTACATAACGCCCCAAAATAAAGGTAAAAATTCGTGCTGTCGCCCAACCAACTACAACAATCAAAAGAGCTAGTAACACCTGGTCAAGCGTGTTGTTTAAAAAAGAAATCAGTCTAAGCGATTCGAGGCTCGCTACCAAACTGCCTTGAAGGAGGGAAAGAAAATTCATAATTTTAATCTTAAATAATACGCTTTTAATCTAAAAGGAATCCCTTAAAAACACAAGAGCCCTTTCCTTAAGGAGTCTGTTTTTGGTATGTTTAGCGCGCATCATTAACTTGTCTTATATGTCAGCGCTCCATTGTATCCCTGTGCAAGAGAAAACCATGCAAGATTTAAAGCAACGGTTAGTAGCCGAGGCTCATCAGGCAGATTTAGTCGAAGTTTGGTTAGATTCAATTCAAGATCTACGTTTAGCCGAAATATTTTTTGAAGAAGCTGATATCAAAACACCGTTTTTGTTTGTGAATAAAGTCCCGGCCGAAAGAGGAGATTTTATGGGAACTCCAGAGGAACACGCCGAAATTTTACGCGAATTGTTTGAAAGAGGAGCACACTATGTAGACGTAGCTTTTGAGACTGAACCTAAGCACATCAAACATATTTTAGGTGCCAAACAGGACTATGCCAATTTGATTATTTCGTATCATAATTTCGAGGAAACTCCAGAATTAAAAGAACTACAAAAAGTAGTAAAGCAGGCTGTCGAAAGTGGCGCGGACATTGTAAAAGTAGCTACTTTTGTGAAGGAGCGGCCAGAAAATGTTGTTTTATTTGAACTTACAACGTGGGCCGCGGCACAAGGAATAAAAGTTATTGTGGTGGGGATGGGACAAGAAGGTCGCTTATCACGTATTGTTTGTCCCTTGTTAGGTTCTGAGATCTATTACGCCCCCTTGGAACACGGTACGGAAACTGCTCCCGGACAAATAACAAAAGCAGAATTAACTACAATTTGGGAAAAAATGATTTAAAAAAATAACTATGGCTCTTCAAATCGGAATTGTCGGCTTGCCGAATGTTGGGAAATCTACAATTTTTAATGCTCTTACCAAATCTGGCGGGGCCGAAGTTGGGAATTATCCCTTTTGTACAATTGATCCCAATGTTGGGATAGTAGAAGTCCCAGATCCTAGGCTTCACCAGTTAACTGAACTTGTTTCTTCCGAAAAAACAATCCCTGCGATTGTGGAATTTGTAGATATTGCGGGTTTAGTAAAAGGCGCGTCCGAAGGGGAGGGTTTAGGTAATAAATTCTTATCTCATATTCGTGAATGTGATGCCATTGCTCAAGTTGTTCGATTATTTGAAGACGAAAACGTGACCCATGTTCATGGAGACCTTGATCCCAAAAGCGATCGCGAAGTTATTGAATCAGAACTTATTCTGGCTGACCTCCAAACTTTAGAACGACGCCTTCAAAAATTAGAAAAAGAAGCCCGCAGCGGTGATAAGGATGCTAAAGAACTTCTCGACTTTTCCCAAAAACTCCAAGCCGAACTTAACGAAGGAAATTTAGCTAGTCATCTTAATTTAACAGATGAGGAAAAGGATCTTATGCGACAATTACAGCTCATTACTAGCAAACCTTTTATGTACATTGCCAATGTACACGAGGATGATATGACTTCTTTTGATGAGACTAAAATCCGCGAAGCTCTTACTATTCATCCTTCCGCTAAAATTGTTCCTATTTCCGCCAAAATTGAACAAGAAATTGGACAGCTCTCCGATGAGGAAGCCAAAGAATTTTTGGATGAATTGGACTTAAAAGAACCGGGATTAGATGCTTTTATAAGGCATGCTTATGATCTGCTCGGATTACACACTTTTTTCACTGCTGGCCCCAAAGAATCACGCGCTTGGACTGTCCGAAAGGGAGCCAAAGCGCCGCAGGCCGCTGGCACCATTCACACCGATTTTGAAAAAGGTTTTATTCGGGCCGAGGTTATCCCACATAATCATTATTTAGAGCACGGCGGCGAACAAGGTGCCAAAGCCAAAGGAGTTATGCGCCTTGAAGGAAAAGACTACATTGTCCAAGATGGAGATGTGATTTATTTCCGGGTTGCTTCTTAATTCAAAAGATCGGCAAGTTGTTCGATAGCAAAGGGACGCATTGTAGCAGCTAAATGGCGAGAATCCTCCGCTGTTAGTTCCTTATTAAAAAAGCGACTAATTTGTTCTTCATTACTAAAAATGCCACTCTCTCTAAATGTAGAGGCTATTTGTTCTTGAGGAATATCAGACTTAAATTGGGATAAAATCTCTCCCGTAATTTGATAAGCAATCTCTTCTAGCAAATGATCCGGGAGTCCGTCTAAAAAACCAGCAAACTCTTCATCTGTGGAATTAACAACAGTATCAAGAAATTCTACTAGTTGATCTTGTGGAATCCCTGAAACTTCACAGGCTTCCATCAAAAGTGGATGGTTTGGGTCAAACTCCAATTTTTTTTCTGAGTCTGTTTCACTAGATGTTTCCGCCGTATCATTACTAGCTCTAGAAGTTCGCGGTACTTTAGGAATATGATAAGTTACTTCTCCATTGTCTATCCAAAGATAAGCTTTTCCTTTGTTTTTTTCAAAAACATAAGCCAGCCCAGCATCCCCCATGTAAATATGTGAATAAGAAAAGTCCTTCTTCATAATTTCTATGAGCCCAGGAATGTAATTAATCCCTACTTCATGGAGATTCATTTTAGCCAAAAAATCAGCCGCCTTTTTTTCATATTCAGCTTGTTTTTGTTCAGCTTGCTCTTTTAATTCAGTGGCTCCATCATGCCAAGTTCGTTTATATTCATAAACTTCACCAATTGTGCTGAGGATTAAATCATCATGTGGAGTACCAACATAAGATGCTAAATCCTCCAGATAGTATTTTTCAAGTTGTTCCAGAGGCATAGTACTAGCAATAGTCATAATTAAATCTGATGGAGTTTCCACAAGACCTTGATCAAGATCTTCAAGAATTTGATTAAGAGCTTCGAGATCATTCACTTGATTTAAAACATTATTAAAAACTTCATCTTCCTCGGGGCTAGCGTCAAAGAATTTTGATTGGTATAAATCACGAACATCATATTGTAAGCGACCAACCTCTTCTCTTTGCTCCATTTCCTCACTCACCTCGAATGAAAGAGGAGCACCAGTGTCTTCAAGCGAATCAGATCTTGTTTCCGCACCATTAGAAAGTTCAACCATGGGTAAAATTATTAAAATAATCATCTAATAATACCACATAAGAACAAAACAGTCAAACGCATAAGGTTAGAAGTGATCTTTCCTGTTCTTGCACTAAATCGTAAAATATGTTAAAATAATTAGATAGAATTAATAAAAATAAAATGGCTACGCCTCTAGAAATCTTTCCAAAAAAACCAGGTGGCTCTGACCGCGATGTCGAGTCTTTCCTTCTACATAAAAAAGAAGTTATGGGGATGGAGGCTAGCCCCACCGAACAAGACGCTAATTTAGAACGCTTAATTCAAAATGACTTAGATGATCTGCTGACTCTTTATGCTGATGACGGTACAGTTGGGGATTACACCGAAGCTTTTGCTGCTTTTGACGTCGAAGTAGATCCTAACGAAATTTTACATTTAGCCCCAATTGATCCAGAAATGAAGCCCTTAAGGCCAGCCCAAAAGCGCGAGGAGGTTAATAATCGTTTATTTGGTGAATTAAGACCTGATGAAGCCCCAGAGACACATGTGCAACGACGATTAGTTACTAACACCTTAAGTGGAAATTCATTTGAAATAGATCCACAAAGTCAAAAAAAGCGAATTTCTGGTGATACCACTCGCAAAAGTCAGCGTCGTCGCATGGTTTACAATCGATTTTTAGAAAAAATGGAAGATGAAAAAGGAGATCTCCGACATTTATCTGAAGGGGAACGTCGACACATCAGAGAGCGTGTACACCGAGAAATAGCCGCTCATGATAGAGTTCTAGACTTAGCCGAGGCTGACATTGAAGCTCAAGATCAAGTTAGTGGCATTGTTAGTGAATACGAAGCCCTAGAAGCATCTAATCTTTCAGATCAAGAATTAGCAGCAGCAGAAAGTGATTTAGTAACTCAAGTGAATGAAGTTTATGAAACTTACGAGATTGGCGTAGCCGCGGTTGCTGATAAGTCTCAAGAAATAGATGAAGAAATAGATGAAGAAAATCCAATAACTGATCAGGAAACAGCCACGGTTATCGAAGCTTTAAATCTTACTCCAACCCAAAAAATCCTTGGGAAAACCGAACATAACGACGTTATTATTGAGGCAGCTACCAATGTTACCTGTGCCTGCGATTTACGGACTGGAAATTTGGAGTGGGTTAAAATTAATATTGATGGAACAGAGTATATTCGTCGTCTTCCTCCAGATATTCATGCTACTCCACAGAATTTCCGTCGCGAAGTGGGGATTGCGCGTTTAAATGGAATTTGTGCGCACCGTGAAATTCCTCTTGGTCAACCCGCTCAAGAACGAATGGTTGAATATTTTATGGAAGGAACCAATTCCTTTAACTGGGATTTATATGATCAGCTAGAAGAAGATTTTAAGAATTTTTTGCATGATTTAGCTCCTCGTCGGGAAGACACGGTAGGAGTGCTTACCTCTTTGGGAATATTAGATGAACAAAATAAATTAGGCCCAGCTCCAGTTTTTGAAAAAGTAGTTGCTGCCTGGCGATCTACTGGCGAAGATCTTGATATCAGTAAGTTAATCGCTGAAAACTAAAAATGTTAATAATTCCCGCACTTTACATTCAAAAAGGACACGCGATTTCTCTCTACAAAGGGCACGAAAACGAACAGAAAAAAATCTACAAACGATCTGCCCTAAATTTAGCTCGGGAATTTGAAAAAAAAGGCGCCAAGTTAATTCAAGTAATAGATTTAGACGGGAGTTACGAAGGCCATCCAGTTAACACTGGTTTGTTAGAAAAGTTTGTCCGAGAACTAAAAACCCCACTGGAAGTAGGCGGGGGAGTTCGCACTATGGAAGATATTGATCGATTAATGAATATTGGAGTTTTTAGGGTGATTTTAGGAGTAACTGCTCGTGATCTTTTACCATCTGCTCTAGAGAAATACGGCCCTGAACGCATTGTGTTTGGAATTAAAGCCCGTCAGGACATGATGGTGGACTCCGATAGTCTCCGCGACAATTCTGACGAAGTAATTGAAGTTGGCCAATCGGTAGTGGCCATGGGAGTAAAGCATATTGTTTACAAAGATTTAGAGCGCGAAGGTACTCTTTATCATCCAAATTACGATGACATTGACCGCTTAATTGAAGGATTAGGTCCCAGTGTTAGCATTTATTCTTCGGGAGGAATTGTGATGCTAGATGATCTTCGAATTTTAGAAACCATAAAAGCCAAAGGAGTCGTGGCTAGTCGCGGTTTTATTGAGCACAAAATCAGCCTAAAAGCAGCCATTGACCAGTATCAAACCACTCAAGACGAAGCCACAGTTTTAGATTTCTTTTCTGGAACACGATAAGTTTCCTCAACTCCTTCCACCGCCTCAATTGCATCAAAAGCTTTTTGAAGTTGCTCAAAATTCATAACTTCTAGCGTAATAATAACGTGGGCATAACCATCTTTGCCATGTCGTTCACTACTAACTTTAATTTGATAAATATTTGCTCCTAGGTTGGCCAGTTGCATTCCAATGTCTCGTAAAAATCCAACTCGATCCACGGCAAGAATAGAAATCTTAACACGATAATAAGGAGTTCCACTGTCTTCTTCGTTGGTTTTTTCCACTAAGCGGGAACGACTTTTGGAATAATGTGTCAGAGGAGTTCCCTTCCCACGACATGGTTTTCCTAATAATTGTGTCGAAGTATAAAGCGCTTTTATAAATTGCTCTTCTGTGACCGTGCCATCACCAATTTTTCCTAAAAAGTCTTTCCACGTTTTGGAGTCAAAAGTTTTAACCAATTTATTTTTTTGTTTTTCAGTAAGATTGTCTAATTCGCCGCAACCATAGCGATGTAGTTCCTTTTTAAGGAAATCATGGCCAGCGCGATATCGTTTACTAGCAGTTTGCTTTTTTAGAGCAGTTTGGATTTTGCTTTTAGCAAGGTTAGTCGTGATCTTTTCTAACCAGTCGCGACGAGGATATTTTTGGGACTTAGAGGTAATAATCCGAACCGTATCGCCGGTTTTAAGCGTCGTTGAAAGAGGTAGTTTAAGCCCATTTCGGTACATTCCCACCGCTCGATTCCCAACATCAGAGTGGATATGATAACCAAAATCAATCCCATTAGAACCCTGTGGCAGATCAATCACATCTCCCTGTGGTGTAAATACAAAAATTCTATCTTGGAAAATATCAATTTTAAGGTTTTCCAAAAAGTCATAATTATTTTTGAGATCTTTTTGTAATTGCAGCACTTTTTGAACCCAAGCTGATTGGCCTTTTTTGGCTCGTTTTAATTGAGACTCGTGCAGGCGACTTTGTTTATAAAAATAATGGGCCGCAATTCCATATTGAGCCTCAAAGTGCATATCATGCGTACGGATTTGAAATTCTGTGGGAACGCCTTCAACTCCAAAAACCGTGGTGTGTAAACTCTGGTATCCATTTGGTTTAGGCACGGCAATAAAATCTTTAATTCTTCCGCTACGAGGTCGGAAAAGAGCGTGAATTATTCCTAAAACGCGATAACACATCTCTTTATCATCAATAATAATTCGAAGCGCTAACAGATCATTTAAATCTTCTAAACGTTGCCCACTAGACACCATCTTTCTAAAAATACTGTAAAGCGTTTTTGGGCGAGCCTCTACTTCGGCTGGGATGGAATGTTGTTTAAGAGAGTTTTTTACAATTTGAACAGTTTGCTTGAGTAGTTTTCGCTGGTGATCAGAACTGCGAGAAATTTGTTTTTTAAGATCAGCGTATTCTTTGGGGTAAATATATTGAAAGCAAAGATCTTCGAGTACGGATTTGAATTCCCAAATTCCCAGTAAATCAGCGATAGCTACGTAGATTTCCATGGTTTCGCGAGCAATGCGTAATTGTTTTTCTTCACGTACAAATTCGAGTGTCCGCATATTATGCAATCGATCCGCCAGTTTAATTAAAATAATGCGCAGGTCACGCGCACTATGCAAAAAGAATTTCTTCAAGGATTCAACTTGTCGTTCCATCATATCATGGCGATACTTAACTTTGCTCAATTTAGTAACTCCATCCACTAAAAAAGCTACTTTTTTCCCAAAAAGGTTTTCTAAATTTTCAGTAGTGTATTCCGTATCCTCTGGGACATCGTGCAATAAACAGGCTACTAACGTGTCTTCATCCACGTGTAACTCTGTCAAAATCATAGCTGCAGCCAGGGGATGAAGCACATACGAAGAGCCATCCATTCTCTTTTGGCCCTTGTGTGCATCGCGCGCAAATTCATACGCTTCCCTAAGTCTTTTTTCATCGAGGTCAGGAAGATAAGTTTTGGCCCTTTTTATTAAAGTCCCAATTTGCATACTGCAAGGCTAGATGATAGAAATAATTATGCCATATATTAGGATAAAAACAAAAGATTTCTTTTAATTTAGTTTTATGAAAATTGCCATCTTACTTTCCGGAGGAGTTGATAGCTCCGTCGCTCTAAAACTTTTACAAGCAGAAGGGCACGATCTAACGGCTTTTTATTTAAAAATTTGGCTCGAAGATGAATTGTCTTATTTGGGAGACTGTCCGTGGGAAGAAGACCTAGCTTATGCCCGTCAAATTTGTGAAGAAGCAGCTGTCCCACTCGAAATTATTTCTATGCAAAAAGAGTACTGGGACGAAGTTGTTTCCTACACTATAACAGAAGTAAAAGAAGGTCGAACCCCTAACCCAGACATTCTTTGCAATCAACGAGTTAAGTTTGGTGCTTTTTACAATCACATCAATGATTCATTTGATAAAATCGCCACTGGGCACTACGCTCAAACTAAAGAAAAAGATGGGCAGACCTATCTCAAAAAAGCCGCCGACTCTTTCAAAGATCAAACTTATTTTTTATCTCATTTAAGTCAGGAACAATTAAGTAAAGCTTTATTCCCAATTGGTAGCTTACAAAAAAGTAAAGTCCGCGAATTAGCCCAAAAATACAATCTTCCCAATCAAAAACGTAAAGATAGTCAGGGAATTTGTTTTTTAGGAAAAATAAAGTTTTCCGAATTTCTCAAACATCATTTAGGTGAAAAAACCGGCGATATAATTGAATACGAAACCCAAGAAAAATTAGGAGAGCACCTTGGCTTTTGGTATCACACCATTGGTCAACGGCAGGGATTAGGGTTAAGTGGTGGACCCTGGTATGTAGTAAAAAAAGACATCCCGCATAACAAAGTTTATGTTTCCCGCGAATATCACACTCCCGAAAAAAACCGCAATGAATTTGAAGTTGGCAAGCTAAATTGGATCACAAAAGCGCCAACTAACCCCGAAAAAAACATAAATTTACAGGTTAAACTTCGTCATGGAGAGACTTTTCACGAGGGAGAAGTTAGCTTTATTAAAAACGACACAGTTCTAGTTAAAATCAAAGAATCAGATCAGGGAATTGCCCCCGGACAATTCGCAGTTTTTTACGAAAAAGACATTTGTTTAGGCGGAGGAACAATCTTGCGCGAAATAGATTGAAAAATCAGGTTAAATCAGGTATAATAGATAGATTTAAAAAATCTTTTTATGGCTGATGATGAACTTAACGAAGAGTTAGATCTAGAACCTCAGGGACAAGAACTCCCTGCGAACCTAGAAGAACTCGATGTAGATTTAGAAAATGTGCCAACCACAAACGAATTTCAAAAAGAAGTTTTAGAAGATTTTGATCCCGCTGATTTTGAACTTCAGAACTTTATTTTGGATGGCGAGGTTGATGTGGATTTAGTTTATAAACACAAAGACTATATTTCTGCCTCTGATTTAGAGGTTTTGAATCAACTCAGTCCCGGGATTTTGTTTGATTTATTTGTAGAACCTTTAAGTGACAATGAGTATGTTGTTAATTTTGGAAATAATAATGAGGCGGATCAATATATTGGTTTAAGCCAACTTTTACGGGGCTATGCCGACGGAATTGCCGGTGGTCGTTTAGAAGGTATTAGATCAGTTTATGTTCAAGAATACCCTGGCGGAGAGGTTAATTACGCTGAAAGAGTAGGGTTAGCTGGTAATTTTTACGAAGACAGCACTGCTGGTCGCCAAGCTTACCAAGAAGTTCACACTAATTACGTGTTCGAAATAGACCGAGAAGAAGATGTCACTGTGCTTTTGGATGATCTTCAAGATGAAGCTCAAACCGAAGTCCAAGCAATTCTAGAATTAAATTATTTAAATGACTTTGATAACGTTGGGGAAGCCATTGATGTAGCTCATTTCCAAACTGAGGAAGCGGTAACTTATGATTCACGCGCTTCCAAAGAGGAATTTCTTAAGTACTTATACGTTGAAGCCAGTTTAAATGATGTTGACCCGTTTTTTGCCTTAGCTTTAACCGAAAATGTAGTTGAAATTGCAGATTTAAATCAATTTGAAAATGATTTTCAATGGACCATGCGTTCAATTAAAGAATTTGAGTTTGTTTACGAAGAACAATACGGTGAACCAGCCCGTGATGACTATGGTTACTACACCCCAGAATTTGTAGCTCGAATGTTACGCGACAATCCTCTTAATTTATCGCCCGAGGATGCTTCTTTGCTATTTGAATCTTATGGTTACTTAACGGGAAAAGATTTTGAAATTCCAGAAGATATTAGCTTAGATAACCCACGCCCAGCTTGGGAAGATTTAGATAAGGTAGATTCGTCTGGAGTACGTTCAATTGTGCCAAAGGGTAGCGCTGGATCTGGTTTTGGATATCGCAAGCCAGTTTTAGGAGGTTCTCCTTTTCACAAAGGGTTAGATATTGGAGCGCCTGCTGGATCACCGGCGTACTCATATGCGGCCGGGAAAGTAGTGCGTAGTGGCTGGGGCGATGTAAATGGAAATCACGTCTTTATAGATCATGAAAATGGTTGGAAAACCATTTATTTGCATTTTGAAAGTCCTAGTCATTTAAAAGTAGGGGACACAGTCGAAGCTGGGGAGTTAGTTGGAAAAATTGGTAGCACAGGACGCTCTACCGCGCCGCATCTTCATTTCGAAATGCAGTACAAAGGAACTTCTGTAGATCCGCTTCATTATTTATAAAATATGCAAGATTACTACGTTATTCCCGAGTTAGAAGCTGAGAGGGACACCCGTTCCAAAGGATCTTTTGTAAAAGATTTAACCTCCCAAATTGGGTGGATGACAATTTTTTCTTTAATGATTTTTACAATTGGCTTTTTTACAATTAATGCCGAAGCTTATTCCGAAATCATGATGACTTGGGCTAGTAAGGATTGGGCTCAGGCCCAGGAACAGGCCATGAGTGAGGTCGTAGCTGAGCAAGTGGTAGAACAACGCACTTTGGTAGTGCGCAGTACTCCAGAAACGCAAAAATCACTCATTCCAGACTTAAATTTAGATATAACACCGCCTGATAATCGACTTATTATTCCCAAAATTGGTAAAAACATTCCAATTGTAACCACTGACCCCGAAAAACTTATTGGCGCTGATTGGAAAACCCTAGAACAAGCCTTCCAAGAAGATCTTAAAAACGGGGTTATTCACTATCCAGGCACGGCTGACCCAGGCGAAGTTGGGAATGTGTTTATAACTGGACACAGCTCTTATTATTTATGGGATTCAGGAGATTACAAAGATGTTTTTGCCCGCTTGAATAAGTTAGAAATAGGCGATGAAATTGTTGTTTACCATGACCAGGATGAGTATCGCTATATGGTACGTGAAATGCGTGAAGTCCGTAACGAAGACGTAAGCGTGCTTGATCAAAGTAATGAAAAAACACTTACCTTAATGACTTGCTCCCCAGTTGGAACAAACTTTAGACGTCTAGTTGTAGTCGCTGACCAAATCTAAGCAGTTTCTTCGGTTCCTTCTTCATCTCCCAAGGCTTCCATTTGTTCAAGCAGTTCTGCTTCGGCGTCTTTTTCTTCTTTTTCGGCCTCGACTTCTTGTTTTTTAAGAGTATCGCGTTTTTCTTTTCGATCTTGCTCTTTCCATTCCATGATGTGTTTTTGGTTGAGCTTAGAAAGTTCAGTCTCGTATTCTTTGTCTAATTTAGCGAGCTGTTCTTTTTCGTGAATAAGAATGCCACGTAATTTTTGAATTTGCTTATCTGTCATGATAGGCAAAATCTGGAACCAATACTCACGTTCCTCGTTAGTCATGGATTCAGTTTCGTTGATAAGTTGCTCTAAGTTTGGGTATTTTTCGCGGATATAATCAGGTACGCGGTGCTTTTTTTCGTCTTTTGGTTGTTGGCCAGCACCGGTGCCAGTATTTTGTTGAGTTGATTTAGGATCGTCAGCCATGATTTTGAGAGTTTAAGTACGTTAGGGATTATAGCGAAAACTTAACTTGCAGTCCAAGCCATCTGTTTTTCTTTTTTAGGAGTGTTTTCAGTCAGGAAGTAGGCAAAAGATAAATTTTCATTTCCTAGATAAGTAGGCTCATTAGCTGATTTCCCAGCTTCACTAACATTAGCATCAGATTGGAACACCTCGGCCATCAGTTTTGCAAAAGCAGCAGAATTGTCAGTTCGAAGGTCTTTAATAACTTTTAAGTCTTCTGTAACAGCTTCTTTATGTTCCGCCTCCACATTTTCCAAAATAGTATCAAAATCTGCTTCCGAGTCTTCATTGTAAAGGGCGGCACAAGAAGCCAGGCTAAATATATGCACTCCCAGTAATTGTCTGCCCTCCTTAGGTTTAAACCCAAAGTGATCCTCCATTAATTTGTTAGGAGATTCAAAGGTAGATTTTGGTGTTTTATTTTCCTCATCATCACCACCAAATAAATCAGTAATTGAGGTTATTCCTCCGGCCATCATAAATCTAACTCCCAAAAATACAGCAGCCCATATTCCAAGCGTAGCATGTTGGAAAGCAAATTCATTAAAAAATTCCATAATATCTTTTTCCTCCAAAATCCGATTAATAGCATCCTCATCTTCTTTGTTTTTCCAGTTTTTAACATCTTCGATAGTCGAAACCTCGCTTAAGGAAAGGGTTTGTCCACGGTGCGCATAAATAACATTCTGCCCTTCTTTATCCAAAGAAAGCACTTTGTAAGCTGGTTGCGCTAACAATCCTTGCACCGCCGCAATGCTGATTGATTTTTTGTCTTTAGCATCCTCATCGGCCTCCTTTTTTTCTTGGGGTTCTTCTTGAGGTTCTTCTTCTGCCGGTGGAGGTATGACTTCTACTGGTTTAGGTTCTTCTTTTGGTTTTTCCTCAACTTCTTCCGCTTCTTCAAGAGGTAGCTCCGTATACCACTCATCTTCATCTACATCTCCCCCTTCATCTCCAGCTAAGTAAGATTCATAACTAGTCCATTGTTCAGGTTCAGTTGTATGAAGCCAGGTGTAATATTCAATAAAATAAATCGGATGAGGAATTTTATTTTCATGTTCCCAGAGCTTAATCATTTGATTCAATAATTCATTCAACCGAGGGTCTTCGCTTAATCCTTCAATCTCTCTGCGAAATTCTCTCAAAGTTGCTTTTGTTGATTCTGTTACAACATCAATGTAGGAATTTACAAAAATATTCAAATACTCTTCATAAGTTGGGGGTCTGTCTTCCGAGGCATTATTAGTATCTTCCATCCCATCAATCACCGCTGATTCAAAATCGTCAAAATTATCTTCATTTAGCAATAATATTCCTTCACCTATTTCGTGACCACTTAAATGATCTGTAAAGAAAACTAAAATCTTTCCTCTCCAATCATTTGCGTCAATATCAGTTCTATTTTCCCCAATCATATCAATAAGAGTTTCTAGCCGATCTGTATGATCAGTTAGAATTTCGGGATCTGCCGTTAATTCTGCTTGAGAAATAAATGACATTTATTTTTGTTTTTTAAATTAAATTATATACACATCGCCTAACTCTTCTTCGATCCTTTCCTTGGTAAAGCGAATGCGATGAATCTCTGTTTTAATCTGATAAGTAGGGGACGGATTAGCCTCCCAGAGTTCATGAATGTTACGGAGACTAGTCAAAATATTAAAAGCGTTTTGATCAGCTTTGCCTTTTTTGGCGTCATCTAATGTGTCGTAAACAGATTCATTCAAAAGTGAACTTGGTTCATGCGGACGGATTGTTTCGTCCCTAAATTTATCCATAACTTCTTGTAAAAAAGCCTCATCTCCCGCATCAAAACCTGTAGGGTCAGCTAACGGCTCATTTAGACGCTCTTGAACCTTGTCATCAATAGGAGCATCATCGGTCGCCGGATCGTAGAGAGGATTTAAATTATTCATGAGTAAACTTTACTTATTAGCAAGTACAAATTATCATCTAAGTATACCAGAAAAAAGGGTTTCCAACAACCAGAACTTGCCTTATTTATGAAAATGTCTCATACCCAAGCTGAAGAAAGAATTAACAAGCTCCGCGAAGAAATTCGAAAAAGGAACTATGAGTACTTTGTTTTGGATGAATCAAACGTGTCAGAGGCTGTTCGGGATTCTTTAAAAAGAGAGCTTTTGGAACTAGAAAATCAGTTCCCGGATTTAGTGACCGAGGATTCCCCAACCCGCCGGGTTGGTAGCGCCCTCTCTGGTAAATTCGCCAAAACAACCCACAAAACACGTAAATGGTCCCTAAAAGATGCTTTTTCTGAGGAAGAAGTGCATGAGTGGGGTGAAAGGTTAGGAAGATTTTTGCCAGGTGAAATTTTTGATTTTGTGTGTGAACTAAAAATTGACGGTTTAAATGTGACCTTGTGGTACGAACAGGGAAAATTAGTAAAAGGATTAACTCGAGGGAACGGAAAGGAAGGGGAGGATGTGACACACGCCATTCGCACAATTAAAAGCGTGCCTTTAGTTTTAGAGGAGCCCATTGATTTAGAGGTTTCCGGTGAAATTTTTATTTCAAAGGCTAGTTTCAAAAAAATGGAAGAAGATTTTGTAAATGCCAGAAATGCCGCTGCTGGCACAGTTCGGCAACTAGATCCCAATGTCGCCGCTAGTCGTGATTTGGATATTTTCTTTTACGCGATTGGTGAAAATAATTTAGAAAATCCGCCAAAAAATCAGGTCGAGTTATTCGCTACACTAAAACGATTAGGCTTAAAGGCGAACAAAAATTTTGAACATAAACAAACAATCGAAGAAATAGTAAAATTCTGCCATTATTGGACTGAACATCGCGATGATTTGCCCTACGAAATTGATGGGGTAGTGGTAAAGGTAAATGACTTTGAAAAACGACAAAAGCTGGGCTATACCGGCAAAGCACCGCGTTATTCCGTGGCTTACAAATTTCCAGCAGAACAAGCCGTAAGCAAAGTTCTAGATATTATTGTCCAAGTGGGACGAACTGGCGCGCTCACACCCGTTGCGGTCCTAGAGCCGACCTTCGTCGACGGATCTACAGTTTCGCGCGCCACCCTGCATAACGAAGACGAAATCATTCGCAAAGATGTTCATATTGGTGACACAGTTATTATTCAAAAAGCTGGGGACATCATTCCCGAAGTAGTCGAAGTTTTAAAAGACATGCGCACTGGTCAGGAGCAGGAATTCCAATTTCCAACCGAGTGTCCAGCCTGCGATGGACCAGTCCAAAGAGCAGAGGGCGAAGCGGCCACTCGCTGCATAAATTCCAATTGTTACGCCATCAAACGTCGCGCCTTAATGCATTTTGTCTCCCGCGGGGCTCTTAACATCGACGGTTTAGGCGATAAAATCATTGATCAACTTTTAGACGCGGATTTAGTTAGTGATGTGGCGGATATTTTTACTCTAACTTCTGAGGATTTTTTAAGTTTGGAGCTTTTCCAAGAAAAACGCGCCGAAAAGACGGTTGCCGCGATTAAAGCGGCTCGCAAACCAGTATTAGAAAAGTTTTTATTTGCCTTAGGCATTCGTCATGTTGGGGAACGAGCTAGTGAATTAATTACCCATTTTTTGCAAGAAAAAATGCAAAACCAACCTGTTACACCGATAACTATCAGCGATTTTGCGCAGTTTGTTTTCAAAGAAGAATGGGAAGGAATTGAAGGCGTTGGCGACATTGTGGCTCAATCACTTTACGATTGGTTTCAAAATATTGAAAACCAAGAATTACTCAAAAAATTAGAAAAAAATGGCTTAAAAATCGCCACGGTCAGCACAGAAATTCAAGATCAAACTTTGGCCGATAAAACATTTGTTTTAACTGGCACGCTTTCTATCTCCCGTGATCAAGCTAAAAAATGGATCAAAGAAAGGGGTGGGCAGGTTAGTTCTTCGGTTAGTAAAAAGACGGATTATGTCCTCGCTGGCGAAAATGCCGGTTCCAAACGTGCCAAAGCAGAGACTCTAGGAGTCACGATTTTAGAGGAAGAAGCCTTCCGAAAACTCCTGTAATGTGGTAAAATAGAAAGATTTTAAAAACAAAAATCAAATAGAATGGCTAAATTTGAATTACATACAGATTCAGAAAGTGGTAAAAAATATAAAGCTCCTAAAGGGAGTTGGCACAATCTAAGTGAACAAGAAAGTTCCGAAATTTACCAAACACATCGAGAAGCTTTAGCCGGAGATTTATCTGATTATCGTGAAAAGTTACGTGGCGATATTTGGGATGACATTGCTAACCCTGACAATGTTGATTATCAATTAGAACGCACTGCTACACCCAATGGGACTCCAATAAGTTCGCTTTTACTAGATGCTTTTACCAGTGAATCAGCTCGAGGGGGGTTAGGCGGCCGAGACCCTCACAAAGTTATGTATTACTGCCTGGATTACCTTCAAAACGGCAAGGAAAATCAGGGGCATGTTCACAAAATTAATGAAGTAGACCCGGGTGAAAAAATAAAGATTTATTTAGATGGGGAACCAGCCCGATGGAAATTGAAAGTAGCTGGTCGATCCTCTTCTCGAGAGATAGATGGTTATATTTTCCCGGCTTTTGAAAGAAATTTTGAGGAGGAATTAGATTTAGTCGAAGAATTTCACGATGGACAAGAGAATGATGAGGATCCAGTAGAGAACGAAGATCCAGTAGAAAATGAGGATCCAAATTCAGATCCGAGTTCAGACCCAGATTTTCGCGCGGAAATAGCCCCACTACTTACTGATACTCCCGATGAAACAGCCGCAAGAGTAAAAATCGAAGCTTTAGGATTACCCTTTTTTAATAGCCGAGAAGCTTATGTAATGGCTCAAAAAGGAGAGGGAGGTTTAAGTTTAGGTCCTGATGGCGAAATCCAGCTTCAATTAGGAGTAGAATGGTTAATGAATCCGCCAAATTACGCCACTATAGATGTCACTGATACTCCTGCAGAAGCAGAGTATCGCAGTCAAGCCGAAGAAAGAGGCGAACGGTTTTGGAATTCTCGCCAGGCTTTGTGGGCTTACATTCGTGGACAAAGAGGTCTAATTTTACAAACAAGTGGCAATTTTGATTTAGAAAAAGGTTACGATTGGGTTGGTGATGCTCCTAATTACGCAACTTATAAGATTGGAGTTGCTCCACCAACTCCAGTTGATGGAGAAGATCAAGCAGAAGAGCCGGGTGAACCAGCAGTTGAAGAGGAACAAGAAATAATTGAGGTACCCGATGCCTTGCCACCACGCCGAGAAAAAGAGTACGAATACGAGGAAGAGTATGAGGAAGAGTATGAGGAAGAGGAGGAAGAAGAGGAGGAATATGAAGAAGATCCACCACCAAGTGATGAAGAAGTAACTTCATTATCAACAGAGGATCGAAAGGAAGCATTAAAAAAGAGCTTAGCAGGTCAGATAGGAAATGTAATAGATCTTAATGGGAAAGGAGTTAAGTTTGAATATATTCCAGCTGGAGCAACTGAGCCCGTAAGTTGTAGATTAAACGATAAAGCCTTATATGTAGGTGGGAAACGTAATGACATAACACTTAGTACTAATAATTTAGAGCTTTGGGGTATACATAAAGAAAAGGAGTTACGCGCTTTAACAATTGGTAAATTTAAAATTAAAAAAGTTGAAATAGGCCTAAATAGTATTAGGCCACACACCATTCGTTTAGAAGATGTTGAATTTGGAGATGTAAAAGCTTTGCTTGGACAAGATCAACTATTTGCCGCTTTAAGAGCTAATGATATTACTATTGTTAAGGATAAACCACCTATGATTTTAGAGTTTTTAGCTCCATCAACTTTGTTGGGAGCTGATGCCCTTATTTCTTTTGATAAATTATTTAAAGCGCTCGAAACGGGGAAAGGGACTTTAGCTAATCCAACTTACAATCGAACTATAATTGCCCCACCACTCACAGCTCAACAAAAAAAAGACAGAGAAGTAAGAGATCCCGCTAATCTTCGTGGTGGCTTTTCTATGGAAGTGGCCTAAAAAGCCTCGATTAACTTGAAAGATCCAGTAACACAAATAGGGCTGCGGCCGGCTAATTTGCCTGCTTTTTGCCAAGCAATGCGCAAGTTGTTAGTGATAGCGCAGGTGATGTTTTGGTGGCGCAGCATGTCTTTGATTTGATCTTGGGCAATGCGGGCGGGCAGGGCGCGTGGGTGATTTATCTGGGTTAATACGACCGCATCACCATAACGGCATAGTTCACGCACAAAGCCAGTTACATCTTTGTCTTTTAAGAATGCAAGAATGAATGTAATTGGTTCACCTCCATAAATTTCAGCTAGAGTTTTTCGTAAAGCAGCCGCGGATTCTGGGGTGTGAGCTCCGTCTAGAATTACTTCTTTTCCACCTTGAATCCGATATTCAAATCTGCCAGGCAGAGTTAAGTGTTCAAATACATCCAGGACCGGTCCGGGGTCAAATTCTGGTAATAATTCATCCAGGGCCGCCCACGCTGTCATGCTGTTTTGGATTTGATGTTCACCCAAAAGAGCTAATTTAATACGCGGGATGCGACGCGTTGGCGTGGTTAAGCGAAACGAATAATTATCAGTGGTGCGCTCCAAAATAGCGGCTTCGTACCGGTTTGGAACTACAATGGGTTTAGCTTTTTTCTGCATACAAGCTGTCCGTGCAAAATCCAAAATCATTGAATCAGCTTGGTGCGCAATTACAACCGGCGTATCTTCGCGCACAATTCCCAGTTTTTCATAAGCAATAGATGTAATACTGTTCCCCAAAATATCAGTGTGTTCTTTTTCAATCGGACAAATTATAGATAAAATAGGACTTTCAACCGCATTAGTGGCATCTAACCTTCCTCCTAAACCAGTTTCCATAATCGCAAAATCCACATCTTCGTCATGAAAATGTTGCAAAGCCATGGCCGTCAACACCTCAAAAGAAGTTACAAAATTTGCTGGAGCCAAATCATCAATCACTTTTGAATATTGTTCAAATAATTTATCAAAAGTTTGCTTTGTCATTGGCGCTCCATCTACAAAAATTGCTTCTGTTGGTTCACGCAAATAAGGGGACATAAAAACTCCCACTCGCTTGCCTAGCGCTTGCAACGCTCCTCCAATCAAAACACAAGTTGACCCTTTTCCTTTAGATCCAGCCACATGAATAACTGGTAAGCCTTTTTCCGGATTTCCAATCTGATCTAAAAATCGCTGAAACCGCGATAAATCAAAAAAATCATCTTGCCCCGGCGCTGGTCTAGAGCGATCAAAAGTAGGTAACTCCAGAAATCGTTCAAATCCAGTTTTAATTTCTGTCATAGCTTAAAATTTAATCAAGCACTTCACCGCCAAAAATTTCCGCTGCCTCATCCACGATTTTTTCCATGCTAACTAATTTGGGCACCATTTTAACCTTTGATCCAAATACACTTTGAAAAGCATCTTCAATTTCTACTTGGCTAACCGTGTTTTTTACGTTTCCTAAGTAGAAATTAGATTGGAAATCTATGAAAATTTTATTTCCCTCAACTCGGTTAATCAATCCAGTTCGGAAAGATTGGCGTACGGATGGAGTTTTTATGGCATCCAATACTCGCGGGAAAAGATCTTTTACATTATCTAGTGATAATTCGGCCACTGGTCCCTCGGTTTTAGTTGGAGTTTCGGCTTTTTCTTTAGACGCTGGTTCTTGAGGGATTGGGGTTAAGCCGTCACCAGAGCTTTTAGCAGTCTCTTTTGGAACTTCTTTTGTTCCCTCTTCTTTTTTGCCACCTAAAATTCCACCAAACCAACCAGATTTAGCTTCTTCTTCTGGGGTCATACAACCTTTGATCACCGCAATTTCCAATGGTAACTGCAAAATAAGGCTGTTTTTAAGTTCTTTAGCCGCCTCTTGAAACAATCCAATCCAACGTAAATATCGTTGCATGTTCTCTTTTTTCCCCAAGGAATCTAAAAGTTTACGACGCAAGTGATCCAAAAAAGCCTTATTAAATTGGTACAAGTCATGTCCTTCTTTGTGAAGGTTATGAATTTCCGCCAAACCAGCTTTAAAATCAGCTTTTTCCAAAGCTTGAAACAGTTTTTCCAAAGCAGCGTGTCCACTTAATCCCAATACTTGATTTACATTTTCTAAGGTTAATTTTCCATTACTCATAATCTGTTCAAAAGTCGAAATCGCATCTCTAAGTCCGCCTTCAGCAGTCTCGGAAATAAGAGTCAAAGCTTCGTCTTCGGCCTCAACTTGTTCGTGTTTAGCAATGTGCTGCAAACGTTTTACTATGGTTGTTCTTTCAATCCGGTGAAAATCAAAACGCTGACACCGTGAAATAATAGTTTCTGGGACTTTATGTGATTCGGTGGTCGCTAGAATAAAATAAGCATGAGCTGGAGGTTCCTCCAAAGTTTTGAGTAGCGCATTAAAAGCCGGCGTAGTCAGCATGTGCACCTCATCAATAATGTAAACCTTGTGTGGAGCTTGATTTGGTGCGAATTTAATCTTTTCCCGAAGATCCCGAATTTCATCAATTCCTCGATTAGAAGCAGCATCAATTTCAATAATATCAATTAGTCTGCGGTCATTTACTAGCTGACAATACTCACATTTATTACAAGATTCACCGCTAGCTTCCGGATTAATACAGTTAATCGCCTTAGCCACTAACCGAGCAGTTGTAGTTTTACCAGTTCCCCGTGGTCCACAAAACAAATAAGCATGAGATAAATGACCAGAGTTAATCGCATTCAAAAGAGTAGATCGAATATGGTCCTGACCAACAAGATTTTCAAAATTTCGGGGTCGATACTTTCGGTAGAGAGAAATGTCCGCCATAAAAAAAGTTAGGTTTAAGAGGGAGCCTTATGATAGCACCAGTTTTTCAATTCCTTCAATGAAATATTTTCGGTCAAATTTTTCGGCCTGTTTCCGGATTTTGACTGGGTCATAGCGAGATTCATTCACTAACAAGCGTGCTAACCCGTTTTCCATGGATTTTATGGTTGGTTCCTCAAAAAATTCTCCGGTCATTCCCGCAATTACACTCTCTGTAACTCCGCCTTTACGATAAGCCAAAACTGGTTTCCCGCAGGCCATTGCCTCCACTGGCGTCATTCCAAAATCATCTTCCCCTGGGAAAATTAAAGCTCGACAATTTTGCATATATTCCCGCACCACTTCATCTGGTTTAAATCCTAGAAAATCAATGTGTGGACCGGCTATAGATTCCAGTCTTTTCCGATCACTCCCATCTCCAATAATCACCAATTTTTTGCGAACTTTATTAAACAAATTCACGGCTAATTCAATGTTTTTATAAGGAGTAATTGTCGAAACAATTAAAAAATAATTCTCATGATTTGGACTTAATTTAAATCGCTCTAAATCTATGGGTGGATAAATCACAGTGGCGTCTTTGCGGTAGTACTTTTGAATTCTTCGGCGTACGTTTTCGGAATTAGCAATATAGTGATCTACCCGATCCGAAGAATAATAATCCCAAAGACGAACGTTTTTTAACAATCGGCGAGACACAGCTCGTTTAAAACGGCCCATGTTTTGTTCCTTCAAATACTCATGTGTCCAATCCCAAGCATAACGCATAGGGGAGTGACAATAACAGAAGTGTTTAGTGTCCGTATTAGTCACAATTCCGTGCGACATAGCCGTGTTTGAGCTAATCACCACGTCATAGCCACTTAAATCAAAACTCTCAATTGCTTGCGGCATTTTGTGGAAAAAATACTTGTGACGTTTGCGTAAAAATTTAGGCAAATCCTGCAAACTAGAAGTCCGAACTTGAGATTTAGGAAAAACATGACCCACCCGCGCTTCGTCATAAAGAAGGGTGTAAATCGGAGCATTCGGGAACATATCCGTTAGAGTTTTAACAACTCTTTCCGCACCTCCCAACTTCACCAAAAAGTCATGAACTATAGCAACTTCCATATTAACTAATTAATAGTTTCCAAACCTCACGCGCTGCCTTTTTCCAGGAATAGGCAGAGACTAAATCACTTTTTTGCGGCACAAATCGCTTGCGTGCCAACATGTCTAATCCCTCAGCAATCGAATTTGCATCTTTCCCATCCACAAAAACATCTACAATTTCCTGAAAATCTAACAAAGCCGGAATCCTAGAGGCCAAAACCGGGGTTCCATGACTAGCGGCTTCTAAAATCGGGAAACCAAAGCCTTCCGAAAGCGACGGAAAAGCAAAGATCTTGGCGTGACGCAGCAAAACATGCTTCTCATCCTCGGTTAAATAGCCCGGCAAAATTACGTGCGTCATAATCCGTTCTTTTTCGAGCGCTTGCAAAATCGCCCTAAAACCAATTCCTCGTCCACCACCAAGAATCAAGCGCCATTCCGGGTACTTTTTGCGAAATTTTGCAAAGGCTTGCACCAAACGAGCCAGATTTTTCTTAGTTTCTAATCGTCCTACAAAAAGTATGTAGGGATCTTTTTTAGTCAGATGAAAATTCTTTAAAAGACGCCGCTCCTTGTCCGCGCTAATTGTGTATTTCTGTGGCCGAAACCCGTGCGGAATAATCACAATTTTATTTGGATCACACTTGTAGTATTTCTCTAAATCACGCTTAGTCGCGGTGCTGGGAACAATAATTTTACAGCCGTTTTTAACCGCGTATTTTGTGCTGCGATGCAAATACCAGTACTGAAAAGCCGAGTAAGCATCCGGAAACTCCTTAAAAGCCACGTCATGAATAGTGATGTAGGATTTTTCAGGATGATTTCGCGGAAAAACATGCGACGGCACAAACAAAACATCAACGGGATTCTTTTTTAATTCGCGCGAAAGATGAAATTGCGTCCACAATCTCCCAAATGGCAACACTTTTTGAATTTTGGCTGGGATTCCTTTTAGTTTTTTCGGAGTAAAAAACACAATTTCGTGCTTTTCCTGCTTTTTAATAAGCGGCAACAACCCATCAATAATTTCGTCAGAGTAGAACTCCACTCCTGTGGGACGAGCATGCTGATAGCGGGAGGCATCGATTCCAATCTTCATGCTCGTAGTTTACCTGTTATCCCCGCGCTAAGACAAGCCCCCAAATTTTCCTTGCTCCGGCCGCGCGCAAAACCCGCGCGCATTCATTAAGTGTTGCGCCCGTTGAGCAGACATCATCTACTAGTATAATTTTTTTGTTCAACAAGTCACGTTTAGAGCTTATATCAAAGGAATTCTTAAGGTTTTCTAAACGATCTTTTCGCGATAATTGAGCTTGAGGAACAGTATTTCGAATGCGCCTAATTAGGTGCTGTGGCTGACCAACTTGCCGCGCCAAAAGTTCAGCTTGGTTGTAGCCGCGGGATTTTTCTCGAAGCGGGTAAAGTGGGACTGGAACAATCAAAATGTCATCTGATAAGTCTATTGGAGTCCAATGATTCGCCATCCACGCTCCAAGAATCCTACACAAGGAATGTGCCGCTCCGTACTTCATAGTTTTAATACAGGTTTGGAGAAGTGATTTTTGCGAATAGGGAGCCACCACAAAAAGACCATCTAATGTCCAGCCTGAGCAAGTTTCACAAATTTTTCCAAGCAATGATTCACGTAAACAAACCGGACAATGTTGAGTTTTATGAGTAGGAATTGCTTCTAAACAAGCTCTACATAAGAATGTTCCTGATTTTTTGCATCCCAAACACCGCCGCGGAAACAAAAATTCTAAAAATCGATGAAATAACCTGATCATGTGCCTATCGTAGCAAACCGAGATGTACAAAAATTAACAAAAACATTAAATAAAAATTAAATGTTTTGACTTTAGGGCTAAGTTTTCGTAAATTTGTTGGGCAGAGTCAGGGCGATTAGCTCAGTTGGCTAGAGCGCAACATTGACGTTGTTGAGGTCACTGGTTCGAATCCAGTATCGCCCACCACTTCGGATAACTTTCACCGGAACGTATTTCCTCAACCTGTTGAGGGGATAGTTTTGATGGTTCTAACGTTAAGTCTGCTTGTAATTCTAGTTTTTTGAACGATAAATACTCTTTTCCAATGTCTAAAGCCAAAATTCCGTCTTTTAAAATGAAGTTCGAACCGATCTTTTCAAATATGTATCGCTTTTCTTTTATCGTACTTTCGGCAAAGCGTTTGCAAAGGCCATGAACAAAATCAATTTCTTTCTCCACTTCCTCTAGCCAATCATCTCTAACAACTTCGGCTTCCTTAAACCGTTCTTTCCATTGATTACACTCACGTTGGGCTTCTTTTTTCATGTCTAAAAATTGTTCTTTGGTAAGTTCGTTTTCGGCTCTCATCTCAATAAGTCGCTTGAGTTTATTTTCTGATTGTTGGTAGTTCCTTTGAAAAAGATCATTTTGATTTTTCTTTTTCCCAAATTTTTCTTCATTTAAGAACTTAAACCATTTAATTGACCATTCCTCAAAATCAGCATCTAGCTCAATGGATGAGAGGATACTATTAATTTGTTTATCTAAAGCTTCCGCACGAACGGATGGTTGCTTACAGTTTCCTTTTCTTCTTGTGCAATGATAGTAGGTGTACCATTTTCCTTGGGAGATAACTTTTTGAGAAATTCTTTTCTTACAACGGAGGCAAGGTTTAGGATTTTTACCAGATTGGTGTTTACCGCAGTCTGGGCAAACATATTTTACTTTTTCTTGAGCAGTAATCTGACAGTTACATTCATTGCACCTTATTGATCCAGTAAAGGGGAATTCCACATTACTTTTAGTTTTACGGCAACGCTTTCTTAAAATCTCTTGAGCTCGTTCAAATTCCGATTCGTTTATTATTGGCTCATGATTGCCCCAGTTTTCGTTTTCACCTGACTCAAGATATCCGTAATAAAAACGATTGTTGAAAATTCCATGCAATGTTGATGGCGTTAACTCATTACCACCGGTCCTTTTTCTTTGTACGGTATTAAATCCCCATTTTTCATTAGCAACTCTGCAAATATCCTCAAGCGAATAAACATTTGTTAGGAGTAAATCCCACATTTTACGGACTTGATCAAAGCGTATAGGGTCTTTTATAACAACTCGATTCTCCTTATCGTTCAGATATCCTTGGGGAGCCATATGGCAATGTCCACCCTTTTCAATTTTTGTTTTATTCCCACGTTTAACATTACGGGAAAGATCAAGGCTGTATTGATTAGCCATTCCAAATTCAATGGTGAGAGGGAGTGTGTTATCTGTTGGTAGATATGTGTTGTAAGGTGTTTTAATGCACTTAAGAATGCCATTTTGAAGAAGATAAATAAGGAAACCTCCCTCTACAGGATTGCGGGCCAAGCGGTCGGCTTTCCAAACGCTAATAGCATTAATTTCTCCAGCTTCTATTGCTTTTACCATGGCAGTGAAATCCTCGCGGTAACCCGGTTTGTGGCCTGTTTTTTCATCTCTGAATTCACGCAAAATATGAATCTCAAGCTGTTTTTCTGTTGTCTTAAGAGCCTCCCGTTGAGATTCGATGGACTCTGCTTGTTTGTCCTTTGCTTCATTTGATTTTCTCAAATATCGACAGAATTTTAGACCTTCAAACATGATTGTAGTGTTTATCCAAATTGGACGACTCTAGCTTCCCAACGCGTGCATAAAGCCTTTGCTGGTAGAGTCGCCCAACTTGGACAACAAACCTAGACTTTATGATAACGAATTGGGAAGCACCTCAATTATGGCTTATTTTATGAAAAATTAAAAGATTACTTAAGTAATGGGGGTGGCTAAATGTTTTCAAGCCAATAGTGGATCGTTTTTTTACATTCTTCTTTTTCTTGCTCAGTGAGTTCGAGGGCTTTTTCAGGGTAAAAGAAGTATTCTTCAAATTCAGGGACAGAAAAGCCACTCTTTCTTATCAGTTCCATCTCATCTGCTTTTTTGTAGATCCCAATCATTGGGCCGAAAGTGCCCATCTCTTCAAACTCAGCACGTTTTGAATTAGCGTCTTTAATCATTTCACGCAGTTCATCATTTAAAAACTGAATATCTCTCCCCTTCTGCTCTAGTACTTCAACCATATAAAGTGATTTGCGTAGCAGCCTGTAAGCTTGCAAGGCTCTGGCAAAAGCATGTTGAAAATCAACATTTGGTTCGTAATCCTCGTCTTCAGATTCGAGTGGTTCAAACCAGTAAGAAAATAGTTTTTTTGAAATTTTCTCTGGAGGGGAGTCTCTCCTCGTTCTTTGATCAATGAATATCCTTAAAATAATGACACTCAATCTACTTAACTGTAAATCAAGCAAAACTACCCGCATACTTGAATCAACAACACAGCGGCGGATCACGTTGAAGCAATCAGTAAGGCGGTTTATTTCGGGAATTTGATGCTTTAACTGACAATCTTCATAAATAGCCTCTTCCTCTTCGGGCGTTATAAGTCGCTCCTTTCCGCGGGTCTCACTTTGACGGTTAAAATCCGCAAAAATTATGTTGGCTTTATTTCTAAGCGACATAGATTTGCTGAGTTTTTTAAGGTTAAATTTCTTCATAAATTAAGGTTTAAAAAGTAGTACGACGCTCTAAAATAGCGCGTTCAATGATTTCGACTCGATTAGCGATACTGGAGACTTCAATAGCCTTAATGAGTTGTCCGGAAAGAACGCCAATACAGTTGCCAATTTTTGCGTCCAATTCACCAGAACGGACACGATTGATTGTATCTTCAAGTAGGAGAATTACATCTTGAGTTTCCTTGAGCGTCATGGGTGGTAAAGGCTCTTTTACCACAATAGTTTTTGCTTGACCGCCTCGTGATTGTGCCTCTTGGCGTTTTTTCTTTTCAGAGTGATGGAAGAAACAGCATTCCTGGCCCTTTATGGAGTGAGCCCTACATTGTTTGCCATTATCGTCTTTGAAGTTGCATTGCATGAGAAGAGAGTTAAGAATTATTAGGGATATCGTCTATTTCCGTTTCAGGCCCAAAAACTTCTTTGATTTCTTTATTAGAGATCTTATTCAAAAGGGCGTTTTTGTCGTCGCTACTGTCGCAGTCGTCGTTTTCAGGTGGAGTAGTATCAGGTTTAGCGACAGATGAGACAGATGAGACAGTTTGCTTGTAAATTTTGTAGAATCGGCCTCTCCGTGTTTTATCCTTCTCTTTTTCGATAACAATTCCGCTTTCAAGTAAATTGGAATGCACCACATTAATTTGGCGCCCTAATGTTGCTGGCGTTTTTGGCATAGCTTTAAGATTTACTTTTGCATCCTCGGCAATTTTAAAAAGCTTCTCATGAAGTTCGGTTGGGGTACCTTCCCATTCCTCATAGTCATCAATTAGACGACAAATGGTATGAGCGACAGGGTCGTTTTCGAGTACTTCCTCATTTTGCTGATTGATATTAGATTCATAAGCTTTTAGAAAGGACGGCCCTCCAAAACCAAGTATTTCGGCAATCGCGTAACCCCATTTAGCAAAATCAGCCATACGTGGAAGTTCATTTAAAGAGATGTGATCAAATTCGACACGAGCTTGAGCTAAAACATCGAAAATACCTCCTAAAATAATTGGGCGATCCGTTGCAAACTCTGTGTTTACAATTTCTTCTGTTTTTCGTTGTTCTTTATCAATACGTTTACACTCGATCATAATGCTACGATCGTGTAGGTCCGGGTTCTCTACAACGTTATTAATCCCATTAAGCGCAATTACACGCCTATATTGGTAAATAACATCATCGTCGTCAGTGAAAAGGCGTCGCTTTGATGCTCCAGCTCCTGTGACAGCACGGCAAAGTATGTCAGATGTATTTTGGTTTACTCGATTCACATTGTCGTAAAATGGAGTGTAGTGATGAGCAAGTTGCTGGACAATTTCATCGGCTGAAGGTAACGATAAAAGCCCAGCTTTTGAAGGATCAATTAGTTGGCGGAGGAACCGCATTGTAGTGGACTTTGCCGATCCTTGGCCGCCAAAAAGAACCAAAATAGCATGAGCTATTTCAGGAATGTAACTGGCTACAAGCCAAACCAAAAGTAAAACTTTATGGTTGTCACTTTGAAGGTGAATGTGATTCAAAAGACGGAGGGCATCTCCTTCTCCTTGAGCGACAGGTAAAATTTGATCTTCTTGATGCTGAAATGAACGAAATAGAATTGGGATATCATTCACGATTTCCCAAGTTCCTTTTCGGATACGAACAGCTTTTGAATGGCCAATGTCATACCAGACATCGCCATCGCAATATGCAACTCTATTTTGAAGTTTAAATTGTTGATCACCATAAATCGCCTTGGCTGCAATCAGGTTCATAACTTTTGTTAAATTCTCTGAATTCACTAGGTCGCTAGTTTCTTTCCAGTAAAGATGATGAAGGTACTTCCCAAAGCTTTTACTTTCGCATCTTTTAATGTGTTTTTGATCACCAATTGAAAATTGAGTAAAAGGATCGTCCATCTGATCGCGAAATATAATTGGATTTTGCTTATCAAATAGCTCAATTAGAGTTTCTGTTTGAGTGGAGGTGTCGTCTTTTTTTTCGTTTGATAAGCCGGTTTTTTGATTGAGTGCACTTTTAGGTAGAAGATCACGACAGTTTTCTTTAATCCATTTAGCGATTTCACCTTTTGAGTGGTCATAGTATTGAAACCATTGGATGTAGGTGGGCCCACCATCTTTGCCCGATCCAATCATCCCATTACTATCAATCCAGGCGTCCGCTGGCTTTCCATTTACGTCAATGTGTTCACCTCCTCCCGAGCGTGGCCTAAAAGTAAACATCTCATGGTTTACTATTGCTGTGCCAGACGCACGTTGTAAAACAAGTTTGTTACTTAAACTTGCGGCTGCATCCCAAAAACCTTGGCCTTTATTAGGTTTGCTAAGGGGGGCGATAGGTTTGTCAGGGCTTTTCTTTAAGGGGAAAGCTCTAACCATTTCTGCTTCAGTATAGTATTTGAGTTCGCTGTTATTTTTTGGCCAAACAATAGTTACCATCAATGGATCTTGCTTGTTATGGTAATAACCAGGGACTCTTAAAACACGAGAAATATCCTTACAAGCTGGGTCGCCATCAAAATATTGAATAATGGATTTTTGGATATCTGGAAAGTTTTCTAGTTTTGCGCCGTTTTTAGCGAGGTAATATCCATGAAGGGACTTCCGGGTCTTTATTATAACGCTAGGCCTCAGAGGGGCCATTCGGAAGCGATCCCATTGTTCTTTTAAAGGGAAGTCATCCATTTCCACAAACCAAGCATTAACTTGCGTCATATTCTCTTTTTTCCGCTTACCATCGGGACATGAATTTGGCGTAAAAAACACACCGGCACTTTTTTTATTGAGAGCCCTGGCTCGTTTCCATCTTTCAGGAGTTGGAGTGCCGCACATTGCAAAGGACCTGTTTTTAGCCTTGTCATCAAAAGTTTGAAGGCAATAGCCTGGAAATAACTTTAGGAATTCATCAGTTTGCATTGTAGTTTCATAAGGTTAGGAGTAAGCCTCCGCAAGACAACCCGCTTGCGGAGGCGATTGGGTTAAAAAAGAAGATTTTCTGGCATGTCAGATTCTTCCTCCTTAGATTCAGAAGAGGGAAGTACTTCTTGAATAGGGTCCTCTTCAGATCGATCTGTTAAGAATTTCTCCTGAAATAATATAATTCCATTGCGAATTTCGCGGCTCAGTTTGATCATTTCCTCAAGGTCTTGAGGCTCACTTTTCTCAAAATGGAGTTTGAAATACTCAACAGCGCCATTTTTTTCCTTCGTGGTGGTAAAAATGGTTTGGTTTTGCTGGATCGTAGAATTTTTAAAGGAAATTTCCTCATAATCCGAAAATCCAACAATAGAAGAGCCTTTCAAAAACATTTTGGCAATTTGACCGTTCACTTGTAGATAAAGAACAACCTGGAGACGCAGTCCTTCGTACTTATCCTTGAGTTGACGATATGTCCCTTTATCGATGAGGCGTTTGTCACTGGCTAGGTAAATTAGTTCAGCGTAATCATCAAATTCATTAGAGACGTAAATATTGCTTCCGGCATCATGATCCCATTGGCTAGTTTGTTTAGTATGAGCAAGAACTACTGCCTCTAGCGAAGGCCCCAAATCCTCGTCCTCGTATACTTCAGCTTCTTTATTCCAGCGGCGGAAGATAAAGTTCCCTCGTGGGGCGACAGCATCGTCATAGCTGATTTTTACGTAGGACACGCGATCTTGCGGGCCAGAAGTTGTGCCAGCAAGCTTACGTGCTTCCGCAAGAAGATCAGGGTTAGTTTTTGTCAGGGCTCTTTCGGTTTTTGTAGTCATGTTATAAATATTAAGGATTAAAAGTTGCTTCCATCAGTAAGGAAGCGTAAACTTGTGGTGACTAGGGGTTGAGAGGTTTTGCCACTCAACCTCTCTCTTTATTAAGGAGGCTTTTGCGGGCGTATTTGGAGTTGAAAGTGAGAAAGGGTCATAAGATTTGTTGTTGGTCCTGCGATAGTGCGTAAAGGGTTAATAATTCTTGAGCCATTTCTTCAGATTCAGCGACAGATAGGTTTCTACCGGTTTTTAACTGATAGAGTTTTTTAAATTCCAAAATAGCTTCTTGGGGCAAGTTCAAGAGTGGATTTGATTAGATTCTTTTACTTTGGTCTTGAGGAATTTAAGGTTTGTTAATAATACTTGACTGGGGAGTACCAATTTCTGTTGGGTGTGTAGTTTTTGGATTTCCTTTAGCCTTTTTGTTTGTTCAAAAATAAAAATTGAACGTCCGGTAGGTAATTTTTGGACTTCAATCAAAGAGGCTCCGGCAGTCATTATCGATGCGGCAGTTTCAATACACTGAGTTTGGTATACGTTTAATTTTTGCATGTGAATTATTAAAGGCTTCTACCCTTAATAGGTTAAAAATCACATGCGTTACGCTCTGTTATCTGAAAATTTTATTAAAATTGTCTGAGTTAATTAACGTTGTCCGGTTATTTCTGAATAATGAGCTTCAAAATCATCAACAACGGGCTTAAAAGGTTCGTTTTCTGGAATAACTCTGAACTTTAGTTTGTAAGCCTTAAAAATTTTATGTTCAAAAAAAGGATCTTCTGAAATCCCAAAATATAATTGAAAGGCTTCCTTTAAATCACATTTAGTACGCCTAAGATGGGGAGGGGCATCTATATCTTTACTTTTAAGATCCGGGTGTTTTGATAATATTTTAAAAAGATTCCATGGTTGAGTGGGCGGACGCATTCTTTCCCTTTTGTTTTCTAGGCCAAAATCATGGTAATTTGCTTCTCCCAATTTTCCTTTATTGCGTATATAAATTTCAACAGTCTCCCCATTTAAGAATTTTAGTGTTAGATCTTCCCACTTTGTACCCGGTGGGAGCTTGACACGAGGTTTAACAGATTTAGTATTTTTAGATTGAGAACCTTTATTCTGATTTAACCTTTCTGTGAGGGCCCAATAGAATTTTTGAAGGATAGCGATTCTCGTTGCAAAATTTGAACCGATATTAATAAAATCTTCATTCATACCATGGCTACCATAAAGGGCAAAAGTTTTTGGCCTTCTGAATTCTTGAATTGGAGTTTTTTCTAGAAATATATTTTCAAGGTGTCTCAGGCATTCTCGATACCATGAATTCAGGTAGATTTCTGAGTATTTTTTATTATCTTCTTTAGGGTCATAAGTTTTTTGATCTCTTTTTTCTAGGTAATCGAATTCCATTTGGTCAAAGCCTCGTTGTCCTTCGTCGGCTAATTTATCAATTATTGCTATAGCCTGTTCGATTGGTATGTTTAGTTGCATTTAAATGTTTTGAATTTTTATAAATAAATACTGCCGCTTTTTAGCTTTAAGGTCAAAGTTGTTTTATCTTAAAAATTTCATTAGTTATATGAGGTTGGGGCGGATAATTAAAATCTAAATATTAAAAATATGAAATTTCATGTTATTGTATCCAGGAATTACAGGCTTAAAAATTATGAAAATAACTCCTTATCATGCGAAGTATTATGCTTATGCATTAACAAAACGGAGTCCTTCTGATAGCTTGGAAAAGCTCACGTCTACTTTGTCCAATGCTCAGGTTGATTTGAATCCTCACCAGATTGAAGCGGCTTTATTTGCTTTTCGTTCACCACTTTCCAAAGGTGCCATTTTAGCCGATGAAGTAGGTTTAGGGAAAACAATTGAAGCTGGGTTGGTTATTTCTCAAAAATGGGCTGAACGTAAAAGAAGAATGCTTCTAATTGTGCCGTCTAACCTCCGTAAACAATGGAGTACAGAGCTCCAAGAAAAGTTTTTTATTCCATCTACAATCTTAGAGGCAAAATCCTTTAACAAATGTATAAAAGAAGGAAATCTTAATCCGTTTGATCAAGGTGACAATATTATAATTTGTTCATACCATTTTGCCCGCAACAAAGCTCCATACGTAAAGCAAACTCCATGGGATTTGGCAATTATTGATGAAGCGCATAGATTAAGGAACGTTTATAAGCCCAGCAACAAAATTGCTAAGGATATAAAAGATGCACTTGAGAATGTCCCTAAAATTCTTCTTACAGCTACTCCACTTCAAAACTCCCTACTTGAGCTTTATGGTCTTGTCAGCATAATTGATGATCATGTTTTTGGGGATCTTAAAAGTTTTAAATCACAATACGCAAGAGTTTCTCAAGTACAGGATATTTATGAAAATGAATTAGGGCTCGTTGAGCCAAAACAGGAGATGTTTATTGACCTGAGAAAACGATTAAAATCCGTCTGCATTAGAACATTAAGAAGACAGGTATTAGAATATATTAAATACACAAAACGTATTCCTTTAACTGAAGATTATATCCCCTCAGAAGAAGAAGAGGAGCTTTATGATGAGATGACGGAATATTTACAGCGCCCACAGCTTTATGCCCTACCTGCTAGTCAAAGGCACTTGATGTCACTCATCTTACGTAAATTATTAGCATCTTCCTCATTTGCTATTGCTAGTACCTTAGGAGGACTTGCTTATAAACTGGAAAAATTAATTGAGAAAGCAAAAAAGCATCAAACTCAAGTTGAATTAGGCCTTCCTGGTATTGAAGAAAACTTTGATGGCTATGATGAATTGGCTGACGAATGGGTTGATGATGAAGAGGGTGTTGATGATGAAGAAAATGAGGATGAAAAGATCTATACTAAAGAAGACATTCAAGCAATGAAGGAAGAGAAAGAAGATTTGGAGAAATATAGAGATATGGCGAACAAGATCTTTAAAAATTCAAAGGGAGATGCGCTCCTCATTGGTCTTCAAAAAGGTTTTCAAATGGCGGAAGAGTTAGGATCACAAAAGAAAGCTCTTATTTTTACAGAATCAAGGATTACTCAAGATTATTTAATGAATCTACTCTGTGAAAATGGGTATGAAGGAAAGGTTATAGTATTTAATGGATCCAACAATGATCCTAAGTCAAAAGAGATTTATGCGGAATGGTTAGAGAAGAATAAAGATACAGATAAAATTACAGGCTCAAAAACTGCAGATATGCGTGCCTCTATTGTTGAATACTTTAAGAATGAAGGAGAAATAATGATAGCTACGGAGGCTGGTGCTGAAGGTATTAATCTTCAATTTTGCTCCTTAGTTATAAACTATGACTTACCTTGGAATCCACAACGTATCGAGCAAAGAATTGGTCGTTGTCACAGATATGGACAGAAAAATGATGTTGTAGTGATAAATTTTGTAAATAGAAAAAATGCCGCTGATCAAAGAGTGTATGAATTATTAGATCAGAAATTTAATCTATTCAAGGGGGTGTTTGGTGCCAGTGATGACATTCTTGGGACTATTGAATCAGGTGTAGATTTTGAGAAGCGTATTGCAGCTATTTATCAAACATGTAGATCAGAAGATGAAATTAACACTGCTTTTGATTCACTTCAAGAAGAGATGGATGTAAGTATTCAGGAGAATATGGGAGATGCTAGACAAAAGTTACTTGAAAATTTTGATACCGAAGTTCATGAAAAATTGAGATTAAATCTTCATGAGAGCCAACGATATTTGGATACTTATCAAAAATGGCTTTGGGAAACAACTAAATTTTATTTGGGTGATATTGCAAAATTTGCAGATCATGAATACTCATTTTCATTAAATGAAAATCCATTCGAAGGTGAAGTTATCCCATCAGGTCCATATAAAATTGGAAATAATATTGAAGACTCACACGTCTATCGACCTGCTCATCCATTAGCGCAAAGAATTTTAAGTGAAGTGAAGGGCAAGGAATTACCTACTAAGGAAATTGTTTTCGATTATAGCAATCATCAAGTTATAATTTCTGTATTAGAGCCGTTAGTTGGAAAGAGCGGAACACTTAGGGTTTCTAATTATTCTGTTCAGGCATTTGAAAAAGAAGATCATATTATTGTTGCAGCTATTGATGATAATGGTGAGAAGTTGGAGTCAGATGTTGTTAAGAAAATCTTTGCGCTTGCAGGGAAACACCAAGATTGTATTCAATTAAGCTCAGAGGAGGAGAGAAATATTGATGAATTTGAAAAGCAGACCGTCAAAATTGTTTCTGGTCAAATAGCTGAAAGGAATAGTGAATTTTTTGATGCTGAGGTAGACAAGCTGGATGGATGGGCAGAGGATTTGAAAAAGAGCTTGGAAATAGAATTAAAGCGTATGGATATTGATCTCAAGGCAATGAAGACAAGTGCAAAGAAAGTGTTAGACTTGGGAAAGAAAGTGAAACTCCAAAGAGAAATTAAGGGTCTAGAGAAAAAAAGAAATGAAATGCGACAAAAACTGTATCATTCACAAGATGAGGTAGATAATAAGAAAGAAGACCTGTTGGAACGAGTGGAGGCTCAGCTGAATCAAAAAATGACACTTACTAATTTGTTCACTATTAGATTTAAAATAATATAAAATCATGAATAACAATAAAAAAAAACTGGAACTTACGTGGATAGGAAAGAATAATCCTGAGTACGATATAGCCAATATTGAACCAAGAATTTTAGAAGAAAACACTGAGCTTTCCAATTGTAAGAATGATCCAAATACAGAGAATATAATTATCCATGGAGATAATCTTCTTGCACTCAAGGCCCTACTTCCTGAATATGAAGGGAAAGTGACGTGCATTTACATTGATCCACCTTATAATACTGGAAATGCATTTGAACAATATGATGACAGTGTAGAACATTCAACATGGTTATCTCTGATGAAGCCAAGATTGGAGTTGTTAAAAATACTACTAAACGAGAAAGGAAGTATTTGGGTTACTCTAGATGATAATGAATCACATTATTGTAAAATTTTACTTGATGAAATATTTGGAAGACAGAATTTTGTTGCCAATATGATATGGGAAAAAGCAGATAGCCCTAATATGGATTCAAAATATTTTTCATCTAAGCATGATTCAGTTCTTGTTTATGCAAAGAACATAGAATCTGTAATAGTAAATCGTATATATAATGCTGATGAAATTCCAAAGCATTATAATAAAATTGATGAAAATGGAGATAGATATTATCTCAAACCATTAAGAGCAATGGGAGTTGATGGATATAGAGAAAAACGTCCTTCTATGTATTTTTCAATTATTGCTCCTGATGGAACAGAGGTATATCCCAAAAATGCAGATGGTTCTGATAGCAGATGGAGATGGGGATTAGAAAGAGTTGAAAAAGACAAGAAAAGGTTAGAGTGGATTAAGACCAAAAAAGGATGGAGTCTTTATTTTCGTATTTATCTAAAAGATAGTAAAGGCACTCCTCCTGAAACCATTTGGTACCATAAAGATGTAGGCACCAATAGAACTTCAAAAAAAGAAATAAAAGATTTATTTCCTAAAGACATCTTTAGTACTCCAAAACCAGAAAAATTAATTCAGAAAGTAATACACGTCTCTACTATTTCTGGAGATATTGTGCTCGATAGTTTTTTGGGATCAGGAACAACCTCTGCAGTCGCCCATAAAATGGGCAGGAAACATATCGGGATTGAGATGGGAGAGCATGCTTATACGCACTGCAAGACTAGGTTGGATAAAGTAGTCGATGGTTCTGATCAAGGTGGTATTAGCAAGGCAGTAGAATGGAAAGGTGGTGGTGCATATAAATTCTATGAACTGGCCCCAAGTTTTATAATGAAGGATGAGTTTGGCAATCCAGTGATTGATGGATTTTACAACGACACAAAGCTTATCAAAGCTATGTGTAAGTTGATGAATTTCACATTTGAACCAAGTGGCATTGAGTACTGGAAGCATGGTGTTGGACAAGGAAAGAATTATTTGTATGTTACTACACAGCTTCTTACGAGTGGTATGGTTCAACAAATTGTAGTTCGCCTTGGAGTAGGTGAATCTCTTATTATTTGCCCAAAGAAATTTGAGCCCGGTGCAGAAAAAATAGATGATCGTATTACTATTAAAAAAATTCCACAATCAGTACTGAAAGCATGCCACTTTGGGAAAAAAGAATATTTACTTCCAATTAAAGAATCAGTCATTGAAGATGAGGAAATTGAAGCTGATACTGAAGATAACTTATAAATAATATGAAACCAGAACAAACAATCAAATATCTTAAAAACGCAATGAGCTTGCGCATACCGCAGACAAATAGTTTGAAACTTTTTGCTGATTACTTACAGGCACCTGTTGGTCAAAAGGTTTTAGCACGCATGAAAAATGGTAATCGGAATAATACTGGTGAAATTTTGGCTGAATCAATAAAATATTTTGACACTATTCCTGAGGCAGATAATTTTGAAGATTTTGAGCGTACATATCCTGCATATACCTTTGCGCTAGCAACAGGTGTGGGCAAAACACGTCTAATGGGGGCTTTTGTGGCCTATCTTTATCTTGTTTATAATATTCAGCATTTTTTAATTGTGGCTCCAAATCTCACAATCTATAGAAAACTCTATGATGACTTTAGCAAAGCAAACAATCCAAAGTATGTTTTTAAAGGTATACAAGAGATTAATATAAATACTACAAAGATTATTACTACTGATAACTACACTAACCAACAGAATACAGAAATTTTTGGTAACCAGATTCAAATCAATATTTTTAATATTCAGCAATTTGCGCAAAAAAATCTAATTGATGGAAAAGGGATTGCGAAAGGTATAGTTAAAGGATCAGAAATGTACGGACAAAACGATGATGGAACTTTAGCTTCATATTTTGATTATCTAAAGGAACAAGAAGACTTGGTTGTAATGCTTGATGAAGCACATCATTATCATGCTAGCGCAGCACTTGGGGCATTTGATTTAATGGATCCACTGTTTGGGCTAGAAATGACAGCAACACCATATCTTGGCACAAAAGGGACTGGAAGAAATGCACGACAAATTAGGATGAGGAATGTTTTATATTCTTATAATCTGGGGGATGCAATTCGTGGAAAACTTGTTAAGGATCCATGGATAGGAACAGAGGCAGATGTTGATTTTACTCAATTTGATAATGATTCAATTGATACCGATGCACGCAAACTACAATTAGCGGCCTTTTTTCATGAACGTGCAAAAAACGCACTTAAGGAATATGCATTAGAAAATAACAAGTCGGTTGTAAAACCAGTAATGCTAGTTGTGGCAAAAGATACAACCCATGCAGGAGAACTAAAGACTCTGATAGATAGTGATGATTTTAGGAATGGAGAATTCAAAGGGAAAGTAATAGAAATACATACCAAACTTCGTGGTGATGAAGCAGATAAAAATATTGAAGATCTTATTTCTCTTGAACATCCTGATAACACAGTGGAAGTAGTGATACACGTAAACATGCTTAAGGAGGGGTGGGATGTAACCAATATATATACAATTGCTCCACTGCGTGCATCTGCGGCAGCAATTTTAACCGAGCAAACAATTGGTCGTGGTTTGCGACTACCATACGGCGAACGAACTAGTGAGCCACTAGTAGATCGATTGGTTGTCGTCGCACATGGTCAATATGCCAGAGTCGTTGAATTAGCAAAAGATTCACCACTTATACAGGGACAAGTGGAAAAGATATCTGAGTTAGAGACAAAAGAAGTTAAAGTCTTAACTGAAGTTCAACCTATTGTTCTACAAAACATTTCTGATGAGATACGAAAGTCTGACGTGGTTATGGAAGAAATAAATAAGCGAGCAGAAGCTACGATTTCAAAGATTCCACAATTTGAAACAATGGAATCAGATGTTAAATCAAAGATGCTAGAGAAAAAAAGAGAAGAATTAATTAGTGCTGCTTCTAAAGAAACGGCTAAAATTTTATCCTTCTCAGACTTCCATGGTCAAAAAACAAGTGTAAAAGAGGCAACTCCTTTTGGAACAGATACTCTTTTTGGTTCATTTGAGCCAGGGATTCAAAATGAGCTGTCAAATATTGCAAAGAAATCAAGTGCAGATCTAGAAACAAGAAACATCCCGATTCCAAGACTTATTCTTACTCCACATTATGGAGAACTTATTCTTCATGATTTTGATTTAGATATTAGGATTGGTGTACTTCGGTCATATACAAATGAAAGAGCTATTCTAGAAGAGCAACTTCAGAATGAGCGAGAAAAAAATTTATTGGGTGAAGAAATTCCTGGCAGACGGGTGAGAGAGGTTACGCAAATAACCAGTTTTGGTTCGAAAAATAAACAAACACCACAAAGCACAATTATAGCTGCACTCCTAGATTTCCCCTTGGTTGATTATGATGATGAGGCACAAAAACCTTTATTGTTAAAATTAGCTGATCAAGCCGTGGCGCATTATAGGAAGAAGGCTATTGATGATGATAATTTGTCTTTGATTGTGGAAAGCAATGCTCGTTGTATTGCCGATGATATTTATAAACAAATATTGTCTCATAAGGAATTAAAATCGGAAGGATATTTAGATTCAGGTGTTACCGAGCCTAAACCTTTTCTAGAACAATATAATATTTCACTTGGTTTTGGCGAAACGCCTGTTACTCTTGAGTCCCAGTTAAATACTTTTTCAGCAAAATTGGCATATGGTCCATTTCAAAAAGCCTGCCATTCTAAATATAAATTTGATTCTTCTGACGAAGTAAGGCTAGCCTATCTATTAGACAGTGATGATGGAGTAGAGGATTGGTTGCGACCGGCGCCTAATCAATTTGAAGGTTTATATTGGCGTGATGAAAAGGGTGAATCACATCATCGCTATGAGCCTGATTTCGTAGTTGAATTTGAAAAAGAAATTGTAATGATTGAAGTTAAGCCAGAAGAGGAGATTGATAGACGTAATGTTCAAGCTAAAAAAACTACGGCCGAGGAATATTGTGAAGTAGTTAATAAAAATATTGGTAAATTTGGGATCGTGAAACCATGGAGGTACATAATTGTCCCCACAAAGGAAATCACTATTCATTCAACACTTAAAGTTTTATTAGAATCATGTAATCCTACCAAATGATAACTAACCCAATCACCAAATCCGACTTTGTCCGCTACCTAGAATGTCCAGCCTATTTCTGGTTTTTTAAGAAAAAGCCGGAAGTTCTGGATGATAATATCCTTAGTGATTTTGATAAAGAATTAATCAAAAATGGGTATGAAGTAGAGCTCTGGGCGCGAAAGTTATTCCCACGTGGGGTTTTAGTTGAAAGTAGAGAAAGCGCCGCGGTTGAAGAAACTCAAAAACATCTAGAAGAAGGAAAAAAGAACATTTTCCAGGCTACTTTTGAGGTAGAAGGCCTCTATGCCATGGTGGATATTCTAGAATGGGATGAGGATAATGAGTATTGGGTTATTAACGAGGTAAAAGCCACATCTTCAAAAGAAAAGAAAAAAGATGAGCATCTTAAAGACGCCGCTTTTCAGTATATTTTGATGAAAATGGCTGGTTATAACGTTGGGAGGGTTAATTTAATAGAGTTGAACAAGGAATTCCGTAAGCAAGGAGACATCATCCCTCGAAATCTTTTTGAAATAACCGATATTACAGAGCTTGTAAAAGAGTTGGCAGGGCAGGTTAATCTCATGATTGATGATATGCGGCGCATTTTAGAGAATGATCGAGAACCGCTTCCTTGCGAGTGTATTTACAAATCACGTAGTAAGCACTGCCCGGCTTTTAAATATTTGTACCCCGATGTGCCAGATTACTCTGTTCACGATATTGTAAGGATCGGCTCGAGCCCTAAGAGATTAGAAGGGCTTATTGAGGAGGGTTGTTACACCATTGAAGACGTTCCAGAGGAGTTTGAGCTAACCGAGTACCAGAGAAATCATGTAAATGTTGAACAAACTAAGCAATCGATTATTGATTCGATAGAGATAAAACAGAAGTTAGGAGAGCTAAGTTATCCTCTTTATTTTTTGGATTACGAAACCTTCCCAACTGCTATTCCTGTTTACGATGGCTGTACTCCTTATCAGCAGGTACCTTTTCAGTTTTCATTGCACATTTTAAGAGAACCGAATGGGGAGTTGGAACATTACGAATTTTTGCATACTGATCCGGAGATAAATCCAATGATCCCATTGGCTGAGGCTTTAAGGGAATTGATTGGAGAGCAGGGGAGTGTGATTGTTTGGAATAAGA
The DNA here is from genome assembly GCA_018659585.1 of Candidatus Peregrinibacteria bacterium. Classification (GTDB taxonomy): domain Bacteria; phylum Patescibacteriota; class Gracilibacteria; order UBA1369; family UBA12473; genus JABJMC01. Next base: position 50,271 of record JABJMC010000048.1, read on the forward strand.
AGTTTGAAGGAAAATGCCACGAAGACCTTGCGGAGCTACTACCTGAACACGCCGAAATTTTTCACGGCTACAACAATCGGTTTTTTGATTTAATGGATATTTTTTCACAGCATGATTATGTTGATGCTGATTTTAGAGGAAAATTCTCCATAAAAGCTGTTTTGCCCGTGCTAGTCCCAGAGCTATCTTATAAGAACTTAAACATTAGCGACGGTTCGATGGCCATGAACAGCTGGAAGAGAATGATGTTTGAAATGGAGAGCCAACAAGATAAAGATCAGGTTCAACAGGATTTGTTAAAGTATTGCGAGTTGGATACGTTGGCCATGGTGAAGATATTTGAGGTGCTTAAGAAATTATAATATTTTAATCAAACCAACATGAGAGGAAGAACAATAACTATATTCATTCCGGACAGTAATCCAAGAGGAGTAAAGATTTGCGATATTAAAGATTCAATTGTTAAAGCGATTTTCATTCCAAGAAATAAGTTAGATACTGTATATAAGCGCAATGATCTTCAAGATCCAGGAATATATTTTTTATTTGGGAAGGAAGATGAGATTGAAAAAGTAAGTGTTTATATTGGTGAAGCTGAAAATCTTATAACAAGATTAAAACAGCATAATGCTAATAAAGATTTTTGGAATAAAGCGATTTGCTTTGTTTCCGAAAAGAGAAATATAAATAAAGCTCATATTAAATATCTTGAAAATTATTGTTGTGAACAGGCAAAAATAGTTAATAAATGTAACCTAGAAAATTCAATAACTCCAACTCAGTCATCTTTAACAGAGCAAGATGTTGATTTTGTGTTGAGTTTTTATGATGACATGAAAGTTTTAATTTCCACATTAGGATTTCCTATTTTTCAAGAAAACAAAAAAAATAAAGAAAATATTTTTATTTGCAAAGGGAAAAATGCTTATGCTGAAGGTGAATATACAGAAGATGGCGTAATAGTATTCAAGGGATCTAAGGCAAATTTAGAAGAAACTAAGACAGCTGGAAGTTGGTTATCAAACAGAAGGAAAATATTAGTAGATAAATCTATTTTAGAAGAAAAAGAAGGGACATATTTATTTAATGAGGATTATACATTCGCTTCACCCAGTACAGCGGCTGGGGTAATCCTAGGGAGGAGAGCAAATGGATGGATTGAATGGAAAGATAAAAATGGGAAAACAATGGATGCCAAAATAAGACAAAAGGCGTAGAAAGCTTTACTTTAAGCCATAATTGGCTATAATAAAACTGTCCTTGAAATTTAGAACTGAGTGCGACCGATTCGCACCATTTATTTCTTCCCGATTAGCGGGATAGGCAAGCTGGGAAATCTGCGGCAAGCCACATGAAATGAATGACTAATCGCTATTTAAGAGCGGTTGGGAGATTTCACTTGCTGGAGGTATAAGTCCAGACAATGAATTTTCCTGACCGCTTTTTTTGTTTTCTAACCCCATTTATATGGAAATGCACAAAAGCCTTACTCAAAACGGTCCTTACGTCGTTATGACAGAGGATTGCTGGGATTATTATAAAGATCCTCCCATCCGGAATGGCATTTTTCAGTCAGATAGTTATTTTGAAGCTGTATCTTTTGCCATGCGCTATTATGATCAGTGTAGTAAGGAAGATCTTCAATATCCAAACACTCAATCGCTTTGGATAAGTCCAGAGCCCATAGGAATGCACTTTGACTATAATAAATATATTGAATTCCTAATTAACCAATGATCCAACCAAATATGAAAACAACTTCAGAATACAAAATCGCTAAAATCAACCTACTCGACACAAACATCTTTGCAGACTTTTTCGACGATGAAGCCTATTCTTGGACAGAACCCAGTGATAATTTGGAGTTTACTCTTATGCATGCCATTGATTCATTCAAAGAATTCAACCCCACTTTCTCAACCTACATCGATTGGACAAGACGAGCTGAAGATGGCGCATATGAAATAGAAATTTTTGATGAAAACCCAAAATCGATCTTTAGAGCTAGCATGATATTGCTCTCAATAAGAGTAGAAAGGGCGCTTTATCTTGCGCTTAAGTATCACCAAGGACAAATTAGGAAAGGTGACGGTAAGCAGTACATCATTCACATTTTGGGAATATCCAGGCTCTTATTCGGACATGGCGGGAATAATCTGGATATTGATGTGATTACCGCCTCAATTTGTCACGATCTTTTGGAAGACACAACCTGCACGGAAGAAGAGATAGAAGCCAATTGCGGCCCAGAAGTTCTTAGAATCGTCAAAGCGGTCTCCAACGATCCTGAACTCGAAAGCAAAGAGGATTGGGAGGATAAAAAGATCAAGTACATTGAAAGTGTTAAGGCCGGGGAGAGGAAGGCCATGATTGTCTGCCTTGCGGACAAAATTGTTAATTTAAGAGCGCTGCTCAGAACCTATAAACAAGTTGGGGAGACGGTTTGGGAACGATTCAATCGAGGTAAAGAAAAGAAATTATGGTTTGAGAAAAAGGTTTTGGAGATGTTGAAGGAAAATCTGGATCACCCTTTAGTTGAAGCTTATGAGCGTCTCATTAGGGAGTTGGAAATGGTGGGGGAATCGGCTTCTGGTGAGTCTTCTAGTCATCCATGGGATGGTCTCTCTGAAAGAGAAAAGCAACTGAAGCATGCGAGCATGATGACAAATCTTGCCTCATTCGTAGAATCGGGAGAGTTAGATGATCAGTAGATAAAAACATTACCATTGCCAATGTGTCTGGATGCTAATATTTTTAAAGGGCAGCTTTTTTAGATTATTTTCTACACTTATTGCATGTTAAAACATATGTTCACTAGCGAAGCTGTAAAATGGGCACGATCTATAGATGCAAGTGGGATTGGGCATAATAAAGAAAAAGAAATGGTGCTTGATCTATTAGGTCAGGTTCCAAATTGTTCAAGTGGTGATTTTACACCATTGTTTGGTTTTTTGATCTCTCCCAAGCCTGCTTGTTATGTTTCTAAGGTTGATCAAGAGGGATTGAACGAGATTCTTTTAGAGGCAAAGAAAATATATCCAGATGCCAAGATTGAAAAACACATATATAGCTCTTTTTGTCTTTATTCTCAGAGAAAAATTATTGCCAGAATAAAGGCTGAAAGTGGTTTTGCTGAAACATTGGGGATTCGGAATGACTCCATTGGCGTAATTTTGGAGAAATCAAAGAAAGATCAAGAGGTTGAAGGTTTTATTTTGGGTTTCCCTGAATCTGCTATACATACGTGGAAAAAGCTTAAGGTCTTGGACAAAAGAATGCCTAGACCTTTGGATCTGCTGATAGAACATGGTTTTAGTAAATTTCAAAGATGGGATGAAGTAGATAGGGCTAAATTATTATCCTTTAGAGCCAGATTAGAAAAAACTCGGATAACAGTTGATGGTTACATTGTGCATGCAGAGTTTAGAATATTTTCAGAGAAGGTATATAGAAAATATTTCAATGCTTCTCAGGAGGACATTGATTTTTTGCTTAGCTTGGCCGGGCAAGATACGAAAACTATGTATTATATAGATTCTAAGCTTCCAGGAAGGTGGTGGGAAAGTAGTAATTATGCGTAGCGTAGAAGAAGTAAAAGACGTTGAAAAGAATGGAATAGGAAATAATATGAAGAAAGATTAGGGAAATTGAGAGTAGCCATTTAACAGAATTTTAATCTTGATCATACAATTTAACCTGTTAAGTGAAGCAGTGATTGCTCAAAAAAGTGGTTCTAATATCATTGAGAGTGGCCCACCAGATACGTTTTCTAGTCAATAGCTTGGCAACACTCACTGATAATTTGTGATGGAGTTTTCTTGTTAATTCCAAGATGTAATCTTTCATGATTATAGTACTTTAAGTACTCTGAAATTGCTTTTGTATATGAGTCCATAGTTTCTGGCACTCTATCCAAACATTCTTCTTGAATTGTGCGGTTGAAACGTTCTACATGAGCGTTGTCATTAGATTTTCTTACTCGGCTATGCCTGTGAATTATTTTAATTCTTTCGGTGAAGTTTTGTGAGAACTCTGGTCCATTATCCGACTGAATCATCGTAAATTCAAAATTAGACTTTCTTTGAGCGCCACGAACAAAATACAAACTTTTG
>JABJMC010000049.1 GCA_018659585.1 Candidatus Peregrinibacteria bacterium
CCAATCAAAAGCAATGAAAGATAGCCCCATAATTTGCCAACAATTGATCCACTAGAAAGCAGCCCTCGCACCCCTTCTTTCACCTTATCTGAGCTCGATAAAATTTCGTTAAAAGAAACCTCACCATCAATTACAGCCCCATGATCTTCAATTTTTTCCGGAGCAAAATATTTAACATTTCCAACCACATGAGCGTCATTTAACATTACTAATTTTTCGGTCACACGGACATCAAGATCACCGTTTATTGTTCCGCCTAAAACCAAACGCCCCAAAATTCCACGCACACTCTTATTAACTGTTCCGTACAGGTTAGTTCGACCAGAAAGAGAAATCACATCACCAGCAATTTCCGCGTCTTGTGCTAAATCCATAGTCCCTCCAATCAAAATTACATCACCACCCACATTACGATTCAAAGTCATGGCTCCTCCAATTACCCGCACATCATCCAGAATTTCTTCGTTAATCAAAATATTCCCACCAGCCACAAACAAATCACCGTTAATAATTCCATTCACTGTCACATCACCACCAGCCACAAACAAATCTCCATCAATATCCTGTTCAATCGTCACATTCCCACCGGCTATATACACATCTTCGGTCACGTATTCGTCAAAAAACAACTCATCACTAGCCTGCAGAATTAAAGCGTGTGCTGTGGTCGCCAGAACAAGCGAACCTAAAAGCGCCAAACTAAAAATGGCGATAAATTTACGGGTAAGAGACATTTGTTGGGAGGTTAAATTTTGTATTTATAAAATGACGGATTTTTACCAGGAAGTCAAAGAAGGAAAAAGAACTTTAGTTTCGATATCGGGAGTTTGGCTATTCCAGCGATAGCCAACTCCCTGCGCTCTCAACTAAACCTCTTTTTCTTGGTTTTACGCAAAAAATATCCCCAGAATACGTCCAATTCATTCAATTGAGCTAACAGGTTAATTCTGGTATACTTAACAGATTAAAAATACACATGAAAAACAAAAAACTATTTCAAAAAACAAAATACTTTCTTCTGCGGTCATTTTTGGTGAGTGAAAAGAAGAAAAAAGCGCTTCTCAAAGTCTTACCAACTTTTAGTGAAAAGCAGTTAAAAAATTTGCAGTCAGCGTTACTTGAATATGAAAAAAAGGCAGAACCGCTCCTAAAAGAAGCCTTACAGGGAGAGCGGGGCGAGGACTATTTAGCAGAACTCAAAAAAACTTACAAAGATTTAAAAAGAAAAACCTATAAGCAACTAGAAAAAGAGGATTCCTCAAAAAGGGATCCGGACAAGGAATTCCAAAAACTACTAAACAACTTCTAAATTATGCAGTTAGATGATTTACATGATGAAATAGATGAATCACAAACGCGAACTGCGGACAGTGATTATGAATTAATAGAAGCCGCTGAAGATATTTGGCAGGGAAAGGTAGACCAAATTCAAGCTTTTTGTAATGAACACGCTCGCAAATTAGACGACGACACAGTTTTAGAGGAAGGTTTAGCCAAAGTTGGTAGGATTTCTTTTGAGTTGGCTAATGCTTCGGAAAGAGAAGGTGAGCAAGAGTTAATAGTAACCAGACTAATTGGCGGTTTAGAAAGGAAAATAGAAGAAATAAGGTCAGATGTCTCGGCATTAGAAGGAGAAGACGAGAGGAAAAGAGAGGCCGAAGAAATTTTAAAGCCTAAGTCTGATGAGAGTGGACCCCACCATTTTGGAGAGGTCGAAGAAATGAGAACAGAATTTGATGACTTAATGGATGAGATTGAAACCGATGACCAAAGAAAAGTTTTTTTGGATGAATTGATAGAGGGAATGACAGCCGAACAAGAAACCATAAACTTATCTGAGCAGCAGCAGTTAAGAGTCGAGCAATTAAGACTAGTTACTGTTTTGTTTCAGTCAATGGTTCAAGAGTTAGAACATTCTACGACCTCAGTTTTTTATAGCGGTTTATCTGAGAGTGAAAGACTAAATTTAATTGGAAGGTACAACGAAATTGTTGAAGATGTTATTCCTCGGGCTACAACTGAAATTATTCTAAATCCAGAAGCAAGTTTAGAAACAATACAACCGGAATTAGTGGGGAGGGTCAGAGAAGGAACAAGAATCTCTGGTGACATGAACCTAATTTCTGTTTTGATGGCAACTTTGCGTAGCGTTGACCGTGACAATATGATGATTAGTTTAGTGAATGTAACAAGCATGTCTGATTTACAGGAGCAGAGAGCGCAGGTTATGATTTATTTACAAAGCTGCAAGCAGTACGAAGGCGTTAGAACAATTGCTGAGCAGGCTTTGGCCAAAGAAATAAAAATTGCTAAAAGAAAAGTTGGTGATGTAAGGAAAGCAGAAATTGAAGATGAAGCTGGTGAGTACGTTCGTAAAAAAGGAGAAAGGTACCGTGCTGATTGGAAAGAGCAAGGAATGACCGATGAACAAATAGATGTCTGGCTAGAAGAAATGAAGCAAACTAAAATTGATCATGATTTAACGGTCGACGCGCTTAAACCTTTTACTTTTACTCCAGCGTCAGATGTTCCGCCTGGCAAGCAACATATTTGGGAAATCTATAACGAAGTTTTTAATCCGCAAGATCAGTACTTAAATATGGTGGAGGATGATTTTGATATGGTTTTAAGAGAGATAATGATAAATGCGCCACTGATTGTTTTGTCTGGAGGAATAGCAAACGCTGGTCGTTCAATGGCCAGAGGGGCGCTCAGTATTGCCGCTCGGAATCTTATTGCAGGGACACGACTAGCGACATATGCGAGTCGAACTTATAAAGCATCTAAGTTTGTAAAAGGCGTAGTGCAAGTAGGGGGATTTATTGGTGGTGCAGCCACTGAAGGATTCTTATTTGAAAGCGCTCATAGTGGTATGGCTCGATCTATCGGCTTAGAAGAAAAATGGTTATTTGAATTAGAAGGTAATGAAGCGTTGGGACGAGTTTTTTGGACCAGTGTAGCCTTAGCGGGTTTTCACGGAGTAGGAAGATTTGCCGAAGGAGCTGGCAAGCAGATTGATAGACATTTAGCCAAGCGAGTACTTCGTTTTAAAGGAGTCGCAAATCCCGAAGAATTTAAAATGGCTATAGATATTGTGGCCGGAGAGA
>JABJMC010000004.1 GCA_018659585.1 Candidatus Peregrinibacteria bacterium
AAGATGAAGGCCAAACCTTCTCTTTCTCTGATGTTCCTTGGGATTTGGAAGATACAATTAACCGCATTGCCGGAGCTGGTATTATGACTGGTGACGATGGCACTAACAGGTTTAGACCTTATGATGGAATTAACCGGGCTGAGGTAGCGGCTGTAATTGGACGCGCATATGATACTTGGCAATCTAGCCAATTAGATATCTTTAATTTAAATAACTTTGGTGACGCCTTAGATCAATTTGATGCGCTAGATTATAGCGGCACAACTGAGGCCGATGACTGGGCCACGACTATGTTCAAAAAGCTAGGAACTAGCTTACTCGGGGTTATGGATGCCATTAGACCATCTGTCTTGATGGTGGGGATGTAAATAAGGGTAAGAACTTCTTTAGAACGGGAGGCTGACAATATTCAGCCTCTTCCCCCAACTTTCTCTTGCAATTTGGTGAATTTTCCGTATTCTCTAATCCGAATAACGTAATTTATCATGCCAAAACATCCGGTACCAAAGCAAAAGCAATCTAAGACTCGTTCTAAGAGACGCTATCATACCTTTGAGGGCAGAGTCCGAAAAAAACTTACTAACCGAATTCAGTTAGTTAAGTGCTCTCAGTGTGGCGAAAAACGTCGTATCCATCATGCCTGCGCAAGTTGTGGTATGTATCGTGGCCGCCAAGTCTTGAATGTTGATAAAAAGATGCAAAAGATCACCAAGATGCAAGCTTAGTTAACGATTGTCCTTTTTAAACCCTTTAAATGGCCTCAAACCGCCATCTCTCTCGAATAGCAGTTATCCAAACCCTATTTGCCTGGGAATCTCACGGCGGTGATGCAGAGGGCCTTTTAGAATATGTTTTGAAGGAATTCTATCCCAAATTAAAAAACGATGGCTTTGCTCAATCTAATTTAAAAGGTGTTTTAGAGAAATTTGATGAAATTAAAGTAATTATTGGAGAAACAGCTCCGGAATGGCCATTTGACAAGATCGCACCAATTGATAGAGTTATATTGGAACAGGGGATTTATGAAATAATTGCTTCGCCCGATGTCCCACCTGTTGTGGCCATTAATGAAGCCATTGAAATCGCCAAGGAATTTGGCAACGAAAATGCCCCTAAATTCATTAATGGAGTCTTAAGCACTGTTATGAAGGCTCATAAACCAGAAAAATCATGAACCAAGATCGTTTTCAATCATTAGAAGAAAAAATAGGTATTAAATTCAAGGATTCCAAGACTTTGGAAACTGTTTTTGTTCACAAGTCCTATATTAATGAAATTTCCGATCAAAATGTTGCTCACAATGAACGATTAGAATTTTTGGGAGATGCGGTTTTGGAGTTAGTTGTGACAGAGTTTTTGTATAAAAATTATCCCAATGATGAAGGAGATTTAACCAACTGGCGTTCTGCTTTAGTCAAAGGCGCTCATTTGGCCCAAGTCTCTAAAGAATTAGATTTAGGGTCATATTTAATACTCAGTCACGGCGAAGAAAAGTCAGGTGGTCGCTCCAAAAACTATATTTTAGCTAATACTTTCGAGGCTCTTTTAGGAGCTATTTATTTAGAGCATGGTTATGAAGTTTCACACCAATTTCTAGACAAGTTTCTCCTTATTTATCTCGATGAAATTCTCGAAAAAGGCCTTCATATTGATGCTAAATCATATTTCCAAGAAATTGTGCAAGAAAAAGAAGACATCACGCCAGTTTATAAGTTAATCGAAGAACAAGGACCGGATCATTCTAAAGAGTTTGTGATGGCCGCTTATATTGGAGAAAGAAAAATTGCCGAAGGACAGGGGAGTAGTAAACAAAATGCCGAGCAAAGCGCAGCTGAAAATGCGCTTAAGGCTCTTGGCTGGGGAAAATAAAAAACGCTTTAAAACATACTTGCAATTAAAGCAAGGATATTGTATAATATAAGTTAGCATCAAAAATAAAAAAATATGCAAAAACTAACCTTCCTTTTCAGAAGGACTTAATAACCCCCTGGCTATAACAAGCCAGGACCCCTTTTATTTATTTTCATTAAAATTTAACCAAAACAAAAATGAAAATCCTCAACAAATTCAGAAGAGTAGTTGCTTCTCTAACCTTAGCAGCTCTCTTAAGCACCTTTGTGGTGTCTGTTCCTTTAGCAAGTGCGGTAGGATCGCCAACGGTAAGTACTGTTGAAATTGATATTGCGCCAGAAAAAATAATTGTAGGCTACATCGAAGATATTAGTGGAGAACCTGCTGTTCTTGATGAAACTCTTTACTATTTAGAGCAGGGTGAAGGGGAGGTCAATCCAACTTCGGCCGTACTAGCCGGGTCTAATATGGTTGAACTAACCTTTGTACTCCCGTCTATCTGTGGGGTAGATACACTAAGAATTGCTGACCCAGCCTTGCCAGAGGAGCCAGGAATAGTGCTTCTTGTTGATTGTGTAGATCCACTACTAGATCCACCACTAGACCCACCACTAGATCCGCCACCAATGGATCCGCCACTTACGCCTTTAAGCTTTAGCTTTGTTGATAGATCTAGTGGTGATATTAATAAAATTGAAGTTGGATTTAATGACGATGTTAGTGAGAATTCCGATGTTTTGAACACTTCTTACTACAATTTGATGCAGGGAGAAGGAGAGAGCGTGATGTTAATAAATCCGTCTAATATAATTAGAATAACAGATGAAATAGTGGAGTTAGATTTTACCGGGCTTCTCGGAGGAGGAGAAATTGCTTGTGGATATATGGGTGATGACCTAATGGGTTCTGCAGATTTATTTGGGATGTTACAAATGAGCGAAGTAAACTGTCAAGATGACGCTGCCGGTGGTCATTTTGGTTCAGATGTACTTATTAATGAGGTTGTAACCTCTCCGCAAGTCGATTGGAGCACAAATGATTACAATGGGACTGCTGGAGGAGGAAGTGTTAACAACGATGATGAATTTCTTGAAATTGCTATCAATGAAACCGGATTGGATTTAACTGGCTATGAAATATTAGTATTCCGAGGAGGATTTGGAAACGAAACTACAGTTGCTAAATGTATTCTTAATTCCTCACCTGGCTGTGATAATAATGGTGGCGGTGAAGAAAAATTTACAACTGTAAACTATGTGGGATCTGGATCTATTGAGGATACCGAGAGTGGAGGTTTCCTTGTTTTGGCCGTATTAGATAAAGGAGGTGATTTGGGAGTTAATGACTATTTTGAAATTTACAATCCATCCTCTTACATGGTGGAAGACTCTCTTGCACTAGGTACTTTTGATGATGGATATACCGGAGACAATGCTGCCGAAGGTACTTCAACAGACGCTGATGATGAAGCCGTAGGTCGTAACAGTACGTCTACATCCTTAGGATCTGCATCTGAAGATTTCTTTAAGCAGGCGGCGACTCCAGGTCTATCTAATACTTTTGTTTCTGCACTTGAATTAATTAGTACG
>JABJMC010000005.1 GCA_018659585.1 Candidatus Peregrinibacteria bacterium
AGCACCAACAAAACCATCAATAAAGCCTTCTACCAAGCCAATAAAAGCACCCGCTACAGAAATTTCATACCAAGGATAAGCGCCAACGAGAAAACCAAGTTGAGCTTCGAGATAGCCTGTGTAAACAGACAATAGGGTGGCTACAAATAAGCCAAGACCCCAAAGAAGGCCCATACTAAGGCCTGCAGCTTTCCAGCAAAGTTTCATACAAAGGAGGGTTAAATATATTTCCTAATAAAAAAAGGAAATTAATTGACATGAACATGCATCTTGCGAAAAATTCGTCCATCAAATTTCTTAATCCGCTTTTCAGTAAAAGAGACTTTTCCGCCTTTAGTTGCGAACAAGGTGTGATCACGTCCAACACGAACGTTGTCTCCAGGTTGAAAAACAGTCCCTCTTTGGCGGATAAGAATACCTCCGGCATTTACAGTTTGACCAGCATAACGTTTTACGCCAAGTCGTTTGGCATTGGAGTCGCGTCCGTTTTTCGTGGATCCTCCGGCTTTTGTCTTTGACATCGCTTAAAGGGATTATTTTTTAAAGCGGCCACAATTTATAAGAAATTTGGAGTTATAGCAAGGGTTTTTTTGGAATAGGGCCCAACTCAGAGCCGCCTTTCTGCGCAAACTTTAAGGTCGATTGAATGCGCGATGGCGTGATGTTCCTTGCATAAAGGGGCCACATAGCGTGGATCGTGCCGGTTGGTGAGAGCGAAGCGCTGGGTGTGATGAATGGCTTGCGCAGGACGCGTACAACCTGGCACAGAGCAACATTTGCCATGTTCTTTGGTGAGGATTCGGCGAGTTTTGGCGGGAATGTAGCGCGAGGTAGTCTCAGGCGCCACTTCGCCAAGTTGCTCTTTTTGCTGGGCGATCTCGAGGTCACGTTTCTGAAGAAATTCAAGTAAGAGGTCATTAATGTTGATGCCTTTTTGCTGGAGTTCGATAAGACGACTTTGAACTTCGGGTGAAAATGATAAATTTTCAGGTTGGGGTCCGTGCCCGGGCACAGATTCTTCTCTGTTAAATTTCTCATCACGGACAAGTGTCTCAACCGCACTTTTTGACAAAACTTGAACTTGCGTAGATAAAAATTCCTCATTCTCTGGTGTCGCAATTGAGGCCACGCGCGCGAGTTTGTTCACGCTAACTTCGCCAGTTACGAGGAGGGCGTGAAGATGTGGTGTTTTCTGAAATTTTTCATCTAAACTAAGAACACGTTTAACCTGTTCCTTAGTCAGTCCAGCCAACTTAGCTGCATATTCAAAAATTGAACCAAAGCCATACTGCTTATAAACACGACGCTCAAAAATATCCGGAAGAATCCCAATAAATTTACGGCGCCACTCAAGGGCATTGCGGCCGTAGTTGAGAGCGAGTTTGTGAAGCTCGCGATTAGATAACTTTTTTATATTCATTTTATGGGGTTAGGTGTGCCCTGATTTTGCACTTCTTAACAGGTTAAATCAAGCATTTTAATATGACAAAACTCATGGTGAGTTCATTATCACCTTTTTCGTATTGCAGGGTTATTAAATCGTGGCCTGCGATTTAGCGTAAACTGTACTTTGTCGTGTTAGCGCTTTAAGATTTCTTACCTAAATTTCTTTCCTTCATAACGGACTATTTCTAAATTTGTTTGCTGTCCAAGGATTTCTTTGGAGAGAGGGTCATTGTAATCAGAATCGTAAACAACTTTTTTAATACCAGCGTTTAAGATCATTTTGGTGCAAATCACACACGGAAAGGTATTGCAATAAAGCGTGCTACCTTCGATATTGATACCGAATTTAGCGGCTTGAGTGATGGCATTTTGTTCGGCGTGTGTTCCACGACAAATTTCGTGACATTTACCTGATGGAATGCCCATTTTCTCACGCAGACAACCACCAACTTCGGCGCAATGTGGCACACCACGAGGAGCACCATTATAACCAGCTGTTAATTGTTGCCCGTCCTTTGCAATAACTGCCCCTACTCCCCGACGAAGACAGGTTGCCCGTTTAGCCCAGGTGTAGGAAATTTCCATAAAAATTTCATCAAAAGTAGGCCGAACATTCCCCTCCCACAACTCAATAAAATGCTCAAATTTTTGATCTAAATCTTCGAGCGATCCTTCGTTGAGAATAAGATGATCAACTTGGTCTAAACATTTTTTAACTTGTTGGCCTTCTGGGGGTTCACCAACTCCCTTTTCTTTTTCTAGTTTTTGCATCACAGTGTCGCGATCTAAATCTAAACCACCGCGCCTTCTTTCTAAAATTCGATTTACAAGGAGATCACTATTAGCGGTTACTCCTAAAACCTTGAAATTTGGTAATTCACGCAATTCCTCGATACAAGCCGGATTACGAATACCGTCAATAACCCAGTTTTCATCGGGGTTACTTGCAACTTTTTCGCGGGCTTTTAACCCTAATACGCCAGCACCATGTTCGGAGCGCAAAGAATTTCCAACCTGTTGGAGGTTTTCACGAGTGTGTTCTAAGCCACGAATTGTGGCTTCTTCGCGGACCATATCAGATAGAGAAATGTATTTAAAGCCGCGTGCTTCGAGTCTTTTGGAGATTTCTCCTTTGCCGCTACCCATGTATCCGGTGAGGCCAATGTATTTTGCCATAGTGAATGTTTTTAAGTGCCGCCATTATAAGCCATTTTCCCGCCCCTTCCAACCTGGATTTTCTCCTGAAAATAAGGTATAATATGGGGATAAAATTGTATTTTACCCAAATTATGTCCTCACTATTGCGAAAAATATTGGTTGTTTCATTGCTCGGAACGTTCCTGATTGGAATGGGAATCCCAGCTGTGTGGGCTGAGGATTCAGAGGAAACCATAAAGATTGAGGAAGTTGTGGAACCAGCTGCTCCTGTTATTTCGGATGCAGTTCGAAATGCTTATTTGATGATCAAATTGCAACAATATTTGCAACAGTCCGAGCGAAACTACAACTCTCTTCAAGAAAAGATGGACTTAACAAAAGGAGAAATTGATGAAAACCGTTATACAATTGATACTTTGGATGGTCAGGTTAATCAGCTGGATAAGTTAATTGTGGAAACTGATGACAAAATTAAAAGTGTTCAGACGCAAATTGCCGAAAAAGAACAGGAAATTCGTAATTCTCTAGAAACTATTGAATTTAGTCGAGTTCAGATTGATGGACAAAAAGAAGCAGTTGGATCTTATATTCGTCTTATTTATTTTGAAAAAAATCTGAATTCTTCGAGTAACATGCAAACTAATTTTCTTAAGATGTTTTTCCGAACAGGAACAGTTTCAACCACTCTTCAGAACTCTACTTTTTTAGGAATGTTAGAAAAACAGGCTGAAAATTTGATTGATGGTTTGCAGTCTCTAGAGCGTCAACAGAAAAAGGAAAACTACGACATTACCCTTAAACAACAACAATTAGATGAACTTAATAAGGATTTAGAGGAAGAATATCGTAATTTGACGGCGCAACTAGAAGGTAAACAAAATTTTCTCAATGAAACTGAGGGCAGTGATGAAATCTACCGGGAATTGTTTGCTTCGTATAAAGCGGCTCAAGAGGCGATTTTGGAGGAAATTAATCTGTTTCAAACAAACATTTCCGCTTTGGAAGATCGTTTAGCTGAATACCAAGACACAATTACGGCAGAGGAATTAGCGGCAATTGATCAAATTCGTGTTGATTCCGAAGATGCCACGGGTATTCATGATGCTTCTAATTTCTTGGATTTAGATTGGCCAGTTAGCCCAGAATTAGGTTTAACTGCTTATTTTGATGATGAAAAATATGTGGAATTATTTGGAGCATCTCATCATGCTATGGATGTAAGAATTGCGCATGGTTCGATTATTTATGCCCCGGCGGATGCCGTAGTTTACCGAGTGAATGATGCGGCCAAATTAGACGATGAAACCGCTAAACTTGGATATGGGTATATTATTTTGGCGCACAGAAAAGGAACCATGACTTTGTATGGTCATATTTCCGGAGCTTTGGTTCAGGAGGGTGATTATGTTCACCGCGGTCAAATGATTGGGCTTACCGGTGGTACTCCAGGAACTCCTGGAGCGGGAGCGCGCACAACAGGCGCTCACTTGCACATGGAGGTTATTCAAGATGGAATTCGCGTTGACCCACTGGAATATTTACCACTAACTGAAGTCCCAACTGATTCACTATTGGAACAGTACTTGCCACTTCTACAACAGCAGATTCAAGAAGAATTAGATGCTATCGCGGAAGCGGAGGCAGTAGCCGAAGAAACGGAAGCGGAGGTTGCTCAAGAAGAAGATCCTTGGGGAGACCGCGATGAAGGTTTGGCTATTCCAATTTTGATTGAAGATTTAACGCCAGAACAAGAAGCAGATTTTTGGACGCAGGGTGAAAATTAAAACTGCGACTTAACAACAAAATAAGCTGCTCCTCCTAAAAGAATAAGGACTAAGAGTAAGCCCCAGACTCCTTTGCCACTCTTTTTTTCGATCTTATAAAGATTAAGACCTTCGGCAGTTACTTTGGCCACACCAACGTACTGGTTGATGGTTTCGACAACGAGCTTGGCGCTTTTGTAATTGGGAAGACCGCGTTCTTTGTTATCTAGAAAAAAGTACTTTTCTTTATCTTTTTTGAGTTGAAGGTAAGGGTGATAATTCAAATGAAGTTTAGTGGTTTTGGTATGAATGCGTTCAACCTCTTCCTCACGTTCGTTTGTAGTTGGGATTGCTTGAGCCACATCATGTTCTTCTTGAAGAACTTCTTGGTCCGTTTTGACTGGTTCGACTGAGGAATAACTTTCTTCTTCACGAACACGTTCAACATCCGCAAATTCTACTTCATCAAAATTAAAAACTACTCGCTTGCGACCTAAGTGCTCTTCAACGGTATTGCGCGCCCCATCAATCAGTAAAATTTGCTTTTGCTTAAGCATGATATAAGCCGTAAGCCCAGCTACAGATGGACCTAACAAAAGAGCGATTAAATTATATAAAGTCAGGGCTCCTATTACAGAAATCCCAGCTCCTAATCCTAAAACTCCAATTATTCCAATAAGAGCAGGCATTGTTTTTTCGACATAAACAAAGGTCACCCGATCTTTTTCGTTGATGGTTTTGAGCATGACAGTTTAGTTTAAAATTGGACGTTAGAATTTTAGCACATTCTATAATTCAGAACCATCTCCTAGTAATCCAAGTTCATCTAAATTACTTAAAAGGAGCCTACTTGAAATCCTTGGCTTTCCAGGAGGAGAAAATGTCCTGATTCGATGGGCAAGAGGCTTAAGAGAAGGTGGTCTGGATCCTTTGAGACGTTTTCGTTCAACTCGCTCTCTTGATTTTTTCCTTCTTCTTTCAAGTCTAGCTTGGTGTCTTGGGATTTCTTCTAGCCAATTACTATAGCGTTCCTCCCACTCCTTCTGGACAAGGTCAAACTTTACACGCTCTACCCCCGAAGTGTCATTAAAAGCTTTTATTGGGTAAGTAGGTGCTTCTGTACCTTCTAACCATTTAGAAAAAGCAATCGGGGGCATTCCTTCTAAATGCCGATCAGGGGGTAGACTCTTTTCTAGTCTAGGTGGCTTAAGATTCATGTTGTTTTTTTATTTCGTAACGACTTTCTACAATAAAATATAAAACAGGAATTACAAATAAAGTCAAAAGCGTAGAAAAACTAAGCCCAAAAATAATAGACACTCCCAAACTCCCCCACATCTCATCGGTAAGAGTTGTTGGTATAATAGCTAAAACCGTGGTGAGAGTAGTAAGGACAACCGGACGAAAGCGACGACTAGCCCCTTCGAGAATAGCTAATTCAATTTCCAGACCATCCTGACGTTGTTTATTAATGGCATCAATAATCAAAATCGCGTTATTTACCACAATTCCCACTAGAGCAACTACTCCAATGAATCCTGGAAAATTAAGACTCATGCCCATAACAAGTAAACCACCGAAAACACCAATTAAAGCCAGTGGCATGGTCGACAAAATAATAAAAGGCTGAGCATAAGAATTAAACTGCGCAATTAAAATCAAATAAATTAGAACCACCGCCACCCATAAAGCATAAAATAAATTTGTAAAAGACTCTTTTATTTCCTCATCTTCACCACCAAAGGAGACTCCAAAACCGTTTGGGAAATCATAACCTTCTAGTTCTTGCTGAAAGGCCGCTAGAACTTGCCCTGAGTTGTAATTAGGAAGAAGCTGGCTGCGGATAGTGATGGTTTTATCTAAATCGTGATGACTAATAGAACTTAAACTTCCGGCTAACTCTGCCTCGACAAAAGTACTAAGTGGGACTGGTCCCACCATGGTCATAATTTGTAATTGTTCAAGGTCTTCTAGACTTTCTCTATCTTCTTCGTTAAGACGCATAATAATGTCTGTTTCTTCACCGTTTTCACGGAAAACACCCAGATCCATTCCACTTTGAGCATTGCGCAAAAAGCTGGCTACCGTGGTGGTGGTAAGACCAAGAGTTTGCATTTTATCGCGATCAAAACGAATTTGATATTCTTGAATAGATTCCTGAAGTCCATCGTCAATTTCTACGGTTCCTTCGACTGTTCTAAGAATGCCGGCTAAATCTTTGGCAAGGACTTGAAGTTGATCATTATCATCGCCAAAGACCCGGAAAACAATGGGGTCATCCGAGGGTGGGCCCTCCTCAAATAAAACGAAAGTTATCGTAGCCCCAACTAATTCGGGGGCCTCGATACCGCGCATTAATTCTATTATTTCGGCACTTGTCATTTCACGTTCATCTGGCTCAAATAGCATAATTGAAAAGTAGAGTGAATTTTCAACACTACTACTAGCTAAACTAAAATCAAATTCCGAGGCTCCTTGAGCTCCGGCTAAAGCCATAAAATGCTTTACACCGTCAATCGTTTTGATGTGCTCTTCAAGAACTTTCGTGGCTTCGTTACTTTTTTCTAATTCAGTCCCCTGCGGCAAAGTGACATTAATTGTAACCCAAGAACTATCCGCACTAGGGAACATTTCTACGGGAACTATTCCTGTTATTGGCAAAGCTAAAGATCCCACAAAAAGCAAACCTAACAGAAAAATTGCACCTCGACGGCGTTTTTTATTATGGAGCAATAAGCTAAGAGCTGTCCGATATTTTTCACGCAAGACAGCAAAACGAATGCGTTTTACTTGCCGGGCTTCGGCTTCGGTTTGTTTAGGAATAAATTTAGAGGCAAAACAGGGCACCAAAACAATCCCTACAAAAAGCGCCCCAGATAAGGCAAAAACTACCATATAAGGAATCACTCGGATGTATTCACCCATAATCCCAGTCATAAATAACATGGGCACAAAAGCTGAAATTGTTGTTAATACCGCTGAAATAAGAGGAATCCCAATTTCATTAGCCGCCATTAAAGCGGCTTTGCGACGGCCGCAACCTGTAGAATGAACCATCCTATAGATGTTTTCTACCATTACAATTCCGTTATCCACCAACATTCCCAGAGCTAAAATCAGGGCAAATAAAGTTAGTCCATTAATACTCATTCCTGTAAAAACCAACATCCCAAAAGCAATCCCCAAAGAGAGAGGAATCACCATAGAAGCAATTAAAGCGGCTTGAATTCCCAGGAACAAAATCAAAATGGCACACACAATCAAAATACTAATTCCAACGTTACGCATCAGATTATTAATTTCTTTTTCAGCCTCAGCAATTCCATCCCAAATCACTACTAATTCCGCGTCTCCTAGTTTTCCAGAATCTTGTAATTCTTGAATACGAGCGTGAATTTCCTCACCAACTTTAATAATGTTATCGCCCTGCCGTTTAATCACAGACAAACCAACGGAACTAAACTCTTCCCAAGTCCCATCGTCGGTAATACGGCTCACTCGAGCATAAGAATTCATGTCGCGCGTTGTTTCCTCGACCGTTGCTAAATAGCGCAAATAAATAGGTGTGGCATCTTCGGAATAGGTAACAACTAAATTCCGGATATCAGTTAGACTCTCGAACTCTCCGAGAACACGCAGGACGTAGTTTTGATTATTAATGGAAAGATCACCAACCGGAATATTAACGTTTTCAGTGTAAAAAACACGGGCAATTTGATCTAAAGTAACCCCATAAAGTGCCAACCTATTGGCATCAACATTTATTTGAATTTCACTCTGTAAAGTTCCACTTACTGTTACATCTCCAACTCCCACAATCTCTTCTAATTCTTCTTCTAGAAGCTCTGCTTTTTCAGTAAGAAACTCTAGTCCTTTAGTACTAACTAAATTCATGTCTAAAATGGCAAAATCACTCATTTCAACTTTCATGACCGAAGGATCTCCTGCATCTTCAGGCAACTGAGAACTAACTTCAGCCACTTTGTTTTGGACTTGTTGAACCTTGTCATCCATATCCACGTCATAGGAAAACTCAACCATAATGCTAGATATGGAAAAGCTAGAGGTAGAAGTAATATTTGTAATATCATCAACCTCGTTAATTTGAGTTTCTAGTTTGTTGGTAATTTGCGATTCAATGTCTTCGGGTGAGGCACCGGCATAATATGTTGAGATAACAGCGTACGGAATATTGATCTCCGGCGCCTGTTCACGCGGCAAAGTCGCATAAGCAAAAGTTCCCCAAATCACTAACATCATAGCCACTAAAGTAGTAATTCGGTGATTATCTATAAAAATTTTGGCAATACGCCCTACTATATTTAATTCTTTGTATTCCATTAATTCTTAATTTACGAGGATGCTTACTTGATCACCATCATCAAGCATATTCTGACCTTGAATTACTACCACTTCATCGGCGTTAAGTCCCTGAGAAATAGCAGCGTAACCATCAGTAATATCAGCTACTTCTACTAAACGCTCATAAGCTACTCCATCTTGAACCACAAACACAACATCACCGGAAATTGTGGAACTTACGGCCTCTAAAGGAACTACTGTTTTTACGGCTTCATCACTTAAACTAACATCTACTTCGGCACTCATTCCAGAAACAAGCGGTGTGCCTTTGATATCACTAATATAGGCTTTTACTTTGTAAGTGCGAGCTGAATCTGGAATTGGTGAAAGATAATAAATCCAGGCCTCAAAACTAGTATCTGGATAAGCATCGATATTAAGTTCCATCGTATCCCCTACTTTTAAATAAGGGATTTCAAACTCACTTACTTGGAACTCAACTTTGAAATAAGCAGTACTAACAATGGTTCCAATTGACATGCCCGCGGTAATAATTTCACCAGGTTGTAAATCAAAATTAGCTAACATTCCATTCATGGGACTCTCAATGACTCCAGTTTCAGATTGAATTTGGGCGGCCTCTAGTTGAACCTGACTGAGTGCTACTTGATGCTCTGCTAAAGCGATTTGTTGATTGTATTGAGCTCTTAAAACATCGAGGTTTTGGTAAGTTGAGCTAAGTTGATTATTAAGACTGTTAACAGATAGGGAGGCGCTTGATTCGCTCTGGGCTACTTGAGCCTCGATACTATCTAGATTGGCTTGCGCCGCCTCTAAATTAGCTTGAGCACTCTCAACTGAAGATTCGGCGCTTTCGATAGAAATATCAGAACCTAACTCTGTGCTTTCAAGCCCCTCTTTAGTGGCTTGAATAGCAGCTAACTGGCTAGTAATAGTGCTTTGATCAACGTCGTATTGTGCTAAGTAAGCATCAAATATTGATTCATATTGATCTGGAGGACGTCGTTCTAAGCGAAGAATTTCTTCCATATCATCTACCACACTTAAGGTTAAATTTAAGGTTTCCTCGACCTTTTCTAACGCACTTTCAATGGTTGAACGCTCGTTATCTGAAGAAAGTCCATCTACAGTTTCGTCCGTACTTTCGTAAGAACGATAAGCATCTCGAAACGCCACATCCGCGTCCATTAAATAAATATGATAGACATTAGTGTCCAGGGCATTGCGGTAGTGATGGATATAAGTATTATCGTCATTTACTCCTAAAATTTCGTTTACATGTTTAAGCACGGCATCGGTGCTATCTAAGGCTGATTTTGCGTAGGTAATGGCTTGAGAACGACCTTCGCTAACACTTAAATCAGCTTGTTCAGTGGTGTTTTCTAAGCTTTGTTCGGCAATATTAAGAGCTGTTTCGGCTGATTCAATCTGTTCTTCATAAACGTCAATATTCGCGTCACCAGATTGTGAGGTAAGGCTTTGTGAGGTTCGGGCATAGCTTAATTGATCTTCGATCTCTTCAATACTCCACCCCATCGATTGAGTGTCTTCGTAAAGGCTAGAATAAAGAGCGCTTAAATTGCTTTGGGATGAACTAAGGGCAATTTCGGCTTGATCAATCCCGTTTTGGTAAGTGCTGTCTTCGTCTTGCTCAATACTTAAAATAACTACTCCTTCTTGAATTTCGCTACCCTCACTGACATTAACCTCGGTTACTTCGCCACTGACCATGGGAATCAAGTCAATTTGGGAAGCCGCTAAAATACTGGCGGGCAGGGTGATAGTTGGATTAAGTGTTTGTTCCGTAACAGTGGTTACTAAAACCTGTTTGGTGGTGCGTGGCACGGGGTTGTTACTGGCTGGAGTTTCCCCTCCTATCATGTGCAAACCCATAAAAACACCCAAGACAACGGCTATAATTTTGATTAATCTTTTTTCTAAAATCATACTTAAAATTTAGAGGTTCAAATAATAGTACTTTCTCTTAAAAAGTCAAGACCAAGACCTGATTTGACTCCCCCATTCCAATCCGTCACAATACGCATTAATAAGACTTAAACTCCCTCCTGTGATAAAAATCGCACTAAAACTTCTTCGCTCCCTATTTTTTACGGAGATTTCTTCTTGGAAATCTCTTTTTCGAATATTTTTGTTTGTGGCGTTTTTGGTGGCCTTAATTTTTGTAGGTGATATGGGTCGGGTTTTCTTGATTATTGGTATGGCTCTTTATTTGTTTACAACGGAATTATTGCCAGTTGATATGACCGCGCTATTGGTGATGATACTGGTGATTGTGACTGGATTAGTCTCACCGGACGAGGGATTTTCGGGCTTTTCAAATAGTGCGACTTTGACGGTTTTGTCCATGTTTATCTTGTCTGCTGGGGTGGAAAGAACCGGTTTAATTAAAAAATTAGGGGGATACTTGTTTAAATTTGCGGGATCGTCGCAGTTTAGACAGATTTTGATTATTGCTCTTTTTATTGGTCCAATTTCTGGATTTTTGAATAACACGGCCACAGTGGCAATTTTCCTACCAATGGTGGTGACTTTAGCGGTTCAAGCCAAAACCCCAGTCACTAAACTTTTAATACCACTTTCTTATATTTCGATGTTAGGAGGGACCCTAACTTTAATTGGTACTTCGACTAATATTTTGGCCAGTTCCTTGTTGTCACAGTATGATATGCGGCCTTTTGGAATGTTTGAATTCACTCACATTGGCCTGATTGTGCTGGTGATTGGAATTGTTTATTTCCTTCTTATTGGAAGGTTTTTATTGCCGAGTCGTCAAAACGAAGCCTCTGAAGAAGAGTTTTTGCCATCTCATTTTCTATCCACAGTTCGGATTAATGAGGGATCTCGGTTTATTGGAAAAAGCGTTAAACAACTAGATTTTGAGACTAAATTTAATTTAAGGGTTCTAAAAATTGCTCGTGACGATAAGTCTTTTGTTAAAAACCTAAGTACTCAACCAATTCAAGAAGATGATTTATTGGTTGTTTCTGGAGACCAACAACGGATTATGGATTTTGACCGACGAAAAAAAGAAACTGTGGTGGCGTTTGATCATCCAGAGCGTCGGCGCACGCACGGTCGAATTGTTAAAATCATTATTAAATCTAACTTTTTTCACCAAAAAACTATTTCTGAAATTCGCTTTTGGCGGCGCTATAATATTGCTCTTTTAGGAATCCATCGCGATGAATTACACCCCGGACATATTGCAAATCTCAAACTCAAACACGGTGAGGTTCTTTTAACAAAGGTTTCTGAGACTAATCTGAAAAGGCTAAGGAAATCCAGGGATTTTATGATTTTGGAGGAAGTGGAAGGTGAATATCGGGAAGATAAGACTTTGCAGGCTTTGGGTATAATTGCGGGTGTGATTTTGCTAGCCGCCTTTAATATTTTGCCAATTGCGGTTTCGGCAATGATGGGTGTTTTATTGATGTTTTTAACGCGGATTCTGCGACCTTTTGAGGTTTATGACTCGGTTAACTGGGATGTTATTTTCTTATTAGCTGGTGTTATTCCACTGGGGATTGCCATGCAAAAAAGCGGGGCCGCGGATTTAATTGCGCATTCAATTGTGGCTTATTCTGGGTTTATGACTCCCCTAGTGTTGTTGATGGTTTTTTACGCGCTTACGACCGTTCTTACCGAAATTATTTCCAATAACGCAGCTGTTGTTTTGTTGATTCCGATTGGGATTTCCGTGGCGGATAAGTTGGATTTAAACCCAATTGCGTTTGTTTTGGCAGTGATGTTTGCCGCTTCTACAAGTTTCTTGACTCCGGTTGGATACCAAACAAACACCATGGTTTATGGTACTGGTAATTATAAGTTTTCGGATTTTATAAAAGTTGGTGCCCCACTTAATTTAATCCTATTATTTGTGACGACTGGGCTGATTTATTACTTCTTTGGGATTTAAAGTTCAGTGATTTCGCGAGCGATTTTATCAAGTTTTGCGGCCATATCCATAAGGGAAGTAAGGTCGTCAATTTCAACACCTAAACTATCGGCGATACGAACTAATCGTATTAACATGTACATCCTGTCTTGAGGTCTGTTTAGTTTTCTCTGAATCACTCCCTGCCCTCCAGAAGAAATTAATTTGAAACCTCCCTTAGCATCCTTATTTCTAACTAGCCTGGTTTCACTTCCATCCTCTTCAATAAGCCTTAAAACAAATTCTCTTAAGGGGACTGATCTTTCCATTATTCGCGTAATATTTCTTGGGAACTCTGGCTTAAAGTCATTTACATTATAATCAAAATGGACTTCTCCTAAAGCATTTTTAGCAGGAATATATCCCCCATCACCCCAAGGAATATATTTTTGAATTCTAAAACGGCCAGTACCGATGCTCGACGCACAAACTCGTGATGGGAAGCCTCTGACAAAAGGGAAAGCTTCTACCTCTTCTAAACCATCATCCTCTAGCACATTGTGAAGTGGGATTGGAGTGATTTGCGCCAAGGATGGATCAGTGTAGTGCAGATTCCCTCTTCTTTCAGTTATTACTCCTATATGCCCAAAACATTCGGTCATTCCATAGCGCACATCTAATCCAATTTCTTTGGCAACATCTCCCAAAATTTGTGCTCGCCCAAAACAATTATCACCCCACTCCATAGGCACCTCATAACCCGCATCCCTTAGCAAAAAGGAGAAATTATTATAAGGAATTTGTTGCTCAAACTTTGGTAGGTTGATGGATTTCATAAGTCTGTTTTTTTTAGAGTGCACCTTCCTTTATTTTGATTAATATGTCAAGTAGCTTATTGCGAATATTGGTTTATTTAAGCTAAGATAAATAGTGGTTCATCTTTTTTGATCTTTAACTTCAGCATTATGTCTAAGGGAGTTTCGCATTATATAGAACAAGCAAAGGTAGCAGCGGCCAAACGAATGGCCCACCGTAAAACTGTTAAAAGTTGGAAATTCGATACTATTGCCGTACATGGAATGTACTCTTTAGAAGAGGCAATAAATACTACTTGTGGCTCAATTGCCGAGCCAATCTTTACTTCAACCTCACAAGCTTTCCGTGATTCAGATGAAATGGAAGCTGGTTTATCTTATCAAATCCCAGCTTGGGCTTATTCACGGATTCATAACCCAACTATTTTCTATTTAGAAGAAACATTAGCATTGCTCGAAACTTATGGGTCTGATTTAGACGCGACTGGGCTTTGTACTTCTTCTGGGATGTCAGCGATTAAACAAGCCATCGAACCATTAGTAGCTCAAATTGGAAATAAACCTGTTAATTTTGTTACTTCTACTCAAGTTTATGGAGGCACATTTCAATTATTTAGTGTTCGTATGCCAGAGCGTGGAGTTGAACCACGTTGGGTAAAAGAGCCTGGGAATTTAGATGCCTGGGAAGAACAAATTGACGAAAATACTAGATTTTTGTACGCCGAAATGCCTTCTAACCCGCAACAAAGTTGTATTGATATTGAAAAAGTGGCGGAACTCGCCCATAAGCACAATATCCCTTTGGTTTTAGACACAACAATTTCTACACCAGCATTACTTAGACCTCTTACAAATGGGGCTGATATTGTAGTTCATTCTCTAACCAAAACTATTGGAAGTAGCGGTAGTTCATTAGGTGGGGCTATTGTTGCCCGTCATAATATTACGGCTCATTACTTGGATGAAGATCAAAAGAAAGACTATGCCTTATGGTTAAAACTATTGCCTTTCCGTGACTCTGGGCCATGCATGACTCCATATAGTGCGTATTTCTTTTTAACTGAAATAAAGACTCTCCGCACAAAAATGGCTCAGTATTCTAGAAACATGGAAAAAGTGGTGGAGTTTTTGAATAATCATCCAAAGGTAGAAAAAGTAGATTATCTTGGGTTACAAGATCATCCTTTGCATGGTGTCGCTAAAAAATATATGCGCCTAGCGGATTCTGATGAAAACCTTTATGGCCATTTATGTTCGTTTATTGTAAATGGAAGCGTGGAAGATACGCGACGATTTTTTGATAACTTGAAAATTATTGCGCGGGCCACTGATTTGGGACGAGTTAAATCAATTGCCACAATTCCGTCTATCTCTACCCATCAACAGCAAGGTGAAGAAGGCCGCGAAATGGCTGGCATTCCACCGAATATGGTGCGACTTTGTGTTGGTGGCGAAGATCCAACCGACATTATTAATGATTTAGATCAGGCTCTAAAAGCTTAACAGAATAAACATCCGCCCTTTTTTGTTTAATAAAACACATGGGGGAATTACTACATTGTGAAGAGAGCGTGCTAGCTGAAGCTCTTTTTGATGCTGGAGTACTTGTTGATGATGTGGAAATAGATAATTACCCTCATGAGGCCTCAAGCCCTGAAGATCTTGTAGCTTCACAATTGCTAGCTCAAAGAATACGATTAGCATTCCCAACTTCAACTAAAAGACATGGAGAAGTGGCGCTGGAACATTATGGGCACGATCTGAGCGTGGTGGATCTTGCTGAAAAATACGGGGTAGAACGTAACACTATTTATACCTGGCTGCGAACAGCCACGGCCGAACTAAGTTTACGCTTAGGCCCTTTATGGCAGGAACTTAGAGGAGGTTTGACTGATCAGGATATCGATAAGCAAAAAAGTCAGCAAACATATTCTCCGCAAGAGGCCAGACTAATAATTGATCATCCACAGGTGAATGAAGCTATAGAACGGCGCATTCGAGAATTAGAAAGAGAAGCTCTTTTAAAGGGAGATCACTCTTTACGAGAAAAAGCTAAGAATCTACGAGGATTTCAACGCCTTTTAGAAAAAAGGGCACAAAAAAGGCCTGCTAATTAAATAGTAGGCCTTTTTCAAATTTGAAAGAAACTATCTTTCTTCGCGTGGACGAGCAACGTTAACGTTAAGTTCACGTCCGTCGAGCTCTTTACCGTGCCACATTTCGATGGCAGCTTGAGCTTCTTCAGCAGTTTCCATTTCTACGAAACCGAAACCACGTGATCGACCAGTAGCGCGATCACTCATGATGGTAGCAGATAAAACTGTACCAGCTTGTCCGAAAGCTTCCTTTAGGTCGTCGTCTTTGAGACCCCAAGAAAGGTTTCCGATAAATAATTTGTTCTCCATGTTTGAAAAGGTTAAAGAATGAGAACCGTAACCTGGTTCTCACTCTACTAACGTAGCTTCAAAACCAAACTTACGGCGGAAGGATAGCAGATTTTATTAGGAAGTAAAGGGGAAATCAACGAAAAGGAACTTTTGTCAATAATCTTAAGATAGAATCATTGACAGTTTTTCCTGATTTTAATACATTTAAAAATATGATTTCCAAAAACAACTTTGTCATTTTAGCAGCGCTTTTTTTGTTTGTGGCTGTAATTATTGGGAAAAGTTTGATTGTGACGGGAGGGACTCCGATTGCGCGGGCAGAGGTTTTGGAGAATGATGGTGATTGTGTGCTTTTTTTACACGGAATTTCGCGCTCTTCTTATCTGATGGATGAGTTAGCCAATACTTTTTATGAGGCCGGATATCAAACGGTAAATATTGATTATCCTTCGACTTGGTATGACTTAGATACTTTGACAGAAATGACTCTGGAAACATTTGTGCCAGAGTATTGCGCGGATCGGGCGGTGAATTTTGTGGGGCATTCCATGGGGGGAATTATTACGCGGAATTATTTGGCAAATAATGAGGTGCCTGATTTGGGACGCGTGGTAATGATTGCTTCGCCGAATAAAGGAAGTGAAGCCGCTGATTTTCTAAATAAGTATTGGATGACGCGAATGTTTTTTGGGCCGGCGCTGGAAGAAATTGGAACAGGAGAAAAGTCGGTGCCGCTTAGTTTGCCGGAACCGGATTATGAGGTTGGAGTGATTGCGGGAACAAGTTCAAATAATTTTGTTTTGTCGCGAGTTTTGCCTGGCCCAGACGATAGTCGTGTATCTGTTGAGAGCACAAAATTAGACAGCATGGCTGATTATATGGAATTCCCGTACACGCATAGTTTTATTACTTTCAAGCAAAAAGTCCTGGATGCGACATTACGGTTTATTGAATTTGGGGAATTTTGATTTTAAATCCAAACTTAGCGAGAAGCCATAACGTCGCCACGATTATGATTGGCACATATCCCCCCTCCCCAATAAGAGTGAGGTGAATTCCACCAAAAATAAAAAACAAATAAGTAAAATGCTGAACATACTTCCATTTTCTTTTTAGTAAAATCATGGAAAATTTGTTGGAGGTAAGTAGAACCGGAATCACAAAAATCAACCCTATAAGTCCCCAACCACACGCAGCGGTATCCCAGTTTTCTGGATTGGTGAGCCCATCCCAAATTGAGATCTCACGCATCATCAAAAATCCCACAAAATGAGCGATAAGAAGAAGTGCCGCGAAAATTCCAAATTCCTTACGTAACATGGAAAATGTACGGAGGATTTTAAGATCAGGAAAAATGTCAGCCAGTGGTCGAATAAGTAATACTGCAATCAAAATATTCCACCCAGTTTCACCAAACTCGGAAAACTCGCGCGGTTCTACAAAAATATACAGCGGCAAAATGAGTGCTAGCCAAAACAGCACCTTTTTGAGGAGCATAAGGTATGAAATTTGGCCGTCGAGGATTATTTTTTTTAGCATGGGCGTATTTTAGCACGAAAAAGTAGTAATTTGCCAAAACCTATTTTATGTTGCTTTTTTATAAATGTATGTTAGGATTCCAACCTCAAGTTCGAGATATTAAACAAATTATATGACACCATTTAGTGATCTTGGTCTGAATCCAATGATTCTGCAAGCTTTGGCAGAAATTGGATTTGAAACCCCAACTCCCATTCAAGGGAAGGTTATCCCACATTTAATTAATTCAGAAAATGATTTGGTTGCTTTAGCGCAAACTGGCACCGGTAAAACCGCGGCTTTTTCTTTGCCTATTATTCATCAATTAGATGATTCTTCTGATCAGGTTCAAGCGTTAATTTTGTGCCCAACTCGAGAGCTTGCTATTCAAATTGCTAAAGATGTTGAGTCTTTTCTTAAATACTTACCTGGAACAGCGGTGTTATCTGTTTATGGAGGAGAAAGAGTTGATAAGCAAATTCGTGCTTTTAAAAAGAAACCAAAAATTGTAGTTGGGACTCCAGGAAGAACAAATGATCTAATAAGGAGAGGTGTTCTAAAAGTAAATCACTTAACTTGGCTTGTTTTGGATGAGGCGGATGAAATGTTAAATATGGGATTTAAGGAAGAATTAGACTCGATTTTGGAAACCACGCCGAACAGTAAACAGGTGCTACTTTTTTCAGCCACCATGAACAAGGAAATACGGCGAATTGCTAATAATTATATGAAAAAGCCAGACGACATTACAGTTGGCGAAAAAAATAAAGGAGCTGATAATGTGCAACATTTCTATTATGTAGTTCACGAAAGAGATCGGTATCAAACCTTGCGTCGAATTGCTGATGCAAATCCAGATATTCACGCGCTTGTTTTTTGTCGGACTCGAAGGGAAACTCAACAAGTTGCCGATAAATTAATTCAAGACCACTATTCAGCCGAGGCTATTCACGGCGAGATTTCGCAGGACCAAAGAACGCACGTTATGAACCGGTTTCGTGACAAGAAAATTCAACTTTTAGTGGCCACTGATGTGGCGGCCCGTGGAATTGATGTGGCCAAACTAACTCATGTAATTAATTACAACATCCCCGATAGATTAGATGCTTATGTTCATCGAAGTGGTCGAACTGGTCGTGCCAATAACAGTGGAATTTCGCTGGTGATTGTGAATATGCGCGAAAAATACAAAATTAGAATGTTGGAATCTAAAGTCGGCAAGTCTTTTGAACAAGCTCGCATTCCAAGTGGCGAAGATATTTGTGAAAAACAATTATTTAGCCTAGTAGACAAGGTTTGTAATATGGAGGTTAATGAAGCCCAAATTGGTAAATATATTGGTTTAATTAGTAAGAAATTCGAACATATGAGTCGGGATGAACTGATTAAAAAACTAATTTCTGAAGAATTTAATCGATTTTTAAATCACTACAAAGATTCCGCTGACCTAAATTCAAATGTGGGCTCCGAAAGGGCACCTCGCTACGACAAATCACATGTTTTATTTGCGCGGTTTAACATTAATATTGGTAAGAGAATGGGGCTACACGTAAAAGAGCTTTTTAATTTTATAAACGAACAACGCGAGTTAAAGGGTGTAGAAATTGGAACTATTACTATCAAGGACAGCTACACTCTGCTTGAAGTAGATGAAAAATATAAAGATAAGGTTTTGGACTGTTTTGGGAGGGCTGATATGAATGGAGTTAGTATGAAAATATCTTGTGAACAAACTGGGATTCGCTCTACACGTCAATCAAGCGGGAAAAGTGGGGCGGGGCGAAGAAAATCTGGAGGATATGGCGGACGAACTGGTGCCCCTTCAAGATATGGCCGGAGTAGTGGTAATGGAGGGAAAAAGCGCCACAGTGGCGGAGGCTCCCCTCGTCGAAAAAAACGCTACTAGTATTATAAAAACTTACTTATATGGACTTATATAATGTTGCTATTGTTGCGCATGTGGATCATGGAAAAACCACGCTGGTTGATGCTCTTTTGAAAGCGAGTGATAGTTTTGATTCTCATAAAGGCTTAGCGGAACGAGCTATGGACAGTAATGATCAAGAAAAAGAGCGTGGAATTACGATTTATGCCAAGAATGCTGCTATTACACACCAGGGTAAAAAACTAAATATTGTGGACACCCCCGGGCATGCTGATTTTGGATCCGAGGTGGAACGCGTATTACGAACCGTGGATGCCGTGATTTTGGTGGTGGATGCCTTTGAAGGACCAATGCCTCAAACCAAATTTGTACTAAAAAAATCATTAGAACTTGGTCACAAAGTCCTGGTTGTAATCAATAAAATCGATAAGCCAATGGCGAGGCCAGACACTGTGGTGGACTTAACTTTTGATCTGTTTTCAAATTTGGGAGCCACGGATGAGCAGCTGGATTTTCCTTATATTTATGCTAATGCCAAGGCCGGCATTGCTATCCAAGAGCTAGATGATGAGCAAAAGGATATTACGCCGTTGATTGATTTTATTCTTGAACACGTTGCGCCGGCTGAGAGTAATACCGAGGCATCATTCCGAATGCAGCCAGCCACTCTTAAATATGATAATTTTTTGGGAAGAATTGCGATTGGAAGAGTTTATGAAGGAGTTTTGAAATCAAACCAAGCGGTTACGATTATTAAATCAGATGGCTCCAAGTACACAGCCAAAGTATCAAAGATTTTTTCTTTTGAAGGAATGAATCGCTATGAAGTTCAAGAGGCTCAGGCCGGAGATATGGTGGCAATAGCTGGTTTACCGGAAATTTATGTTGGGGAAACAATTACTAGTGATGAGGAGGCCGAGGCTCTACCCGCTATTAAAGTTGACCCACCAGCCCTAGCGATTGAGTTTATGGTGAATGACTCCCCTTTTGCCGGGCGCGAGGGGCAATATGTAACGAGCAGACATTTAAAAGATCGTTTAGAAAAGGAACTCGAAACAAATGTTGGCTTAAAAATCGAAATTCAAAAAGGTTGTGATGGGGTCAAGGTTTATGGCCGTGGTGAAATGCACATTGCGGTTTTAATTGAAACCATGCGCCGTGAAGGATTTGAATTACAAATTTCACAGCCAGAAGTGATTATGCAAGAAATCGATGGACAAAAACATGAACCAATTGAGATGGCGGTAGTGAATGTCCCAGACGAAATGGCTGGTTCAATCATCGAAGCCCTGGGTCGTCGCAAAGGAATTATGAAAAATATGAAGTCGGAAAATGGTAATACTATGCTGGAATTTGAGGTCCCAACTCGCGGACTTTTGGGATTCCGCTCTAATTTCTTACTTTTGACACGCGGTGAAGGCACTCTTTATCATTCATTTGATCGTTTTGCTCCTCATGTTGGAAAGATTGAAAAACGCACGGTTGGATCTATGGTTTCTAGTGTTACTGGTGCTACCATGGCTTTTTCACTTTGGAAATTACAGGAGCGAGGACCTTTATTTATTGGACCAGCAACCGAAATCTATGAAGGCATGATTATTGGCGAACATAACCAAGGAACTGATTTAGCAGTAAA
Organism: Candidatus Peregrinibacteria bacterium; assembly: GCA_018659585.1. GTDB lineage: Bacteria > Patescibacteriota > Gracilibacteria > UBA1369 > UBA12473 > JABJMC01. Next base: position 20,827 of record JABJMC010000005.1, read on the forward strand.
TCCGACTAAGAACAAAAAGCTGACTAATGTGCGCTCTTCCGGAGCTGACGAGGCTTTAACTTTGACGCCGATTATTCCGGTTACTCTAGAAATGGCGATTGAATACATAAAAGATGATGAATATGCGGAAATTACGCCTAAGAAGGTTCGCTTACGTAAAAAACTACTAAAAGAACATGATCGGAAAAGAGCCAAGGTTAAACAAGCTGAAAATTTATAACATCGTCTAGGGATAATTTAGATTTCACTCTTCCTTGTTCCCAGAATCCCCGGAGCACTTTTACTAAAGGGCTATGCAAAGATCGGGCAATTTTTATTTGAGCTGCCCCGTTTTCCCTAACATACTCGGGGTTTAAAAAGGTTTGAACCACATAAAAGGCTAAGTGGCTCAATTCACTAAAAGTTCTACTAGGCACATCTCGCGGATCTCTTAAGTCTATGGATTTTATAAAGGCGGGATTAAGTTGAGAGGGCCTAAAAGCCTGTTCTGGCAAAGCTATATCTCTGTTCCAAAAACCATTTGAATCTCCTTTTAGTTTTTTTAACACAGACAAGGGCTCATAGTTTGTTCCTTGCTGCAAAATTATCTTTCTAGAAAGAGCTTCGGGCCCAGCAATCGCCTCAAAAAGACGCATAAGATCCATCATTGGAGTGTCGTTGCCTGTGTGTGGCTCAGAAAAAATAATCGGCCAATCCATTTCTTTATTACGTTCATCTAGTACAGTGGCTGCTTCGACAGCCTCTTCCTGTAATGAGCCAACTCCTCCCCGCAAATTAACTACCCCCATTGCCAATCTAAGTAAGAATTCTAAACGCCGGGGCATTAATTTAACAACTCCTAGGCGATGGTTATGAGGTCCAGGGATCTCTATTTTTACTAAAGGCTCCATGGTTACACCAAAATTTGTAGCTCCACCATTTATTGCTTGTTCTGTTCCTTCGTGTGCAGCCGCCATGGCGCCTGGCCCTGATCCAGTACTAGCTGTCATTTCACCCAAAAGGGCGGCTATTTCTCCAGCGACATTTAAGCAGTGTTGATATTCAATTCCGTTTACTCCACCAGGTAGGCGTCCGCCACCCATAAAAGTTACGGAAGGAGTTGTGGGGAGCATATTTAACCTATCAGCTAAAATTCTTAAAAAATCTCCTGATAAAACTGGGCCACCACCATTTCCTAAGAGTTCTTCATGGACAAGCAAAGAAGTTTGGTACATATCAGCAAAAGGATGACCACCCTGTAGCCGAAGTGTCTCCGGAGTGTCAGGTGATAATATTTCAGCGGGACCCATCTCCCAGTAGTTATCAGGGGCTTTGTTTACCAAATTATGAAGTTATTTTGATTTCTTGAGTGCGAATAATTTACTCATTAAATACTATCCTGTCAAACCTTCCAAAATTGATGTTGAAATAGACAAACTCATTACTATTGACTAATTGGAAATAATAAGCTTTAATATCGACTCAAAAAAAACCACAATATGCTAAGCCCAAATCACCCAGTATCAGAAATCGCCAAAGGTCTTCTTGATGTGCCGTTTAATGATTTTGAGATGTTTCATAACCCGGAAGGTACTGGAACTGTGGAACGTGGAGGATCATGTATTTTTTTGACTAACGAGTTTTTACGTCGGTTGCCCGATGATCAAAAAGCAATGATTGTAGCCGCTGTTTCTCAGGTTCACTACGCTACTGTTCTGGAGATTGAGGGGCAGGAGTATTTTTATGACCCATTTTTAAGGATGGAGCAGCCTGTTCCTTTACCTCAAGCTAAAGGAGAATTAGTAGAATTCCCTGGTAATCCTCAAGATATTGTAAAAAAGATAGGGTGGAGATTGGTCCGTACTTCCAAAAGAGGAAAACAAAAACTTGAGACGCACGTCCTGAGAAAAATTAATGGTTCTAATACTGATGCGCTTGCACATATTTATAGAGCCCCTCTTCGTGAAACTACTCCAATGAAGGAATCGGATTTAACTTATGAAAGGAAGGGCATGATGGATATAGAAGTTTTTGAAGATATTAATGGTGTTTTACGATCCTTTTCGTTTAGATATCGATTCGCGTATGATCATGTTCCTATGTCTGCCTATAGTTCGGGAGGGAATGCTGGGCATAGTGATTATATAGGCGCGACTCCTGGAATGAACTATGGGAAAGTGGATTTCGTTGTTAATTTAGCCCCAATCTTGGGACGTCTAAAAATGGGATATAAAGAATTTATGGAATATGTTGAACATGCTGCCGAAACAAGGCGCCGTCTTAGAGAGATTCGGTTTACGAAGGACCGGCTTACCCCACCGGAATGGCTTTAGGATGGCTATAATAAATAATCGCCACAATCCTGGTTTACTTCATATCCCTCTGCTTCCCAGGTACTAATTCCACCATCTAATTCAAGGAGATTGCTAAATCCTGCCTCTCGCATTTGAGTTACGGCATCGGCACTTCTTCGGCCGCTTCTACAGTAAATTAAGTAAGAACCTTCTTTGTCTAGCAACTCTATTTGAGTAACAAAATCGACAGATTGGAAATCAATATTTTGGGCTGAAGCCAAGCAGCCAGCCGCGAATTCCTCTGGGGTACGCACATCAAGAACTTGTAAGTCGGAAATGCTCCCTTCTTCTAGAATTTGATTTGTTTCACTTGGTGTTTTTAAATAATCATCCGTCGCAAGTTCGGAGGGAGTACAAGCAACTAAAACTAATAGGACTAACACTAAGGTTAGAGATAATTTGAGGTTTTTCATAAATGAGTTTTTAAAAGTGGCTGGCCAGTCGGGTCTAGTACCCTTTTGGCTGCATTTATCGTACCGGAACTTGCCTTGGGACACAATTGTAGCGTCTCAGGTGAAATGGGACATTTGGTGCAGTATAAAAAAGGGAAGAATAAACTAATTAAGTTCAAATCCAATTTTTGTCTCAGGCGTTACAATGGAAAAATATGACAAAACAGAGTCTAAGTTAATTAACAAAATTTCCCTAGAAACATATCTCTCCTTTGAGTAATGAGTCTCTCCAGTGGCATAATTCCCCCCATCTATAATTCTTTCCTTTTGGCTTTCTAAAATTTTAAATTCTTCGACATCAAAACCCAGCTGTATTAATCGATCCAATTCCGCGTTAAACATATCTGCATACTTTTCTTCAACTCTCCCCGAGGGCAAGTGTTTCTTTAAAGATGCTAATTTTACGTAAGCTTTTTTTAATTCACCTTGATTATTCATACGTCTTACAGATTAAATTTTCTAAAATGGGAACATAAGATTTTTCACCTTTTAGTTAGGTGTGGATCGGCGATGCTCTCTAACGAGAACTCGCTTTCCATCTGAAAGCTTTCGATAGTGTTTGTGAACTTCCACTATCTTTTTGCCTTTTTTGGTTTTAGCCATCTAAGACGGGTTAAAGAATAAATACAGGCGTAGGTTTAGTGCGCCCATGCTTACCAATTACTTCATGAGTAATTGACATGCCAGGCGACTAAACGCTAGCTGCTAATTCTGCCCGCCCTTTTGGGACAAACCTTACTTATGCCCCCATTTCAAATAACTTTTAGCACTCCTTAGTGTAAAGTGCTAAACTGGAATGGTCAAGAAAGAACTACATTTTAAAATAGAATTATGACAATTAATTTCACAAAATCTGAAGCCCTCGAAATTCTTGAGGGAAAGCGAAATTTAATCACTACTTATCGGTTCCCTGACGATCTAACAGATGATCCGCGCGATCTTTCGGATTTTAATCTCTTGGTTCGTGACTATTTCAATACCTTATGCGCTTACCTTGAAACACCATTGCTTAAATCGCTGGGTATTCAAAAAAAACTTAGAACTGAAAATCCCGCTATGTATTGGATTGAGCAATTTATCAAAATTATGACTACGAGTTCACAAAATAAACTCAAATTTACTGGGACAAAAGAATTTGAATTCATTCGTCGAGGTCGGGAGAGGATACTAGTTCACGGATTTCAAAACTTAAAGGATTATTCTCAGGAAACCAAGCTTCGTGTCTCCCAACTTCAAAATCTTTTTTGCCAATTTGTAAAACTTAACGCGATTGAAGACTTAAATTTGGTAATTAGCAAAAAAACGCCACAGGCCTTAATTCGAGTAAACCTCGAAAAATGTGAATTGCATTATAAAAACTCCCCCATACAGTCCTTAACGCCCAAAAAGCTTCCACACGACATATTCAGACTTGCCTTTGACGAAAACCGTAACCGTCATGAATTCAAACTCTCTGAGTTAAACAAAATTGGCTATAGCAACGACGATGTAAAAGAAGGAATTGATAACTTTAATAAATTTCTAAAAAGAAAACTAAAAAGGATAGACACTCAATTACCTAATGATTTTTCTAAAGAACCACTGATTAGTTCTCCTTCTTCCACAATCAAAATTTCTAGGGTTTTCTTTAAAAATTAACAGGTTATTCACCGCTTTAACTTTTAAATAACCGTACATTTAACGGTCACTACTCTTTATGCTTGCCCTGCAAGCGCGGTTTTGGCGTACGCAAATTCATTTCTAACCCATTAATCATGGAACAAGCCCTAAAGATTTTACAAGTCCCCATCAAATCCCTTAACCCCGCCCCCTACAACCCCCGTACGTGGAGTCAAAAGGCCATCGATGACCTCACGGAGAGTATCAAAAGGTTCGGCTTTGTAGACGCAATCCTTGTGAATAAAGCCTCTGGCCGCGAAAACGTTGTCATTGGTGGGCATTTTAGATTGAGTGTAGCGAAAAAACTAGGCTACAAAGAAGTCCCCGTCGTCTACTTAGACATTCCGGACAAAGCTAAGGAACGAGAGCTAAATCTTCGCCTCAACCGCAACACTGGAGATTGGGATCTAGAACTTCTTAAACAATTCGACACTAATATTCTTTTAGATGTTGGTTTTGATGACTCTGATCTCGAATCCATTTGGAACGATGTTCTTGAAACCGAAGATGACGACTTCGATCTCGAAAAAGAAGCCACTGCCCTTAAAGAACCATTCGTGCAGCCGGGAGATCTATATCAACTTGGGCCACACAAGCTCTTATGCGGTGACGCCACCAACCCCGAAGATGTGGAGAGGCTTATGGATGGCCAGAAAGTGCCAATGATATACATGGATCCTCCGTTTAACATCGGTCTCAGTTATAACCACGGCATTGGCACTAAGAGCAAGTATGGCGGAACCGCAGTCAAAGACAATAAATCTACGCCAAAATACCGAGAATTTTTAAGAAAGTCCCTGCAAAACGCCTTGGATGCATCAACTGAGGACACTCATTGCTTCTGTTGGTCAGACGAGCGTTATATCGGCCTTATCCAAAGCCTGTACGAAGAGCTAGGCGTAACTAACCAACGTGTCTGCCTTTGGCTTAAGAACAACGCCATGGCCACGCCTCAATACGCGTTCAACAAGGTCTATGAACCTTGCATTTACGGCGTTCGCGGTAATCCTTATCTTTCCGAACAACACACCAAATTTAACGAAGTTTTCAACAAGGAAATTGGCACGGGCAACCGTCTGCAGGATGACATTCTAGATTTATTTAACATCTGGCTGGTTAAGAGGCTCCCCTTCAACGAATACCAACATCCCACGCAAAAACCACCCACTCTCCACGAAAAAGCTCTTCGTCGCTGCACCAAAATCGGTGACATTGTTTTGGATTTGTTCGGCGGTAGCGGTTCCACGCTGATCGCCTGCGAACAACTTAAACGCACCTGCTACATGATGGAAATTTGCCCAACTTTTAGTTCTTTAATCATTACTCGTTATGAACAACTCACCGGCCATAAAGCCAAAAAACTCAATTAAAACAGGTCAGATCGTCCAGCTTGGAGATCACTTTCTTGCCTGTGGAGACTCAACTGATCCTGAATTGGTTTCTAATCTGTTAGAAGCGCATGAAGTCAGCTTAATTTTAACCGATCCGCCATACGGAGTGGATTATGTAAAAGCCAAAGAATTCATCGGCTCTACCGGCCACAAAGAAATCTTAAACGATGAACCTCAAAGTGATTCGAAATACCGGGATTTTACAACAGATTGGTTGGCGCTAGTTAAGCCAAGCATGACCGCCAAGAACTCTCTTTATATCTTTAATTCCGACCGGATGATTTTCGCTTTACGCGAAGGGATGATCGCAGCCGGCTTTCGTTTATCTCAGTTACTCATCTGGGCAAAGACTAGCTCGGTAATCGGAAGGCTGGACTATCTCCCCCAACACGAGCTCATTGCTTATGGTTGGACTGGCGCTCATGAATTCAAAAAAGGGAAAGATCATAGCGTTATCGTTTATCCGCGGACAAAAAAGAATAACCTTCATCCCACAATGAAGCCTGTGGGGTTACTTCGACGGTTAATCCTAAACAGCTCCAATATTGGAGATTTTGTTTATGACCCTTTTGGCGGCAGCGGCTCAACTCTAATCGCTTGTGAGCAGACTAAGCGCCGCTGCTTGATGATCGAGAAAGATGAAAAGTACTGCCAAGTAATAATCGATCGTTTTAATAAACTAACCACATCCTTATGAAAGATCCTCAGAAAACCATCACCACCAGGCAAAACAGTCAAAAAGCACTTTTAATTGAGCAACTTAATAAAGCTCCCATTGTTCAAGTTGCCTGTGAAAAGGTTGGAGTTGGACGCTCCACCTACTACCGATGGCGAAAAGCGAGTAAAAAATTCCGTAACGCCACCGACAAAGCCCTGCTCAATGGCAAGTTACTCATCAACGACATGGCAGAATCGCAACTTATAAGTGGCATTAGAGAACAAAACATGACCGCCATTATCTTTTGGCTCAAACATCATCACGCGGATTACACCACGCGCGTGGAACTTTCTGGTGAAGTTAAGACAGCCGGTGAAAAACTCACTCCAGAACAAGAAAAAGTTATTCGACAAGCCCTAAGTTTAGCCGCATTAACCCAACCTACTAATGAATAATCTTCCTGAAATTATCAAAAATCAGAAACTAAGACGAAATTTGACTCAAGAAAGTCACTTCTACTTTTTCCACATCTATTTTGGTCACTACGTAAGGTACGAAACAGCAGATTTCCAGAAAGAAATTTTTAAACTAACTGAAGACGAAAATATTCAAACCCTTGGAGTGGTTGCTTTTCGAGGCTCCGCAAAGTCTACAATTGTTAATATGTCCTACCCTATTTGGTCCATTCTTGGAAAACAGCAAAAAAAGTTCGTTCTTATCCTCGGTCAAACACAGCAACAAGCCAGACAACATCTTAAAAACCTCAAGGATGAGCTTGAAAGCAATAAATTACTCAAAGATGACTTAGGTCCCTTTGAGGAGCAAGAAGACGAATGGCATGCTTATTCACTTGTATTGCCTAAATATGGAGCCCGAATCACCGCCGCCTCCAGTGAACAAAGTATCCGAGGAATCCGCCACCAAGCGTATCGCCCGGATTTAATTATCGGAGATGACTTGGAAGATCTTGCTTCGGTTAAAACGCGTGAAAGCCGAGATAAAACTTTTCAATGGCTCACAAGTGAAGTAATCCCCGCTGGTGACAGAAAAACTCGACTTATTCTAATTGGCAACCTTCTTCACGAAGACTCCTTACTGATGCGTATAAAGCACTTAATTAAGGATGGGGAGCTTCATGGTGTTTTCCGCGAATATCCCCTTCTAAATGAAAAAGGGCATTGTATTTGGCCCGGCAAGTATCCTGATAAAAAAGCTATCGAAGCTGATAAAAAGCGAGTAGGAAGCATTAAGGCTTGGCATCGTGAATATTTACTTAACATCGTTGATGATAATGAGAAAGTAATTCATCGAGAATGGATTAAGTATTATTCACAAACTCCTAAAAAAAACAAATCCTCTAATTACCGTTTTACAGCTTTTGCAATCGATCCGGCTATTTCTGAAAGGGATGGGGCTGACTATACGGCCATGGTAGCGGCGCATGTGTATGGCTATGGGGACGATGTGGTTATTTACATTTTACCCAACCCTGTTTGTAAGCGGCTTACTTTTCTTAAAACAGTTTCGCAGGCACTCCTTTTATCATCACAGCTAACAACTGAAGGCCAAAGAAAACCACAAATAATTGTAGAAGATGTTGCCTATCAAAGATCGCTAATTGAACAATTAAAAGCCAAACGAGTGAATGTAAAAGCGTTTAAACCAGGAGGACAAGATAAGCGAGCCAGGCTTTCTGCTGCTAGTTATTTTGTTCAAAATGGCCAAGTCTTATTCCCTAAAAAGGGTGCAGAAAAATTAACTCAACAACTTGTGAATTTTGGTATGGAAAGACACGATGACTTAGCGGACGCCTTTGCGATGCTAATATTGGAAATAACCAGACAAAAAGGATCTGGGGTAAGATTACCCACTTGTGATAGGACTCCAGGGAAATTCAATAATGGTCCTTGGAGAGGACTTGGGAATATTTGGGGGAAGCAGTTTTAACTAACCTACTACTGAATAGTACAGCCCCGAAGAAGAACATTCATTAACTTTCCTGTGTTCTTACCTCTCACTGTAATACTTTGCCCTTCTACTAACGATGTTGCTTTAGTTAGCTCTGAATCCTCTAACATACATTGAACAGAGCCAATTACATTATTAGTTTTTAAGGCAACATACATATCATCAAGGATATCCTTCCCAATAGAACTAACTGTGCCGGAAACTTCTAGAATTTTCCCATCATAAAGTTCGTCAGCTAAAATTTCATTAGCGTCATATTCGTCATAAAGATCACGTGCAGAAATAACTATAGCCTCTTCTTGTTGTTCTACAGAAGAAACTTGTTGAGTATCTAATGAATCAGAAACCTTCGAGTCATTATTAATAGACCCAAATACTCCTAAAGCAATTAGAATTAAGATGGCTGTCATAATCTTGTGACGAACAAACCAACTTCGAAGGTCGGCCTGACAATGTTTGCACTTCTTAGCAGAATCTTGAATTTGTTCCGAACATTTTGGACAGTCTTTGGTAGCCATAATTTCTTAGATTAGAAAATAACAAAAGTGGGCACCTAGGTCGCCCAACACATTTACTCCGCGAGGAATAGCCGAATTGGCTAGGTGCCCGCCTCCACCCAATTCGGGGGAAAACGAGCAATATCCTCGCAGAAATCTAATTGTGTTAAGCGACGTCTGGATTATAGCTTAAACAACCAGAAAGTGAAGCCTTTCATCAATCTATTAGCTTGATAAATATTAAAACTAGCAAATGAATTACAACTCTACTTTTGCCATCGCCTTCCGATACGTACAAAAGTCACAATCATCACCTGACTCAGGTATCTGATCGGACATTAAACATTTATGAGCACCCAAAATCGCCTGCTCTACCCATTCATCATTTCCTTCGTGAGCAATAAGAGTAATATCAAATTCAAGTTTTGCATCAAACGCTTCTTTATCCCTATCTCCGTTACAATAAACAAAATAGCCCGTATTAGAGACTTTGTAGCCATTTTGACGTAACAACCACTGGTACACCTCCATTTGACGTTTATAGCCATCTTGCCAGTCTTGATCTAATACAGTTATCTCATCATTTTTACTCGTAGCTTTGTAATCTACAACGATGTACTCGTTCTTAGAATTTATCCAAAGATCATCAATTGCGCCGGTAACCGTCATCCCTGTAGGTTCGTGCACATATTGAACTCCTTTAAAATTTTCGCGCCACTCGTCTAAGTCATCGTGGGCAACTGGCCGTGCATCCACACCGTATTTTTCAATAAGTGGATGTTGAGTGTCTGCGACTCTATGGATATCAAATTCCTTTTTTAAAAGAGCATCAACAGCTGAATTTAAATTAAAAGGGAATCCCGGTGGCTGCTTAATCCCGAGTTTATTATCGATATAAAAACACTTAGGGCATCTCAAAAATAAATCTATTTTGGAACGTGAGAGCTTCCACCGTTTACCTCCGAAATTCCAGTCTACTTGGCGTGGTATTTTGTAGTATTGGGACATAAATTATTTGTTTAATTAATCGTGATAAGAGGCCATCACTGTAAATTACTTTCTATTATTTGAATTTCTTCTGGCGTTAAATGATAAAGCTTATAAACTAAATTATCAATTTCTCTCTCGAATTCTAAAGTATCAATTTTAGGATCCTTTTTCTTACTATCAAGAATACAATCAACAAGTGATTCTATTTGCGAAACTAATTCTCGGCAAACAGGAATAACTTCAGGAACTATTATCGGATTTAACGCTTGCACACTTAAAATCAAATCACCAGTTCCTGTCCTTGGAGAATTTTGCAACAAATAACAACCAACTTTACTATTTAAAATAGCTGTTAAATATTTAACTTTCTCTCCCGTCATTATACAAGTACTGTCTTGACATAAAAACCCCTCTTCATCAAACAAAAAACGAATAATTGAACCTATTCTCTTCCACACTATTTTTTCTTTTTCAAACGATTCAATATATTCACTACCAGGATTATTATCTAGCTCTAACCAATGGTGTTGCCCATCATAATCTGCTTTTGTTTGATTTTTACCTGCTCGGGAATATTTGCACTGTCCACGATTTTTTAGTTTATTTTCATATTTCTTTAAATGTTTATAGATAGCAGGATATTCATAATGCAAAGTTTCATAACTCCCAAATTTCGTGATAATAATATACTGATCTTCCCATCCGTGACCATAGCGCTTAATATCACGGCCACGCAGAATAGGCCTAATAATTTTAGCACTTTTAAAATCTTCCTTAATTAATTCATTACGTTTTTTTCTATCTATAATAAAAGCTTCATTAAAGCCAGTTTTTATCCCAAAATTTATCTTCACATTCCATTCCTTAAGGGGCTTACCAAGTTTCTCAATTTTACTTTTAAGTAACAATTCCTTTTCACTCCCTATAAACCATATATTTGAATTAATATTTTTAAGATGTACTCTATTTTCCAAAAAATAATTTAAAAGATCCTTTCCTGGCTCATAATCATTCTTGAAATGGCACGCTTCTAAAGCATTTAAATTCGTACAATTTTCTAAAATTAAAATATTTGTATCTACGGTCGCATTTTCAAACATTTTAAAGCCACCAAAATTTAATAATTTTAAAGGATTTTTAGCAACAAAAAATCTTCGTAATACCTCTCCGTATCCACAATGCATCCATTTATTACTTGATATATAAGTAATTAAACCACTGTTTGGCTTAGATATTTTTACTCCCAATTCATAAAACAAACAGTAAAGATCTCCGCGAGCAGATGCTACTTGATAAATTTCTTTATATGAGCTCTTATGATCAGAAATCTTTTCTAAACTAACATATGGAGGATTAGCGATAACCACATCAAACCCCCCTTTTCCTTGGAACACTTCCGCAAAATGTAATTTCCACAAGAAGAAAGGCTTATCATTTCTTAACTTCATTCCCTCTAATTTAGGCAATTCCTTTTCCTTGCCCTGCTCTTTTAACGTTTCCTCAATCAATTCCCATTCAAACATGTCAATTTTTTTCTTTATTTCACTTTTACGACTTTTTTGAGCAACATTAAAAAACTCTTTATGAAGACGATTAAGTTCTTGAGCTTTTTCCATTGATTTACCAACTTTTTCAAATAAAGAACCATTTTGTTCTATTTGCACTTTATTTAATCCAGCTTCTTCCCTAGAAAGCGCTTTCATTTCTTTTTCAACTTCTGTTTTTTTATTCTTTGTAAGCTTGCCATCTGAATGAAGTTTAAAATACTCCTGTTGAAGCAAACTTTTCCTACTATTAATTTTTGCAAGGCGCTCCTTTTTTAATTTCTCCGTATCTAAAATCAACGATTCATCAAAAAGCTTTATCCCCTCATATTCCTCTAAAAGACTATTTCCTTGCATAATTTTATAATCCAAATTAGGAAGTGGTTTAATGTCTGTCATTTCATCTTCGTCCACCACCAAAGAAAGCCAAAGTCTAAGCTTAGCAATTTCAACCGCGCCCGAATCAACATCCACACCATAAAGTGAATTTTCGATAGCGTGACGTTTAAAATAATAAGGAGTTCTCTTTACTTTAAGTTTTTCAAAAATTCTAGTAGCATTTAAAGAACCTCTTGCACGCACAATTTCATTCATCATTCCTACAAGGAATGCCCCCGAACCAATGGCAGGGTCGCAAACAGTTATATTGGCTAATTTTTGATCAATAAGTTCAGCGTGTTCATGAATTAATTTTGGTAGTTTATATTTCCCATCATCTTTAATAACTCCTTGAATCTTCGCCATATCGTGCTCAACGGCAAAATCCCCAAGATGAATAAAAATTTCAAGATCTTCTTTCGGTACTTTTTCCTCAAGTTCAGTCGTTAAATGATTAATTAAACTTTCTTGACACATATAATGAACAATTTCACGAGGAGTGTAAAAAGCTCCCTTAGATTTTCTATCTTTAATTTCAAGCAAATTCTCAAAAACTTTCCCCAACATTTCCGGATCAATAGCTACTTCTTTTTCCAATGGTTCATCTTCTTTTATTGTAAAGTTATAGCGATCAAAAAAATCCAAAATCCCGGAACCTAGATCGCCTTCTTTTGTCTTATAATCATTGGAAAAAAGATCATTAGGAATAATGATATCAGTATTCACCCAATCATAACTTTGCAAAGGCTCAAAAAGGCCTCCATTTAAAAATGGGATTTTGCAATTAAATTTATCATAATAAGCATTGTCCCGATCTGTTGCTAATGCTTCGTAAAAAAATGGTTCTAAAACTTCATTAAAAAAATTATCGTATTCGCAATATTTTTTATCGAAAAGTGCTCTCAAAAAATTCTTAGATCCCTCTCCCCACTCTTTTTCCTTATCCACCCCCAACCAACCTTTTCGTTGCAAAAAATATAAAAAAACTATTTGCCCAAAAAGCTTTTTGCCAAAATCTGCTGTATTGATTCCTTTAATTTCAAAATCCTTTTTAATCTTACTATCTTTCTCAATAATCTTCTCAAGTTCTTCTGTGAAGCTCAAAAAAAGATCTTTATATTTATTAAAAAAATCCTTTGTCACTATTTCTATACTAAAAGACTTTTCAATCTCTTTTAAAGTAGGGTTATGTTTATCCTCCTCAAGAATTGGCAATAATTGCTTTTGGGCGGTATGGCTATTCTCATTTTTACCAACAATAAAAGAAAATCTCTTCGATGGCGTTAGTTCTTCCTTAACTTTTACTTTGTCCTTCCCTGCTCTTTCAAGGTTATACTCCATTTTAACCAATGAAAAGCGCCAATCATCGTTATTTGGTGAAACAAACGCAACCAATCCAGCATCTTTTTCCGCTCTAGTTTTTAAATGATGGGCCGCAAAATTCCTCTGAAGTGTACGCGCCCTTTCAAGTGTTGTTTCTTTTTCAAGATAAACAATTAAAATATCTATTTTTTCTCCTTCTGGAGCTATATAGGTTCCAATTCTTTCATAATACTGAACCCCTTCATGAAAAGCATGCTTAACATATTGCTTAGGCCATACTTTAGCTTTGCTTTCGTCTATTTCATTTAAAAGCTCTTTCACAAATCTAATAAATAAATTCTTGTCAAAAGACCGATTAAAGGTTTCTCGAATTAAATTTTTGGCTTGTTTAGAATCCACTTATAGTTTTGTCACTAAATATTCAGAAAGAATAACTTCTCTGGGTCCACTTGTTGATGCGGCACTTTCACCGACAGTTTCCAAGAAAAATTCTTCCGGAATATTAAGTTTTAATAATCCTAATATTTTCATTGGGTTATCTTCCTTACTCAAATTTTGAGAAAGTGTTTTAAATGTTTGTTTAGGTAACGCACTTTCTTCCACTAATCGCATAACTTCTTTTAAATACTCATCATCATCCTCTGTAAATCCTTGAAAGTTCTTAATAGCCTTTAATGTCTTTAAAACACTAACTCTCGCATCACGCCCCTTGGAAACCCCTTTCTCCTCTCCTACATCAGCCGTAGATAAAATAAAAGCCTCCTTATTTCTTTCAAGCATCTCATAGAAATCTTTACCCACACTTTGATGCTTCTCATCTTCTTTCGCTTTAAAAAAGCTAACTGCTTCAAAAAAATCAAGCTCCTCTGCTTGATCACAAGCAGAGGAAATAAAAAACTTCTCTAACTTACCTTTTCTGACATAACTTAAAACAGAATTTGATTTTCTGATTTTAACATTTTTTGAAGATCTGGCCTTCTTTGGGAGTCTCTTTATTTTTTCGTATAAATCCAAATCATTCTCTCGGATGGCCTTTATTTCATTTAAATATTCAAGCTCACTCTGCTGATCTTCGTCTTCTCCAGTAATTGTATTTTTTGAATTTAACTGCTTAAACAAATCATGTGATTTCACCTCCTCTCCTTCTGTAAGAAGCCTTGCATCATTCCCCAACATTTCAATAAAAGCTCCAATTTTCAATTCAGCAGCTTCTTTTAGCTTAATTTCATCATTAGATTCATCTGTCGGGAAAAAATTATAAGTAAAAATCTCATCAAATTTAGTATCTACTCTATTAATACGACCAACTCGTTGAATCATTCGTGTTGGGTTCCACGGGATATCATAATTAATCACCACATTTGATCTGTGCAAATTCACACCCTCAGATAATGTTTCTGTAGCAATAAGAATTTGGTAATCATCCTTTGGATGCCTAACATTCGCATCAAAATTTTCAATTACTTTTTCTCTAACAGCACTACCAGATGAACCAGTATATACAATGACTGACTTACCAGCGTCCTTCAATTTTGCCTCAAGGTATTCTGCTGTCTCTTTTGATTCGGTAAAAATAATTAATCGCTTATCTCTAAGCTTTGGAGAAGACTCCAATCTCTCTTTTAAAGATGTAAGTTTTGGATCTCTTGTTACTTGATCCCACATTGCTTTCACCTCTTTTAAAACAGCTAAATCATTATGCAAATCCACCTCAAATTCTGGGCTAAATTCTTTAGACTCATGCCTCTCTGCCTTATCATCATCAATTAATTTTTGAATTGCTACATCATCTTCATTTTCTAAAAACTCAAAAATCTTATTTGAATGCTTTTTACTCATATAAACATTCCCTTCTTCGAACTCATTAATAAAAGACTCATACGACCAAATAAACCTATCAATACTTTGCTTAAATGCATAAAAGCTACTTTCCAATCTTTTTATTAAAAGGATTTTCATAAACTTCCCCATATTTCTTTGACCTAACTCCTCTGAATGGCTGACTCCTCCCTTGTGGTAAAGCATTGGAGTATAACGAGTATACTTAAATTCGTTATTAAAGAGTTGCAAAGTTTTTGTGAAGACCTCATTTTCATATTCATTAAACTTATAATAAAAAGGTTTAGGGTTTTCCACTTTAGGAAATTTTAATTTTTGTGCCGCCAAATCATCTTTATAGTATTTACTGATCTCAGTACGCGTTCTCCTAATCATCAAATACTTAAGCACCTTCTCTCTTATTTCTTTAGAATTCATTTTAACGGACTCCAAATATTCATCTCTGTCCTCCTTTCTATCTAATTTTCTAATTTTCCCATCAAGCCGGCTAAAGAAGCTCTCTATATCAGGCATATTGGGGATTGTGCTTTTTTTACCTTTCTGGAAAAGTTTAATCTGAGAGAGAATATCTTTTGGACTGTTGTTTAAAGGAGTTGCCGTTACAAGTATTACTCTTTTTCCACGACAAATTCGTGCTAACTTTTCGTAACTTGCCGTTGTTTCCGTTCTAAAACGATGAGCTTCATCAATAAATACGTTCTTATATTTACTAAGATCTGTTTTAAGCAGTTGGTCCAATTTTCCTATAGATTCAAATCGAGACTGCCTAATTTGAAAATCTTCGAAAACATTTGGCCAGGAACCTGGATTACTTCGATCCAACAGGGCCGGCGGAGCCAGCACTAAATTACGGCCATCTATATGTTGTGCAAGCATAGAAGCCATATAAGTTTTCCCAAGACCAACAACATCAGATAAGAAAACCCCTCCATATTCTTCTAAAATCCTTTTAGCATTTGAAACAGCATCACTTTGATATTCTAAAGTTTTAAATCCTTGGGGTTTATAAAGGTTAACCTCTTGCCCTACTGCAAGCTCTCTTTTGAAATACTCATACAAAAATTTCAGGTACAGTTCGTAAGGAGTAAATTCTGCATACGGAGATTTTTTCTCAATTGTATTAACGTAAATTTCTGAAACATCAACTGCATTTTCCCAAAGGGAATTAAATTGATTTAAAGCAAAATCATAATCAGATGGATTCTTAAGCTCAACATTAAATTCCAGATTATCCATTAGTCCCGATTGAGAAAAATTACTAGAACCGGTAATGACACGCCCCTTGTCTCTATCTCCTTCCTTAAAAGTCATCACATACAATTTTGCGTGGATTTTATCAGTAGGATAAGCTTTTATCTCTAATTTCCCATTACGAATCCATTCAATGAATTTACGCACGCCTTCCTCAATTTTTGACGTATCTTCCGACACTTCAAATTCCTTCAAAATTTGCTCTGGCATTTGTTTTTTTGTCTCAGCGTGTGTGTTTAAAGGTAATTCTTGCTGTTTTTTAGCCTTTTCTAAAAGATCATAAGTTCTTTTATCAGTTTCTAATCCAATCAAAATCCGAACCTTATCTGTATCCTCAAGAGACGGATAAAGCTGATAAAAACCACTAATAAAAAAATAGCCAACTAAGGCATCAAAATAATCACAATCCTTTATAAGGACTCTAAAACGCTCTAGCAAACTCTTGTCTTTCTCATTTGTGATGAAAGTTAAATCAGAATCACTCATAATTATAATTAAAGTAAATTTTAATCCATTATAGCTCTTATTACTTTTTCAACGAAATTTAAAAGAATCCTCTAGCTATCCCGGGTCTATCTGTCATCTATGTGGGTAACAAAACCTTTAACCCACATCTTGTGATGGATACCGAAAATATCCCTATTAAGTATTGCCTGTATGCGCGTAAGTCCTCTGAGTCAGACGAACGGCAAGCCATGAGCATCGATTCTCAAATCAAAGAAATGCTCGATATTGCTGAACGAGACAAACTTAACGTCACCGAAATCCGCGAAGAAAGCAAAAGTGCCAAGGCGACTGGAGCGCGCCAGGAATTCAACAAACTCCTCAAGGATATTGATGAGGGAAAGTTTAATGCAATTCTAACCTGGGCTCCCGACCGTTTAAGTCGCAATGCTGGAGACTTAGGTTCACTGGTTGATCGGATGGACGGAGGCAAGCTTCTTCAAATTCGAACTCATGGCCAAAATTTCACAAACACCCCCAACGAAAAATTCCTTCTAATGATCCTGTGCAGCCAAGCCAAGCTAGAGAATGATAATAGAGGTAAAAACGTTAAACGTGGCTTACGCGCCAAATGTGAACGAGGCAAGCGCCCTGGGATGCCACCACTAGGTTACAAGCTCTACCGAGATCCCGAAGATTACTCCAAAGGGAGCACCATTCTTCTTGACCCGGAACGCGCGCCATTTATTAAAAAAATGTTTAATTACGTAACCGAACACGGATTCAGTGGCCGCCAAACAAATGATTTTTTAACCGGAGAAGGATTCAGGACTAGAAGCGGTAAAAACCTTTCTCTCAGCATGACATACCGTATTTATAAAGACACCTTTTACTTTGGTGAATTTGAATACCCGGTTGGGAGTGGGGTTGTTTATCAAGGAGTTCACGAACCGATTATTACAAAAGAACAATGGGAAAAAGCTAATAGCATGCTTAAAACTTTTGAAAAAAAGAAATGGGGAAGCAACAACTTTTATTTCAGCCGCTTATTCAAATGCGGCGCTTGCCAATCCGGAGTCTGCGGCGAAACTCACACAAACCGCCACGGAAAAGAATACATCTACTACAAATGTACTAAATACGGTGGGAATAAACGTTGCGACGAAAAATACATTCGCGAAGACAAACTAGTTGAATCAATTGCCAGCCTAATCGACCAATTTAAAAACAAAGACTTACAAATCCATAAAAAAGTAACCCGAGAGGTAGAAAAATTTAACGAGATGCAACGAATGACAATCGGCGAGAACGCCAAACAAATCAGTCCCACCGAATACATAGGTTATATTCTAAAAAATGGGACTAGCCTAGAAAAAAGACAATTCCTGAAATGTCTGGAGGGACAATTGTGGTTGAGGAGTGGGGAGGTTGGTCTCAACTCTTGAGATCTAATTCTTTTAACTCTTCGCTAACTTTATCCTCAAAGAACTCTTCTATAACATCGTAGAAAGCTCTATCTGATTTTTTGATTTTTTTTATTAAAATCCAAAACTTGGAAAATCGAATCTTCCATCTTAACAAACCAATTTTCCTTAATTTAATCACAGCAATCCTAGCTTCCATTAGAACTTTTATATAATTTTTAATATTTTTATTCAAAACATCTCTTTCAACAAACTCCTTAAAAGATTTCAAATTCCTTATATATTGCTCCCCCTGCACATCAGTAGGATTCACATTGGTAAGAGCTATTTCATATTGAATTTTAGTAGAATTTTCAAACTGTCTCCTAACATCCTCCATAATCCAAAAAAAATCCTTTGAAAAGCGAAATACATCAGCAATTTTGTTATCAATGTAACCACTTCCTGTTTTAATCTTTAGAAGATTCTCGTCAATAAGCCTAGCTTCAAATAATGGGAAAAAGGTGAAATCTACTGAATGAGCATGATTTCTCATATTTTCTTGAATATTTTCAATTGTTTTTTCAATGTTTCCTTCCAAAAAATCTACAACCGTACTTTGAGTATCTATTAGGCTATTTATACTATTCACCAATATTCTTTCTAAGTAATACAGGCCTTCTATTCTCTCTCTTTTTCGTCTTCTCCATTCAACAAAAAACCAAAATAAAACAGGCATTGAAGCCCCAATTGCTGCACCTATTAAGGTCTGCCATTCTTTTATAAAATCAATCATATTTGAATTATACACCATTCCCATCCTTCACACCCCGCGGGTTTAGTGCCATTCCCAACTCCCACCAAAAGCCGCTCAACAAAAAAACAATTCTTTTAGAAACCCCTTCTCCTTCGAATGTGGGTCATAGGGAGAGTGGATGAGTTTTTCCCATTGCTAATGTGTCTAGGTGCTAATATTTTGAAAGGGCACCTTTTTTAAATTATTTTCTACACTTATTGCATGTCAAAACATATGTTCACTAGCGAAGCTATAAAATGGGCACGATCCATAGATGCAAGTGGGATTGGACATAATAAAGAAAAAGAAATAGTGCTTAATCTATTAGGCCAGGTCCCAGAGGGTTCAAGTGGTGATTTTACACCATTGTTTGGTTTTTTGATCTCTCCCAAGCCTGCTTGTTATGTTTCTAAGGTTGAGCAAGAGGCAATGAATGAGATTCTCTTAGAGTCAAAGAAAATATATCCAGATGCCAAGATTAAAAAACACCTGTATGGCTCTTCTTGTCTTTATTCTCAGAGAAAAATCATTGCCAGAATAAAGGCTGAAAGTGATTTTGCTGAAACATTGGGTATTCGGACTGACTCCATTGGCGTAATCTTGGAGAAATCAAAGAAAGATCAAGAGGTTGAAGGTTTTATTTTAGGTTTCCCTGAATCTGCTATACATACGTGGAAAAAACTTAAGGTCTTGGACAAAAGAATTCCTAGACCTTTGGGTCTGTTGTTAGAACATTCTTTTAGTGAATTCCAAAGATGGGATGAAGTAGATAAGGCTAAATTATTAGCCTTTAGAGACAGATTAGAAAAAACTCAGATAACAGTGGATGGTTACATTGTACATGCAGAGTTCAGAAAATTTTCAGAGAAGATATATAAAAAGTATTTCAATGCTTCTCAGGAAGATATTGATTTTTTGCTTAGTTTGGCCGGTCAAGACACGAAAACTATGAACTATATAGATTCTAAGCTTCCAGGAAGGTGGTGGGAAAGTAGTAATTATGCGTAGTGCATTCGTTTTTTGGACTTTTTGTCGACTTTGTTAAGTAATCGAGTTCATTAGAACCCTTACGTTAAAGCTGCTTTCTACGCGATAAAAACGCGTATCCTATATTTCCCCTCACGCCCCTCCTCCCCACCATCGCGGGTCTAGTATCCTTTCCGACTGCCACCAGAAGCCGCTCAACGAAAAAAGGCGATTCCTTCCGGAATCCCCTTCTCCTTGGAATGTGGGTCATAGACCTGTAAACATGCCAGTAATGGCTGGGGCGCAGGGATTCGAACCCCGGAATGCATGGACCAAAACCATGTGCCTTACCACTTGGCGACGCCCCAGTAATGAATTCGTATGTATTCTATCGATTTGGGCAGATTTGTCTATGTTTTTTTGGAAGAATGAGTACAATTAAGGCATGGAAAATCAACGGGTAGCACAAATATTTCAGGAGATAGGAGATATTCTAGAGCTTAAGGGCGAGAATCGATTTCGCTATCTTTCTTATCATCGGGCAGCACAAACTCTGCTTAATTTAAGTAAAGATATTCGAAAAATTTATGATAATGGTGAGCTGGAGGGAATCCCTGGAATTGGAAAGGCGTTGGCGGAGAAGATTGCGGAAATTTTGAACACGGGAAAATGCGGAACTCATGAAAGATTGCTAGCAGAATTTGATAAAGGTTTACTCGAGTTATTAACAATTCGCGGGCTCGGTCCTAAAAAAATCAAAAAGTTCTACGATGAACTGGGCATTGATAACATTGGAAAACTAAAAACTGCGGCCGAAAAAGGCGTGCTCGCTGACCTCGAGAGAATGGGTGAAAAGAGTCAGGCTGATATTCTGAAAGCTATCCAAGAACACGAAAAGCATGTGGCGCGTTCTCATCTGATAACCGCCACTTTTTTGGCAGAATTTTTAATTGGCTACATGAAGGATTGCTCGAAGGTTTCGCGGGCAGAATATGCAGGAAGTTTACGTCGAGGGCGTGAAACTGTTGGTGATATTGATATTTTGGCCACTGGAAAAGATCACAACCAGATTATTCGTCATTTTTTAGCGCATCAGGACGTAAGTTTAGTGTTGGCGCAGGGCGAAACTAAGGCCAGTGTGATTTTGGAGGGTGGTGTTCAAGTGGACTTACGAGTTGTTGATGAAAAGAGTTTTGGGGCGGCACTCTACTATTTTACGGGATCTAAAAACCACAACATTGCCACTCGTAAATTAGCCATTAAAAAAGGATTAAAAATTAATGAATACGGAGTTTTTAAAGGAGAAAAATCGATTGCTGGGAAAACTGAAAAGGAGATCTTTAAAGTTTTGGGACTCCCCTACATCATTCCAGAACTACGCGAGGATCAGGGAGAGGTTCAGGCTGGATTTGACGGAAAATTGCCAAAATCAGTGGAGCTAGCTGACATTCGTGGGGATCTTCATTTACACACCAACTGGAGTGATGGGCGCAATACACTCGAAGAGATGGTGGCAGCGGCCCAAAAACTAGGCTATGAATATTTATGTGTATCAGACCATTCAACTTCGGCGCGCATTGCTAACGGATTGGATTTAGGGCGAATTAAAGATCAGATTAAACAAGTGGAGGCTCTCAATAAAAGACTGCGCGGATTTAAAGTTTTTAAAGGCGCAGAGGTAGATATTCTGACAGACGGATCACTTGATTTTCCGGATGAAATTTTGGCGCAACTGGATTGGATAACGGCTTCGGTGCACTCTAAATTTACTTTGTCTTCGGCCGAACAAACCGCTCGCCTTATTAAGGCAATTTCGAATCCTTATGTGCATGTTTTGGGGCATCCAACTGGTCAAATTGTAAACCGACGTGAACCTTATGAATTAGATATTGCAGCAGTGGCGCGAGCAGCAGCAAAAAACAACGTGGCTCTTGAAATCAATTCTAATATGAGGCTGGATTTAAGCGCTACTAACATTCGCATTGCCAAGGAGCATGGCGTTAAGTTTGTTATTAACACTGATGCGCACAGTATAGATCAACTTGGGTTGATGCGGTTTGGGGTTACTACGGCGCGGCGTGGGTGGCTAGAAAAGGGAGATGTTTTAAATACCTTGCCTATTGAAGCTCTAGACTAGGATCCACTACGTCCTTTATTTCTTGGCACCCGTGTGGCAAGCCTGAGCCATCATCAAAACCACTACCACAAGAACCTACAAAAACTAGCCAGTCTTGATTTAGCATTTTAGGATAAGCGTCACCAGCGGCGTAACATTGACCAAAGTCAGCATTAAATTCGTCTAAGGTTTCGTAATCCATTAGGTTAGGGATGGCGATTAGGTGATACATCCCACTATCTTGCGACTCTTTCCCATAAGCAAAATTATAAACAACTTTATTGACCCCTTCATAAGTGGCGACTAGCTCTTCAAAATACCCTTCTTCGTGTTCGGTACCGCATTCAACAGCCATGGCTGTTAGCTGTTCTACCGTGTAATTAAATTCCTTTTGATCAATAGTCCCAAAAGCTGGGATTTCGGTAGAATTAATTCTAATTGGGTCGACTGGGTTAACCTCTACTAACTCCTTGAGTGGCTCTTCAATTGTTGTAACTTCTTCAGAGACTTCTTTTGGCGAAAACAAATAAAAACCGGCCATAACTAATATGGAAGCGACCACTAACAGAGAAACAATTTTTTGCCACCATTTACATGGACCAGGCGAACTACAACAACAAGGCATGGGAAATTTGGTTAAAACATAATATCCGTATTCTACTCGGCTGTTTAGAAGTTGTCGATAAAGGCTGTTACTTTGCTTCTTAACTCTCCCAATAATCGTGGATCAATGGTTGCTAAATGTTCCTGCTCGGCTTGATATTTTGCCTGAACTGCTGCCACAAATTTTTCATAATCACTTCTGGTAACTTCTTTGTCATCAAATGCTTCGTCGCCAACATAAACATAATAAATACCGGCAACATCATTATATTCTTTTCTTCGGCAAACTGCTTCTTGCCCCAAATAATGAGTTGTCATCGGGCCCGTAGGTTCCATTTGAGAACCTACGCCAGCCAGGCCTTCAACTTCAACTAACTGATGGTCAAAAACTGCACTTTCGGGATTAGCACTTAAAAGCCCAGGGATCTCATCTCCAGAGAGGCCGTTATCTTTTGAAACTAGATCACCGTCTTCCATGGCCCCGACTATTTCGCCAGTTGCCCCTTCTAAAAGCTGATCAAACCACGCTAGAGCTTCTGCTGTTGCGTGGGCACTTTCAGCGGCATTTGGGGCTTTCGTCCACCTTGGTTTAGAATCATCTCCCCAATTTTCGTCTACCATAGTAATTATGGTTATAGAATAAGGCGCTTTCGCGCGGTTGGGGGCGGAAGTTATTTTTGTTATTAACTTTAATTGTAAAGCTTTTTTGAAAAAAGTCAAGGGCGCTTTGAGCGAAAGTTGTTTTTCTAGGGAAAATAAACTAAAATTTCGGCAATGACTAAAACTCTACATCGTTTCTTTATTCATCCTACGGCGCTCTGCGAAGATCGCGTGCTAATTTCGAACCGCGATCAAGTTCATCAAATGACGCGGGTTTTGCGAGTTAAGGAGGGTGATAAATTTATCGGCTTAATTGGTAATGGGAAAGAGTATGAGATTGAAGTTATGGAGATTTCAAAAAAGGAAATTGTGGGGAGGGTCGAATTAGAGCGAGAATGTCAGGGAGAACTGCCGATTGTGATGCGCGTTTTTCAGGGTTTGCCAAAACAATTATCTAAGTTTGAGGAAGTTTTAAAGCATGGAACAGAGCTAGGAGCGACCGAGTTCTATCCGTTAATTACAGCTAATTGTGAGGCTCAGGAAATTCGCAAACGAGAACGAATGGAGCATATTTTAAAAGAATCGGCTGAACAAAGTGAAAGAGGGAGGATTCCGGTTTTGGGGCCAGAAATAAATTTTACGGACGTGTTAGATGGAGGCTGGCCAACAGGTTTAGAGGCGGAAGTGACGTTATTTGCCTATGCCCGAGAAGATAGTGTTTTATTAAGCGAAGTTTTGGCTGATATGGGTTCACCGAAATCAGTGAATATTGTGGTGGGACCAGAGGGCGGCTTCACAGATGAAGAAGTGGCTGCCGCTCACAAACAAAAATGGACTGTTTTTGGTTTGGGGCCACGGATTTTGCGTACCGAGACGGCCGGACCAGCGATTTTGAGTGCACTTTTGCTTGGTTCTTTTAGTAGTCTTAAGTAAGATAAGGCCCATGCAACAAGAATTCCAATTAGTCGCTTTGATGGACGCCATTGAAAAATGGAACGAAAAACTTAATTTGGTTTCTTTTAAAAATCGTAAAGAACTGGATATCAAGCATGTTCGAGATTCGCTGGCGCTATTGAATGTGTTTGAATTAGTTAAAGGGCAACGCGTGTTGGACCTTGGGGCTGGTGGTGGATTCCCAGGTTTGCCACTGGCGATTATGGCGCCTGAAACTGAGTTTGTTTTGGTGGATTCAACCACTAAAAAAATGCTGGCTGTTCAAGAAATTGCTAATGAATTAGGCTTAGAAAATGTAAAAACTGTGGCCGAGAGGATTGAGACGCTCGCGCACGATGATCGTTATCGCGAAGCGTACGGATTGGTAGTGGCGCGAGCACTGGCACCTTTACCAACCTTGCTAGAATACGCCGCTGGTTTTGTCTGTTTGCACGGAATGTTTGTGGCTTACAAAAGCGCAGATTTTGAAGCGGAGCTAGAAGATGCTGGAAACGCCATGGAAAAACTAGGTTTTGAATTTATGGGGCCAGTTGATTATGCCTTGGACGAGGATATGGGCGCCCATTCACTCCTGATTTTTGAAAAAACTGAGGCCTTAGATGATAAGTACCCCCGAAAAACTGGTACGCCTAAGAAAAGGCCTCTATAAAATTAGCCTTATTGAGAATTTCCTGCTTTAATTGTATAAAGTATGTTTTTTGACCCTCCCAAATGATGAAAAATCTTAAAAATATTTTGGTGGCGGTACTGCTGTTAATTTTCATTTTTCCTAGTGTTGCTTTGGCTGCGGATTTCGCACCGGCAAGTGTGACCTGCGTTGACTCCGAAGGCACTTGTCTTAAGTCTAGCGACGGAGTTACTCCTGTAGATACTAGCTTGTACCGAGATTCAGATAACGATACCGGTGATATAATTGATGGTCCAAATTATAATATTATTATGACCCTTAATTTAGGGGGCAACTACGATATAACTAAATTAACTATTTGGCATAAGAGTTTTGACGTGAGAATTGGCGCATCTACTTTTGAGGATAGCGAAGTCCAATACAGTACAAATGGTACGGATTGGACTACTTTTGCTAATATCCCATCTTATGGTGGAATATGGGATCTTTCGGCAGATGTTTATGCATCAGCCACAGCTAACTATTTACGGATTATTGACTCTAAAAATAATTCTTACTCGGCTGAGTGGGGTCCAACTGAATTTATTATAACTGGCACCTCCACTTCTGTTCCTGAAATGGAATTCTGGGCGTTAATATTAATTCTGCCAATCATGTTTTACGTGACTTATAAGGTTGTACCTAAACGTCTTACCAACTTTTAGCACCATTGGCCTTCTTTTTCTGATCTCGTTTGTCATGAACATGAGCTAGTTTGTAGACCAAAAAAACAACCAAAAGACACATTCCAACTAAGCCGTAAATATTAGCCCAATAAAGAACCGAAACCGTGACTCCAGCCATTAACAAAGCAAAGAAAGCCGTCATAAACCACCCGCTAATCACAGTTAAAACGCCGGTAATTCGGGAAGGAGCACAATCGCGATCCCAGGCCCCATCCGCGAGAGAAGTCCCCATGGCCACCATAAAAGCAACGTAAGTTGTGGAAAGTGGCAATTTATGAGAAGTAGCGTACGAAATCACGGCCGCCGCCACCATTAAATTCACGGAGGCGCGCATTAAATCAAAAGCGGTTTTTTCTTCTTGATCAGGCTGATGATCCCAACGATGGGCCATCCAATCTTGTATTTTTTGCGGAATAACAGCGAGTACAAGCTCAAAAAGAAAAGTTACGATTCTGGTTAATTTGCGAGAAAAAGAATTTGCACCCCAATCTCTAACCGCATCTTTTTCGTGACTGGCTAAATTAATGGAAGTGTTGAGTACGGTATTGGCTTTTTTTGATGTAAAAATAGCAAACATCATCACTGTTCCAGCACCAGCCAAAACCCAAGTAGGAGTGGGTAATTTGTCTGCTAAATCTGATCCCAAATAAGCATGCACTCCTCCCACGGAAACTCCAATAAAATTCGCCAAATCATTCCCCGCAAAAGCCAAAGCCAAAGACCCCGTTCCAATCAAAATAATAATTTTTAAAATATTGACTTTACTCCTGATTAAAACATAAGAAAGTAACGAAAATGCCACAAAAGAAACTCCCAAAACCGTGAGAGTATTTGCACTAATCCAATCTTTAAGCGTATCAGTCATAAAAGCAGCGTGTTTACTCCCCTTCAATAAAAGGAAAAACATGAGTGAAGTCAGGGCCGCCCCACACCACAAAAATCCATACTTCTGCAGCCTTTGTTTGTAATCAAATGTAAAAATTAGGCGCGATAAAAATTGCACCACTAACCCAATCAAAAAAGCCACGCCAACAGATATCAAAATTCCCAAAATAATCTTCATGGCCGAAGAGCTATTAATCGCTTCCCAGGCCCCATTCAAGGTACCAACTTTCCAAAAAGCCATCACCAAAGCAGCCCCAAATAATTCAAAAACAATCGAGACTGTGGTGGAGGTTGGAAGACCAAAGGTCGAATAAAGATCGAGCAAAATAATATCCGCTAGAGCCACGGCCGTGAAAACCAAAATCGCCTCCTGGGCTGTAAAAAAAGTAGGATGAAAAATTCCTTTCCTTGCTACCTCAATAATTCCATCCGAAAAAGTGGCTCCAATCAAAACTCCGATGGACGAGACAATCAAAATTGTCTTGCGCGAAGCCGCCTTGGTAGCAACAGCAGAATTCAAAAAATTCACAGCATCATTAGTAACTCCAACAAATAAATTCCCAACAGCGAGAGCAATCAACGCAATAATAGCCAGCAGTTCAAACATTCCCATACAAAAAATTGTTATTAAATAAAAAACTTCCCTGTGATATTAGAAAGTTTTGCAAAATTAACCTATTAAGACATAAGTGCCTTTGATAAAACTTTTTCTAAAGTGCTACACAAAGAGATTTATATCGCCACAGGCCCGAGATGTTCGCTGCGTGTCCGCAGCTAAAATAATATCAAGGGTTTGGTGAATTGATGTGTCAAAGAGCGTCTGAATTGATAATATTTGATTTTGTTTTTTTTGAAAGGGAATAATCTTGACTTTTTAAGGTTTTTATGGGATAGTGATCGCCTATGTCACCTGATTCACATCTTTTTCGATTGTTGCTTAGAGCTGGACTTAAAGAAGACGAAGCCCAGTTATATTTATTTGTATTGGATCATCCGGGATGCTCCGTGGCTGATGTTTATAAGGAGATGGGGCTTTCTAAATCAAGTGCCTACCGAGCTTTTGAAAGCCTTCGTGAACTAGAATTATTACGCTCCGACTCCCCTACCTGGCGCACTAATTTACAACCAGTTTCACTTACTGGTTTGATTCAAAAACTAGAAAATCAATTACGCTCTGAAAAGCGTCTAATTAGTGATTTAAAAGGTTATGATTCGGTGCGGACTATGGATTCGCAATTTCCAGGAATTCAAACTTTTCGCGGAGATAAAGTTTTTGAAAAATATCATGAACTAGCTGAGCAGGATTTTGACACTAATTTAGTATTTGGAAGTTGGGAGGATTTTAGCTATACAACTGATTTGGTTTCGATAGAGAAGAAATTCATTAAAAATCGGATGAAACACGGTGGAAAAGCGCGAATTTTTATTACCAAAGACGGACCAAACACTCACGAAATAACAGATTACGACACCGAAGAAAACCGCACTTCACGTGTTCTTTCCGAAAAATATCGAAAACCTACTTGGATTAACACTTTTGAGGGTAATAACTTGGTCTATATTTGGAATTTGGACGAACGTAAACAAACTTACGCTACTTTGGTCGACAGCAAACCAGTGGCTGACTTTTATAAAGACTTTATTTATTCACAAACCATCTAATTTCCCAGTGAGTTGGGAAAGGTTTTCAGATTGAATTGGCCCTTTAAAGGGCCTTTTTTGGTAGGCGTGTTTTGAAGGAGTTCACGGAAAGGACTACGCTGAAATCTATGAAATGTACACTTTGCAAAAAATCGTTTGAGGTTTCGAAGGAGGAAGCAGCGTTTTGCGGCAAAATGAAAGTTCCTACACCAGCGCAATGCCCAACTTGTTGTCAGCGGCAATTGTTTGCCCTTCGCAACGAGCAATCTTTGTATCAGCGTCCGTGTGACTGTTGTAAAAAACCGATGATTGCTATGTTTCCAGAAGAAAGTCCTTACACTGTCTATTGTTCAGACTGTTGGTGGAATGACCAGTTTGAAGCGCGCGATTATGGTCAGGAATTTGATTTTTCGCGGCCATTTTTTGATCAATTGAATGAATTAATGCGACGGGCACCGATTGCGAATTTGGCGATCGGTGATTCCGAAAACTCTGACTTCACTAATTACGCGATGTGGAATAAAAACTGCTATCTGATCTCAAGCTCTGACTATAACCAAGACTGTTACTATTCGACTTATATTTTTCGATGTGCGGATTGCGCGGATTGTTTATTTACGGATGATTCTGAACTTTGTTATGAAAGTATTGATTCCAAAAATTGTTATGGAAGTGCTTTTTTGCAGGATTGTTCAACTTGTACGGAGAGTTTCTTTTGTTTTAATTGTCGTGGCGCTCAGAATTTATTAGGATGCGTGAATGTGAAAAATCAGAACTATCAAATTTTCAATAAAAAAGTAACAAAAGAGGAGTTTGAAAAGGTTAAAAATGATGTTTTGACGTCGCCCGAGAGTGTTTTGGAATTTCGGAAAAAATTCTATGAATTTAAGCGGAAATTCCTCCACCGCGGGGTGCAAACTGAACATAGTGTGGATTGTGTTGGCGATCGTTTAACGCGCTGTAAAGGATGCGTGAATTCGTTTGATTTAGTGGAATCGCAGGATTGTTTAAACTGCTCGCTCGGGTTTAAAGCGCGGGATTGTATGAATTCAGTGGGGCTCCCGGACGCGGAGCTTTGTTATGGCTGCATTGGTGTTCCGGGAGACTATAATTTGCGGTTCTGTGTTTTGGTGTGGCCGAAATCTAGTTTTTTGGATTATTCACTGTTTTGTCGGGCTAGTTCTAACTGTTTTGGATGTGTGGGGCTGCATAAAAATGAATATTGTATCTTAAACAAACAGTACACGCGGGAGGAATATGAAAAAATAGTGCCGCGAATTATTGAACATATGAAGGAAACCCAAGAATGGGGACAGTTTTTACCGCCACAAGTGGTGCCTTTTGCTTATAATGAAACTTTGGCACAGGATTATTTCCCTCTAAATCGTGAGCAGGCTGAAGAATTGGGTTATCGATGGCAAGAGGAATCTGCGATTACGGCTGTTGAGGGAGCCTTAAGTTGTCGTCATTGTGAAAGTTCGTATCAGATCACGGAACAAGAAAAACGCTTGTATGGAAAATTGGGACTACCCAAGCCGGATTCTTGCCCTAAATGTCGCCACAAAATTCGAATTCGCTTAAGAAATCCACGGAACTTATGGGAAAGAAAGTGCTCGAAATGCAGTGAGGATTTGCAAACTTCTTTTTCCCCTCAAAAAACCGAACCAATCTGTTGTGAAAGGTGCTATTTGAGTGTGGTATAATGCTCCCCTTTCACCCCACGTTTAATGGAAACTCATTCTGTGAGCACAGAAATCGATGAAGGCTGGCGCGGCGATAGATGTGTGATAGTAGATTTTAGATTTGAATACGTTGAGTCAATTTTTGAGTTAGGTCATGATCTTTCACCACTTGGTTTTGATGATCGATTTGTTTTAGAAGATTGCTCCAGAGCAATGCTTTTAGAAGTACAGAAAATTGTTCCGATTGGATTATCGAAAATAGAATGTCGTAGCCGGCTCGTGCGTTGGTTTCCATCGGTGCTTGGAGAGACTGCTTCTACTGTTGACAAGATCGATTAAATAAGTATAATAAATCTATCCACCCAGTAAAATGTGCTATTTATGAGTAGAATTTGATGCTTTTTAAAGCTGTCAGATTCGCTCCAATAGAACTTTGACAACTGGATGATGAAAAGGTCGCTAAGTATGGGTGTCTCCTCTTTTTTTGAAACCCTTCAAGAAAAAAGGAGGCATCCACCAACCTCGGTGGCCTCCATGATATGGGACGAGCCTTAAGGAGGCCGGACCATAGTCTGAAAGGACAAGAGACAATGCGTTCGAAAGTAAGGATCTCTCCGAGCATGAGGGTCTGGCAGGATACGATGTGTGCGTTTCAACGCCACTACACAAACCCAGCCACTCGAGACCCGAGTCAGACGATCGCGGAACTGAAGCTGACCATGAAGCAGGCCGACAGCTTGATCATCGACCTCGACGGCTTGGTGCCTTAGAAATCGACACTGCGCTCCCCCGACCGGCCTATCGTTTTGGTCTGTCGGGGCGTCACGGCCTTTCACTTCATCATCCGGTTGTCACGAACTTTTTTAGTTTGATTTTTTGGCTCGCCTGCGGCTCGCTGCGCAAAACTGGAATTTCATCCCGTTTCGCGTGATAAGCAAAAACCACCCTTCTAGGCTTTCTATTAGTAGTTTTTATTTTTATTTTGCTACTCAGAGGTCCCTATGACGAGTGATTTTTAGTGAGGTGATCCTATCCTCGGTTTTTTTGACTGCCTTGCTTTGGTTCAATATAGATGCCTGACCATAGCCGTCTGTTTTACGTGATCTTAAGTTGATCCTTGCGGATCGGTGTAAGAAACACCAGACTATTACTAACGAACGGAAGTTCCTGGTCAAGGGAACCACCATCACAGAGCAAAGTCGGTGAAGGGAGAAGGGATTTTTGTCATCTTCTCACCTCGCCGCCTATGCTCTATAAACGGTCCAGTCCGGGAAAGGGATTTACCCGTTTCCTAGAGGTTGGAGGGAAGCCGTTCTTTGCGTCCTCCTCAAGTTTTCAATATGTAATATGAAGTGAAGGAGGGAAAGAGGGCCGAGAGTTTTTAAAGAGCAAGCGTTTAAAGAAGTTTGTTTTTGTTTTTGTTTTTGTTTTGATTTCTTATTTATTGAAATCATAAAATATTACCCTCACATTCAAGAATCGTCAAATTATTCCCCTAGCGCGAATAAAGGGTTGTTTTTTATGTCAGATATTTAACCTGAAAACTAATTCACCAAACTCGTAATCCCCAAAACTAATAGTAATGTGATTGTAACGTATTTAATGTATTTACTGCCTTGACTGTACTGCAAATGAACACCAATAAAGCCACCCAACCCCGCTCCAATCACTAAATAAAGCGCTAAGTGTGGATCAATTGTTTCGGTGGTAAGCAAATAAGCAGTCTGCGAACCATTCACAATCAAATAAGAAAGCATTGTATAAGCAATGGCAGTGCGGAATCCCAAGCCAAAAATAAACACTAGATACAAGGTAGTAAAAATTCCTACTCCTCCAAACAAGCCATTCAAAACTCCAATCCCCATGGCGTAAATAAATACTTCGAGAAGGACACGCCAATTAATTTTGCGGCGATGGGCTCGCTCATGGCCAATTTCACGTTTAACAATCAGGTAAAAAGCACCAATTAACAGAGTAAATCCGAGTAAGGTTTTAAATAGATCCTCATTAAATTGATACTGAATAAGGTAAGTTCCAATGCCGGTTCCAATAAATCCTCCCATGGTAAGTGGTCCCAAAATTTTCCATCTAATACTGCTTTTCCGAAAATGAATTTGCCCACCCAACACGGTAATAGCCAGAGCCCCCATCTTTACCAAAGCTAAATTACCAGCGTAACTCCCCGGGATCATCAACAAAAAAATCGGAAACATCATTAAAACATATCCCCCACCAGCAAAAGCCGCGATTACAGCGGCTATAAAAGAAATCAAGCCGCCGATAAGGGGAATCAAGTAGTCAGGCATTTATTTTTGATATAAGCTGTTGGATATGAACAATACAACATCAGCCTCTACTTGTACAAACTATTGTTTACAAAATCTTAAATTTATGGCAAAATTATCCCCATGAATTTCAAAGATCACCTCTTATCACTGCTTAAGAAAATCGGTCTCACCGATAGTGAGGCACAGTGTTATTTAATTATTCAAAAAAACCCCGAACTAACTATTAATGAGCTTGTTAAAAAGTCGGATTTATCACGAGCTCAGGTTTATCGTGTTTTTGAGCGTCTTCAAAATTTAAATTTAGTGACTTCCTCTTCTGAAAATTGGAGGCAAACTCTGCGAGCAGCTTCACTAAATGGCTTGGCAAATAGAGTGGGCCTCGAACAACGTAAATTGCGCAAAGCTGAACTGGAATTAAAGCGTCTTTCTAACCTGATGGAATTCTCTAAACATGTTCAGATGGATGACCCAGTGGAAATTGTGACTGACCCGGAGCAAATTGCTCAAAAAGCATTTGAGGTACTGCACGGTGATTGGGATAGTTTCTTGGTTTACGGGTCAGCAGAAAGATTAATTGATGTGATTGGCAAAGAGCCAGAAGATGAGTTTGTGCGTGTTCGACGTAAAAGAGGAATTAGTGTGGATTGCGCTTTGACTGAAATCGGTGATTATGCGCAGGAGTTTTTACCAACTAATGACCGAGACCTACGAAATGTAAGGCTCCGCATTGACCCCGAACTCCAAGATTCAATGGTTTATTTGTATGATGATGAGGCCGCGATTTGGCACATGGATGATGAGCTGGGGCCACGAGCTGTGATTGTAAAAGAGCCGACTTTGGTTCACGCCTACGAAGGTATGTTTAAGGCTTTATGGAAAAATTAGTCTCATTTTGGAGAGACAATTTGTAATCTGTTAAAAGGGGCTTTTTGTCCTATTTTGGACACTTTCCTTAAAAGGACTAGACTGGAATCATGGCTGACTTAAACCAAACATGTCGGATCACGGGAAAGTCGTTCGTGGTAACAGACTGGGAGCAACAACTTTTGGACGGGATGGAAATCCCCTACCCCACAATTTGCATTGATGAACGACATCGGCGTCGACTGGCGCACCGCAATGAACGTTCAATCTATCAGGACGAGTGTGATATGTGTGGTAAATCTATTATTTCGGTGTATTCCAAAGACAAACTTTTTAAAGTTTATTGTCAGGATTGTTGGTGGTCAGATAAGTATGACTCAAGCGAATATGGTCGTGATTTTGATTTTTCGCGTGGATTTTTTGAACAATTTAAGGAGTTGCGACTGGAGGTTCCACGAATTGCCTTGCTAAACACCCGGGCGCATAACAGCGAATTCTGCAATATCACAACTGATAACAAAAACTGTTATTTGGTTTTTGGCGGTGATTTTAATGAAGATTCAATGTACAGCATCTTTAACTTCCACTCCCGGGATGTGTCAGATGTTTACTGGTGTGAGGAGTGCGAGCTCATTTACGACTGTATTAACTGTGAGAAATGCTATAATTCTAAATATGCGCAGAACTGTAACGCCTGCCGGGATAGTGCTTTTTTGTTTGAATGTCGGAGTTGTTCAAATTGTTTTGGTTGTGTGGGGTTACGTGGCAAGGAACATCATATTTTTAACAAACCTTACTCAAAAGAGGAATATGAGAAAAAAGTGGCGACCTTTAAAATTCACACCTGGAGTGGAGTGCAACATATGAAGTCTGAATTTAAAAAATTTCGTCTTCACTTTCCGCATCGTGATGCCCTTTTGGTAAATTGTGAAAATTCAACTGGCGAAAACATTCTAAATTCTAAAAACTGTGAAAATTGTTTTGATGTTATGGGGTGCGAAGATGTTAAGGATTGTTTGGTGGTACCAGAATGTAAGGATGTTCTGAGCTGCGATCACGTGGGGTATAAAGCCGAAAAATACTACGAATGTGTTGGGTCAATAACAGGTTTAAATTGTGCTTTTTGTACTTTTTCATGGTTTGGCTATAACAATTACTACAGCGATATGGTAACTAGCTGCCATGACATGTTTGGCTGCTCACAAATGAAAAAGCGGGAGTATTGCATTTTGAATAAATCCTACTCAAAAGAAGAGTATGAAAAGTTGCGCGCGCGAATTATTGAACATATGAAAGAAACTGGGGAATGGGGCGAGTTTTTTCCCATGGAATTATCACTATTTGCTTATAATGAGACTGTGGCCCAGGATTTATTTC
>JABJMC010000006.1 GCA_018659585.1 Candidatus Peregrinibacteria bacterium
CTTCTTCCTCAACAACCTCCTCTTCTTCCTCCTCAACAACCTCCTCTTCTTCTTCCTCAACAACCTCCTCTTCTTCTTCTTCAATTACTTCTTCCTCAACAACCTCCTCTTCTTCCTCCTCAACAACCTCCTCTTCTTCTTCCTCAACAACCTCTTCTTCTTCCTCAATTACTTCTTCTTCCTCAACAACCTCTTCTTCCTCAACAACCTCTTCTTCTTCCTCAATTACTTCTTCTTCCTCAACAACCTCTTCTTCAACAACAACCTCTTCTTCCTCAACAACTTCTTCTTCTTCCGCTACCTCCTCCTCTTCCACTGTTATCTCCTCTTCTTCACTATGCTTGTTATTGCCATTACCAGTTTTTTTATCATCATTTTTTTCTAATTTTTTGCTTTCTTCTAGCGCCATTAGCACCATCATTTCTTCAATTTCACCAATTTGAGCCTTAATGAATCCATCAAGACTGCGCAAAATTTCATTATCAGAATCAGCATATTGGCTATGGACGTCTTCAAGCCCATGAATAATTGTTAAGGTAAAGCGCAGAGAAGTTACAAAGCTCTGAACACTAGACATACTAGTCGAAGCCAACATGCCGTAGAATTTTTTAAATGGGAAAATAAACACAAAAAATTCCTCAATTAAAGCCGCGAACCAATCTTTTTCTAATTCAGGGTCATAGGCTTCGAGCCAGTCGATAAATTGAGTGCGTAAATGTTCTTTTTCAATTGTTTCTATTAGCCCTAAACAAGAGCCTTGTTCAAGTGTGTCTACCAAATAAGTAACCGTAATATCTTCTTCTTCAACAATCTCCTCAATAACTTCACCTTCGGCTGTAGCTGGGACAAGAGTTACAGTGGGCGGAATTTCGCCAAAGATTTCTTCCGTAATGGTTTTTTTTGTTTCAGTAACTTCTTCTTCAGGCACAACAATTTCTTCAGGCACAACAATTTCTTCAGGCACAACAATTTCTATAGTTTCAGTTTCCTGCGCAAATACTAATAAAGATCCTCCCCAGATTTGTACAAAAAATACTCCTAAAATCACATAAATCACGCGTTTTTTTAGAGTTGTCAGGGGCGACATAAATCTTTAGTTAGAATAATCCATATATTATACCTTATTTAACCTGTAAAATCAATCCATCAAATCCTAATGAAGAAAAGAGCTAAAGATTGAACCTGCCTAAGTTTTAATATATGGTGCCAATACAGATGTAATCGCTTATTTTGCATGCTTTCTTATTTAAAGCTCCTCCGCCCTCATCATTGGATTAAGAATTTTTTCATTTTTGTGCCGATTTTTTTTGCGAAAGAGATTTTTGTTTGGGAAAAGTTAGAAAACACACTTTTAGCCTTCGTAGTTTTTTGTTTAGCCGCTAGTGCGGTTTACGTTGTTAACGATATTGTAGACAGAGATCAGGACGCTAAACATCCTGTAAAGAAAAAACGTCCAATCGCTTCAGGGAAGGTTAGTATTGGTACCGCAATTTTGATGGTGATTTCGTTGTTAATAATGGCCGCCATAATTGTTTGGCAGTGGATCCCCGCTATTTCCTACGTTGTTTTAATCTACTTAGGTTTAAATTTAGTTTATTCCTTTTACTTAAAGCATCAGGCTATTTTTGATGTTTTGCTAATTTCGGCGCTTTATCTCGTGCGGATTATTGGTGGTGGGTTTGCAACTAATACCCCTATCTCTAGCTGGTTAATATTATGTACCTTATTTGTTACCCTTTTTATGATTTTAGGAAAACGAAAAGCCGAACTAATGCACAAGAAAAAAAGAAAAGTTTTAAGTGCTTATAATCCCATTGTTCTGGATCATCTTTTGACTATTACGGTGGCTCTTACCTTAATTTCTTATAGTTTATATAGTGTCTTAGCAATTAATTCTTCTTACGCGGTTTTTTCTATATTTTTTGTTCTTTTAGCCATGTTTCGCTATCTTCATTTAACTTATTCCGAAAAAGGAGAGGCTGAAAATCCGGAAAAAATCATATTAAAAGATCAAGTTATTTTGGGGAGCATTCTTAGTTGGGGTATATTTATGTTTATTATTTTTTATTACTAAAGTTTTATGACAAATTATCTTGTTACGGGAGGATCTGGTTTTCTGGGGATTAATCTAGTTCGCTATTTATTAGATAAAGGGCACACAGTTCGCTCCATAGATTTAGTTGCTTTTGATTATCCTGAGAAAGATAAGATCGACGAAATTCAAGGAGATATTCGAGATAAAGAGGCAGTCGCAAAATCCATGAAAGGAATTGATATTGTGGTGCATTGCGCCGCCGCTCTTCCTCTTTATTCTAAAGAAGAAATCTTTACCACTGATATCGACGGAACGCGTAATATTCTGGAGGCGGCCGAAAAAGAAGGGGTGAAAAGAGTAATTCATGTTTCTTCGACTGCGGTTTATGGAATTCCAGATCACCATCCCCTAAAAGAGGACGATAAATTAATTGGAGTTGGGCCTTATGGCGAAGCCAAAGTAAAAGCCGAAGAAGTTTGTCTGGGCTTTCAGAAAAAAGGCATGTGCGTGCCGATTGTGCGTCCTAAATCTTTTATTGGGCCAGAAAGATTAGGAGTTTTTGCTCTTTTTTATGATTGGGCGATGGATGGAAAAAATTTCCCCATGATTGGTAGTGGAAAAAATCGATATCAATTATTGGATGTTGAAGATTTATGTGTGGCAATTTACCTTTGTGCCACTAAGGACGAAAAAATTACAAATGATGTTTTTAATATTGGAGCCAAAGAGTTCACCACTATGAAAGAGGACTACCAAGCTGTTTTGAATAAAGCTGGGCATGGTAAAAAAATCATTGGGTTCCCAGCCTGGCCCATGATTTGGGTACTTCGCTTTTTAGAATTCTTACACCTGTCTCCCCTTTATAAGTGGGTTTATGAAACTGCGCATAAGGATTCTTTTGTTTCCATTGAAAAGGCTGAAAAAGTGCTTGGTTTTGCTCCTAAATATTCGAACAAAGACGCTTTAGTTCGTAATTACAAATGGTATTTGGACAATCTCAAAAGTTTCGAAGGGGCTAGCGGTGTTTCTCATCGTGTGCCGTGGAAACAAGGTATACTTAGGTTAGTTAAAATCTTTTTCTAATGCCTTTAGTTCTTCTTACCATTGCTTTTACCTTAAATGCGATTGCCAACATTCTTTTAAAGATTGGGGCGCAAGCTGGGGTGCAACACAAAGGGCTTAACTTATTTGAAATCATTACGCACAATTATTTGCCGATTTTGGGACTTATTTGTTTTGCTGCTAATGTAGTTTTTTATTTTCTAGCTCTTCGGAGCGTGCCTCTTTCTACAGCTTATCCGACTATGGTGATTATGAGTTTTTTGATTATTAATAGTTTTGCTTATTTCTTTTTGCACGAAAATATTAATAATTGGCAGCTGCTTGGTTATGCTTTTATTGTTGCTGGATTAATTTTAGTGTTTTATTTCACTAAAACAGTTCCTAATTAAATGAAACCTTTTGCAAAAACCGATCTATCCAAAGCAAAAGGCTTTTTTGTGCTGTTAGATATTGATGGGACTTTGACTTATGATTCAGGGGTAAAAATGAGTGAAGGAATTCAAAAAAAAGTGAAAGAACTCAAAAAAAACAACGAAATATTCCTCTGTTCCAATCGCAATAACCACCAGCGCAACTGGCAAGTTGCCAAAATCTTAGGAGTTAAATATTTAGAGACAAATCACCGCAAACCCAGCCAAAAAATTCTCAAAACTTTTAAAACAAAAAAACCACTCCTGGTAATTGGGGATAAATTTCTCACAGACGGAATGTTTGCTAAAAGAATTGGGGCAAAATTAATAATGGTTGAACGCATCCGTTCCCAAAAAGAAACTTGGATTTCGAAACTAATCTACGGAATAGACGACTTCTACGCTAAACTATTTATGAAGTAAGTTTTTCTAATGAATCCACAACTTTCAATTGTTTTAATCGGCTATAATAGTCAACGCTTTTTAAAGCCTTGTTTAAAAGGGATTGCCTCACAAACACTTAAAGGTATTGAAACTATTTTTATTGATAATGCGTCGCAGGATAATTCGGTTAGTTTTGTGAAAAAAAATCACAAGAAAGTAAAAATTATCGCCAATTCCGATAACCTAGGTTACGCCGGAGCTGCGAATCAAGGGATTAAGTTAAGTCACGGCAAATACGTGATGATCCTTAATCCAGATTTAATTTTGCCTCCGGATTATTTAAAGAAAATCGTTGCTAAATTAAATAAGGATAAAAAAATCGGGGCTATTAGCGGGAAAATACTTAAATATGATTTTGAAAAAAACAAACCCACTAAATTTATTGATACAGTTGGATTGTATTGTTACCGCAATCGCCGCGTGATTGATCGTGGACAGGGCTTAGAGGATAAAGGGCAATATGATAAGGAAGAAGAAGTTTTTGGAGTATCTGGGGCAGGTCCAATTTACCGACGAGAAGCTCTTGAGGATATAAAATTACCTATATTTTCAAAAAAGAGATCGGCTCTTTCATTCTTCGGTACCGGTTGTTCGTCCGCTCCAGCGGCGGACGCCAACCTACGCTCTCGCGCCGCTGACTCCGCTAACGCGGAGACCGAGCCCAGCGACGCTCCGAGAGTTACCTTAGAACGAAAACCCGACCTCTTTTTCGAATATTTTGATAATGATTTTTTTATGTACAAGGAGGACATTGATCTTTCTTGGCGCCTTAGGCTTAGAAAATGGAAGTGTTTATATTATCCAAAAGCAGTTTGTTATCACGGTCGCGGAACAGGAGTGCTTAAACGGTTTTCGCACTGGGAAGTTTATAAAGGTCGCCGCCATTTAAATCGCTTCCAAAAATACTACGCCTACAAGAATCAGCGCCTAATGCAAATAAAGAATGAAATGTTAAAAAACTTAATTCGAGACTTTTTCCCGATTTTATTCAAGGAAATTCTAATTTTTGGGTATATAATCATACGCGAGCCATATTTGATAAAAGCTTTCGGGCATTTTTTGGCACAATTACCTCGGGCCTTAAAAAAACGTCGTTTAATTATGAAGCATAAGAAAGTTGCCCCTCAAAAAATGGCTAAGTGGTTAAATGGCCAAGCACATCTCTAAGGATCCTTTTTAAAAAGCACTCATGAAACCTTTCCTGAAAATCATTGATCAAAACGCCCTTTCTATTTTGTTTTTGGTGTTATCGGATTTAGTTTGGGGGATGCTAGCTTTTGTGGCGGCTTATTATATTAGAAATGATTTTTTGGGTTCAGGAATCCAACCTTTCCCTGAATACTTAACAGCCATGCCAGCGGTGGCTTTGATTTTAGTTGGGACTTTTTATTATTTTGGCCTTTATGAGCGCAGCCAGCGTACTACTAAACTTAGTGAAATGTATCGTCTTTTTCAGGCTATTACCTTTGTTTGGTTGCTCGTGATGGCTGGTTCGTTTTTATATAAATATGACTATTCCCGAATTTTTGTGATTCTTTTTTATGGCTTGGGATTAGTTTTTATAAATGGTGGACGAGTTCTATTAAGAAGTATTTATCAAATACTACATCGAAAGGGGATTGGTGTTGTTCGAGTTTTAATTATTGGTGCTGGTAAACCTGGGAAAAAGGTTTCCGAAGCCCTACAAGAATATGATGAATTTGGTTATCGCATTGTGGGATTTATTGATA
Source organism: Candidatus Peregrinibacteria bacterium (assembly GCA_018659585.1). Classification (GTDB taxonomy): domain Bacteria; phylum Patescibacteriota; class Gracilibacteria; order UBA1369; family UBA12473; genus JABJMC01. Next base: position 5,682 of record JABJMC010000006.1, read on the forward strand.
ATAAAGCTCGTAAAAAGAAAGGAATCAAAATTTTAGGAAAGTTAGAAAATTTAGTTAAAATTATTGAAAAGCACAGCATTCACGAAATTTATGTAGTTGACCCAAGTATTTCACATGAAAAGATTTTGGAATTAATCCACGAGTGCGATCAAGCAAAAGTTAAGTTCAAAGTAGTTTCTGATCTTTTTGAAATTGTGGCGGGGGATATTGATTTAAAAGAATTAGAAGGGCTCCCTAGTTTAGATTTAAAAAAGCACCAACGAGGAATTCTTTTTAAAATTGTAAAGAGAATCATGGATATAGTAATTGCTTTAATAGCGCTAACAATAATGTTGCCTTTATGGATATTTATTATTTTGGCAATTAAATTGGAATCCAAGGGCTCAGCTGTTTTTACCCAAAAAAGATCGGGTTTAAATGGTGAAGTTTTTGTAATGCACAAGTTTAGAACCATGCATAGCAGTGTAAAAGCAAATGATTATGCCCCTAAAACTAAAAGTGATAAACGGATTACTAAGGTCGGACGGATTTTAAGAAAAACTAGCCTGGATGAATTACCCCAGTTTTGGAATGTTCTGAAAGGGCAAATGTCAGTAGTCGGACCACGGCCGGAAATGCCTTTTATTGTCAAAGAGTATACTCCGTGGCAGAGAAGACGACTTGATGTTAAACCTGGCATAACTGGTTTATGGCAGATTCTAGGCCGAAAAGATCTCCCTTTGCACGAAAACATCGAGTATGATTTTTACTATATTAAGAACCAATCAATTTTATTAGATATTGTAATTCTTATTAAAACTGTCGCGGCTGTTATTATTGGAAAAGGAGCTTACTAATTTTTTTCTATGAATCTCTCTAAAAGCATTATTCGTCGCTTAAACACACTAAGTACGCAAGACTTAATTCGCTGGTTGGTTTATTCATTGGTTGTTCTTATCCCAGCTGTTTACCACCCTGGCTTTGACGCTACTTTTACCACTCCTAAATTAATTCTGTTTCGAATTATTACATTGTTAATTGTCGTAGTGTGGGGGGTTCAGATCATTGCTCAAAGCAAACTCATTTTACGAAAATCTCCTTTAAATAAATGGTTTTATGGATACGGATTTGTGTTAGGAATTACTACTCTTTTTTCAACTTATTTCTGGGTGAGTTTTTACGGAGATCAAGGACGATTTTTGGGGTTATTAACCATGTTAAATCTTTTATTTTTAGGATTAGTGGTGCTTAATTTTTTCCAATCAAAAGGCCAAATAAAAAACCTAATTCGTTTTTCAGTTTGGACAGCCATGATTTTGGCTGTTTATGGATTATTGCAATCAAAAGGGATTGTTGGTGCTGAAAGCTGGGATCACGACCCAACTCTCCGTGTTTTTGGAACCTTAGGGCACAGTAATCACTTTGGAGCCTATCTAGCTTTTCATTTCATGCTTTTAGTGGGGCTCTTTCTTAATGAATTAAGATTTAGAAACAAAGCTATTTATTTAGGTGGTGGATTAATAATGCTATCTACAATTTTAGCGACGGCTAGTCGGGGAGCATTTTTCTCTCTAGTAGGTGCTATTTTTATATTTGTGATTGGTTGGGCATCTTTTCATCGAGTTTGGATTTGGAACCAGCGCAAAAAAGTAGCGGCCGCCATAATAGTCTTGTTTATTGCGGTTGGAATTTTTCATAAACCTTTAATTAATCGTGTCGAAAATTTAAGTCTTACCCAACGAACAGTTTCCACTATTGATTTCATGATGCAGGGGAATGTTCCAGATCGTGTTAGTTGGTGGTTTAGTTCTTTAGCCATGTTTAGAGATCATCCAGTTTTAGGTCACGGGCTTTCTACTTTCCGCGAAACTTATAATTTATATAGACGTGCTGATTATCGAGTTCCAGGCGATATTCAGGATACAGTTACCCCCGAAAGCGCACATATGGAGTATTTTAATATTCTAGCTACTCAGGGATTAGTTGGTTTAGTTATTTATTTAGGATTAATTTTGTGTTGGGTTAGGCTGTTGTGGAAAATTTTAGTAAGCAAAGATCTTCCTAAGCGCAAAAAAATTACCACCTTATCTTTATTAACGGCTGGAGCTGTTTATTTAGCTCAAGTGTTAATGAGTTTTGGAGTGATCGCTACTTTAATTCCTTTTTATATATTGATCGGAGTTTCTGGTTCGTATTACCATATTGTGGCTGACCCAGATCCTCAAACCAAACAATTTAAACCTATTAATCTTACTCCTCTATATCGGTTAGGAGGCGCAGTTTTATTGATTGTCGCTATTTTCCTTTGTAGTTGGTTTACTTTAAGGCAAGCTTCAGCGGAGTGGAATTTTCAACAAGCTCAGAATTTAAAAAATCAGGGTGAAGTGGCGGCCATGATTGAAAAATATGAAGCTACCACCAAGCGTATGAATAAAATGTATAGTTATTGGGAAAGTTTTGGGTTAGAAACATTTAATTTTGGGGTCGGGAGCACAGACCTTGATATCGTTAAATATTTATTAGGAAAATCCATTACTGCTTACGAAAAAGCCTATGATTTAGTTCAAACTCAACCTTATATTCAAAGTAATTTAGGATTGTCGTATGTGAGTTATGCTACAGCCTTAAAAGTTGAAGGTAAATTAACTGAGTCATCAGAATGGATAGACAAAGGAGAAGCCCTTTACGCTGAGTCCGTGACTTTGGGCGTTAATAATCCAGTTTATGCCTATAATTATGGGATGCTTTTAATGGGGCTAGATCGTGAAAGTGAGGCCAAAGAGGCCTTTCTGCATATTCTAACTTTCCGCGATCCTTACAAGGATATTTATACTCGTTTAGCTCAAATTGAAGTTAATGCTGGGAATCATGACCAAGCCAGTACTTACGTCCAAAAAGCACTTGAGCAAAATCCTGGAGACCAAAACGCCAAAGCCGTATTAGAAAGAATTAATACCGAAACCACCACTACTGCCGCCGCTACCACGTCTTAAGAACCAAGCTCTAAAGCTCGCTCATAAGCCGCTTTCACAGCTTTTTTTGTAAGAGTTTTAAATTCACCTTTTTCCAAGATTTCTAAAGCCCGTTCTGTTGTGCCTCCTTTAGAAGTTACTCGTTTTCGTAAAGTTTTTAATTCTTCTAAATCCAAAGCAGTTTGGGCTAGCTGTCCGCCTCCAACCATAGTTTGAATAGCTAGTCTTTGCGCTTCTTCTGGTGAAAGGCCAAGCTCAGTCGCCCCTTCAATCATAGCTTCAATAAAATAAAACATATAAGCCGGACCACTTCCCGAAAGAGCCGTAACAACATCAATATGATCTTCTTTAGAAACTTCTACCGCAATTCCAAAGCTTTCTAACATGGCTTGAACAATTGCTTTTTGGTCATTAGTTACATCATTGGCTGCAAACCAACCCGAAGCTCCGGATCCAATTAAAGCCGGGGTGTTTGGCATTACCCGAACAATCGCCGGATGATTGGTCCCTTTTTGTAAACTTTCAATCGAAACACCAGCCGCAATCGACACCAAAAATGTTCCATCTAATCGATCCTTTAATTCTTCTGCAACAGATTGAATGTCCTGCGGTTTAACTGCCAAAAGAACCACAGTATCTTTATCAATGAAGGCTGATTTCAAAGATTTAAAAATAGTAACCCCCAGCTCTTGAGCCAAGGCAGCTTTTTGTTCAGAATGATCTACGGCTGTTATTTCTTCAAAAAGAGGATCCTCTTTTTGAAGAAGTGCCTTTGCCATAGCTGAACCCATATTTCCAAAACCAATTACAAGTAATTTCATAAAGTTAGCCTTTATAAGATTTTTCGGCTTTCAGGGCAGTTTCCAGTGACTTCAGAGCCACTTCCTGCATTTTATCATCAGGTTTTTTAGTAGTGATTTTTTGAATCCATAAACCTGGTAGAGCCACCCAGTGCATCCACCATTTAGAATCAAATTTTCCAGTTATTCGTAAGACTTCGTAGGAAATTCCAGCAATCAAAGGAAGGGCTGCAATTCTTTCTAAAAGCTTCAAAGCAAAAGAATCTTCTTCTGGCATCACGGTGTAAATCAAAACACTTAAAAACAGCACCCAAAAAATAAAACTTGTACCACAACGAGGGTGTTCGGGTTTTTCTGCTTGAGCATTTTTTACAGTGAGTTTCTTTTCATGTTCATAAGCCCAGATTGCTTGGTGCTCAGCACCGTGGTACCCAAAAACTCTTCGCACATCTGGTAGCAAGGAAATCAAAAGTAAATAAAGTACAAACACTAAGATTTTTGTTGCTCCATCAATAGCATTAAAAAGCAAATAATGATCATCAACTGTTGGCGAAAGCCTGCTTATTCCTTCAGCTGCCAAAAGTGGTAAAAATTTGAATAAAAAGAGGGCAAAAGCAAACACAAAAACTAAATAAAGACCCCACAAAATTCCAGTCACAATTTTTCTTAAAAGAGTCGCTTTTTTCTTCTTAGGTTTCTTTTTACCTTTTTTCTTGGCCTCTTCTGCATCAATGTCATCTAGTAAAATTTGATTAGAAAAAAGCAGAGCTCGCATTCCCAATTTTAAAGATTCATAAAGGGCAATTACTCCTCGCAAAAGAGGAATTGAACAAAATTTATAACGCTTAGTTAAGCCAATGTACTTTTCTTTTTTAACAATAATTTTGCCATTCATACGACGAACAGCCATTACATAAAAATGAGGAGATCGCATCATTACGCCCTCGATAATTGCTTGCCCACCAACAGCAAAGTCGATTTTTTTTGGAGATTTTTTGGAAGGTTTCGACATACGAAAGCACCTTACACCAAACATTCTGATCTGCCAATATCTACTAATTTAACAGGGTATTAATTGTGTATGGGAGCTGTAAGGCCAAGTCTGTAGCCGTAAAATTAAAACCTTTTTTTGTCTTTAAATCATCGGCTGCAAGGCACAATATAAAAGCCGCTATTTTGGCAGCATTATAAGGCGATAAGCCTCGCGCAATTAAACTACCAGCCAGCCCGGACAATACATCTCCTGTTCCCCCGGAAGTCATGCCAGAATTTCCCATTTGGTTAATACAACACTCTCCTTTGTTAGAAGATAAAATATCTATTGGGTTTTTTAAAAGAACATTAACGTTTAAGTCTGTGGCGCATTTTTTTACCATTTCTACTTTTTCAATTAAAAGCGAAGGAAAACGCTTATTGCACAAATTAGAAAGTTCTTGGGCATGCGGCGTTATTAAAATTGAAGAATTGTTACGGGTTTTATCACTGGAAAGAGCGTAAATTGCTTGAGCATCCAGCACAATTGGACATTTTACTTTTTTTATAATGGCTTGAATTGCTTCGATGGTTTCTTGCCGTTCACCAATGCCTGGGCCAATTACTAAACATCCTTGGTTTTCACTTATCAAAGCAATGGGGTCAACTCCACGAGCATCTAAATATTCTCCGGGGAAAGGTTTTACAATAAAGTCAGGATAATAGGTTCGGCTAACCGAAAAATTACATTCCGGAACACATAAATGGACTAAATCAGAACCGCCGAATAAAGCTCCCATCCCCGCTAAAATTGGGGCCCCATAGTAATCCAAACTTCCCCCAATAATCATAGTGCGTCCGTTCATCCCCTTATGAGTGTCGGAATCTCTTTTAGGATAAAGATTTCTAACGTCTGATTTTTTAATCTCAGTTAACAAAATAGTTGGGCTAGAGGACTTTTAAATATAACACAAAATTCTATGCAGGGCGAGTTTGTCCGTCGCCACGGACTAGCCATTTAAAAGTAGTTAGCCCTTCTAAGGCAAAAGGTCCTCGAACATGTAGTTTTTGAGTAGAGATTCCAATCTCTGCTCCTAGGCCAAATTGAGCCCCATCACTAAATTGAGTAGAGGCATTCACATAAACTGCAGCCGCATCAATTTCTTGTAAAAATCGTTCAGCAGTTTCTTTGTTTTCCGTACAAATCGCTTCGGAATGTTTAAGACTGTATTTAGAAATATGATCAATTGCTTCATTCACAGAATTAACAACCTTAATTGCCAAAATATAATCCAAAAATTCTTTTCCAAAATCATCAGGTTGGGCGGCCACTCCTTTAGACCCCACTACAGCTAAGGCTTGTTCGTCGCAACGTAATTCTACGTTTTTTTCGCTAAGAAGGGGTTCAGCTTTTCCTAAGAATTCTTCCAAAACATCAGCGTGTATTAGCAAAGTATCAAGCGTATTACAGATAGAAACACGCCTTGTTTTAGCATTTACCACAATTTCGGCTGATTTATCTAAATCCGCATCTTTATCAATATAAGTGTGAACCACCGAAGCTCCAGTTTCAATGACTGGGATTTGAGAGTTTTCCACTACAAAATTAATTAAGCCTTTGCCTCCGCGAGGGATTATGACATCTAAATAGCCCCGTAATTTCAAAAAATCACCAGTTACAGATCGATCCGTAGTATCTAAAAATTGAATAGCATCTGAGGGGATAGCCGTGCCTTCTAAAGCCTCGCGCATGACTTTGACTAAAGCACGATTCGAAGAAATTGCATCTGACCCACCTTTTAGCATCACTGCATTGCCACTTTTTAAACACAAAACAGCGGCATCTACGGTCACATTTGGCCTGGATTCATAAATAATGCCAATCACGCCGAGCGGAATCCGCACTCGTTCCATAGACAAGCCATTCGGCCGCTCGCGCCTATCCATTACTTTCCCTACTTCATCTTCTAAACTAACGACATTTTTAAGCTCATTAACTATGCCTTCAATCCGTTCAGCATCTAAAAGAAGCCGATCCACCATCACAGTTTGGCCAGCTTCTTCGGCCCGTGACACATCTTCTTTATTAGCTTCCAAAATCTCATCTTGGCGCGCTAAAAGCGCCTCCCCAATCTGTAAAAGCGCTTGGTTTTTTTGGTCAGTGGTTAGGGTGTTTAGAATGCGAGCTGCTTGCTTAGCCGCCTCAGCTTGAGCTTGTAAATCCATATTTAAATACGTTAAGTGCATGATGATTGTATCACGGTACTTTTTAAGTCAGAAGCTTCCTTTAAATTAGACAGTCGGTTCTGGAGGAGCTGGCTTAGGAGGATGCGGTTTTACTGCTGCTACCGGTTGTGGAGTTGGATTTACAGAGAGTAAAAACGAAGCCCCAGTGGCTGCTTTTTCAGCTTCCGGCATTGGCGGAGGCGTAGCATCTTGTTCAGCTTGAACAGATTTAGAAGCTTGATCCACTGCCGCTACATTCTCTTCATTATGAGAATGCTTGGGAGGATGCGGTTTTGCTGCTGGTTTTGGCGGCTGAATATCCTGTGTTGTTTTAGAACGCTCTGCGGCAGCCGCCACATGCGCTGCTAAATCAACTTCTTCTTTAAAACGTTGATCTTTTTTAACAGCAAGCTCTTCTTTTTCAGCTTCAAAAACCGGAATCATCACATCTTCGGTATCCTTATCAAAAGCCAAAGTGCGAATTGGGAATGGAATATCAATGCCTTCTTCGTCAAAATGTTTCTTGATTAGGTGAATAACTTCGGATTTTGCGCCTATCCAGTTTGATTTAGAATCAACCCAAAACCGCACTAAAAAGTTTATAGAGCTATCTGCAAATTCATCCAAAACAATAGCCGGTCCTGGTTCTTTCAAAATCCCTTCATGTTCCTTCAAAGCTTCTTTAATAATTTGAGTAGCATGCGCTAAATCAGTTCGATACTCCACCCCAACTTCTACTTCAATTCTACGGAAAGGATTAGAAGTGAAACTGGTTACTTGGTTAGTAAAAAGTTGTGAATTCGGCACAATTACACGTGTTCCATCAAGGGCTTTCAAAATCGTAGCCCGAGATTGAATTTCGACAACCTGACCAATCGTATCATTAACTTTGATGTAATCACCCAATGTAAAATGTCGATTAATCAAAATCATAATCCCAGCAATAAAATTCATAATCAAATCTTGCATCGCAAAACCCATTCCAAAACCAATCGCCGCAATAATCGCGGTTAAATCAATTCCCGCAATTTTTAAAGAAATCGTCACACCAAGCAGTAAAACTGCCACATAAGTTGCGCGACCAATCAGGACCAAAACTTCCTGATCATCTTCGGCTAATTTAGAAGAAACTCGATCTACAACTTTTTCTTTAGTGGTTTTTGCTAAAACAAAGGAGCAAGCAAAAATAATCATAGCCGCAATCCACTGTGGGGCACTTGCCCAGAGCGTGCTAAAAAATTCAGTTAAACCTGATGTTGTCTCAGTCGCCGCTGTACTTCCTTGATCCGTAATACTAGCTGCAAAAACAGATTCCAGGCTCCAAATCATGGCTGATAAGGCCAACAGCCCGGCAAAAGCAATTCTTTTTAAACGTATTAACATTTGTTTTAGTGTTAGTTTTATCGAATAATTATACCAGAAAAGGGGTACTATTTCAAGCGCCCCTTTGTAAGTGTTTAATTAAAGCTCAGGACTAATTTAGGAAATTTTCAAACCTATCGGCAAAATTGGTTGCGGGAAAATTATCGTAAGACTCGTTTCCTATAGCAGAAACTCCTGTAGGAGAATTCATTAAATTTGTAGTTTGACCAGCCTGAGTTAGACTAGGCGAAGATGCCTCAAATAGGTCTGAGGATACATTCTGTAAAGGATAGTTCAGCATAATAAAAGGATTAAATAGATATTACATAAAGATTATATTTAAACATATTAAATTAATAATGTCAATAAAAAAGCCAAGCTCCCAAGAACCCACATTCATGCTACAATGCAAAAAGCTTAGTTTTTAACCTCAAATTTTATGGAAGGTCTATTTGTTTTTATTGTTTTAGGAGTTGGTTTTATAATTCTTATCTCAATTCGCCAGATTAATCAGTACCAACGAGGTGTTAAATTTACGTTGGGTAAATATAGCGGGACTATTGAGCCGGGTTGGCGTTTAGTGATCCCAGTTTTTCAGTCCATGATGAAAGTGGATATGCGTGTGAAGGCTGTTGATGTTCCAAATCAGGAAGCGATCACTAAGGACAATGTGTCAGTCATGATTAACGCGGTGATTTATTACAGGGTTAGTGATGCATCTAAAGCGATTTTGGAGGTTGAAAATTTCTATTACGCCACTAGCCAACTTGCCCAAACCACCATGCGTAACGCGGTGGGAGAAGTGACACTGGATCATCTTCTTCAAAATCGAGAAGAAGTTTCAACTAATATTAGTGTAATTATTGATAAAGCGACTGATCCTTGGGGGATTAAGGTGCAAACTGTGGAACTTAAAGATGTTGTTCTGCCAGAGGATATGAAAAGAACTATGTCCAAAGAAGCCGAAGCCGAACGTGAACGTCGCGCTGTTGTTATTAAAGCCGAGGGTGAAGTTACAGCTGCGGTAAATCTTACCAAAGCTGCCCGAATGCTCAGCGAAGCCGAAGGAGCGCTTCATCTACGTACTCTTCAATCTGTTAATGATATTTCTTCCGATCAATCCAATACTACTATTTGGATGCTTCCAATCGAAATTTTATCTGCCATGAAAGGAATGGCTAAGAAGTAAAAGAATTTTAAATGACTAAGATTTTTGGAATTATTGCTCATCCGGTAGAACACTCGCTGTCACCGGCCATGCATAACGCCGCGTTTAAGGCACTCAATATTGATGCTGTGTTTGAAAAATTTGATGTTCTGCCAGAAGAACTCGCCGCGTTTATGAGCGAGCGAACCGACATTGAAGGGCTTGCTATTTCTCTCCCGCATAAAGAAGAAGTTGGTCAGTATTTAGACGAAATCACGGACGAAGCTGCCCAGATTGGCGCCGTCAACACTATGTATAAAAAAAACGGGCGTATAGTCGGCGCCAACACCGATGCCCCTGGATTTTTAAAAGCCCTACAAGAAGTAACCTCAATAGTTGATAAAAGAGTTGTAGTTATGGGAGCTGGAGGAGCAGCCCGTGCTGTTATTGCCGCTCTTAAACCTCACGTTAATTCCATTACCATTATCAACCGCACGCCAACTCATGGTGTGGACTTAGCCAAGGAGTTTGGGGTTCGTTATGGGGGGAATTTTGCAGATCTTACCACCGAAACTCCAGATATTATTGTAAACGCCACTTCAATCGGTTTGGAGGGCAAGGATGAACCAAATCTAGTGCCACAGGATTTTTTTGAACCAGATATGACGATTTTTGATATTGTTTATCGAGCGCAAGGACAGACCAAACTTCTTGCCGATGCTGAGGCTGCCGGCTGCACCACTGTAGACGGCAAAAAAATGCTGCTTTATCAGGGAATGATTCAGTTTGAATTATGGACCGGGCAAGAGGCCCCGCAGAAGATAATGAAGGAGGCTTTATAGGGAAATAATGAAGAGGAAAAGGAGTCTGATATTTTTTCGAAAACGTCCCCGAAGGAGAGGGGTTCTTTTTGGATCATGTATCCAAAAAGGTTCCCTCCAGCTAAGAAAAAATTGTCAGGCTTCTTTTCCCTTATTCCTTCCCTAAAAACTCAGCCCCAGCATCATCTTTGGGCTTTTCCTCCTCCTCATCTTCCTCCACTGGTTCTTCACCATAAGTTTCATCATCACCATATTTAATGGCGCTACTTAGAAAATCAATCCCATATAAGCGATAAACTTTTTCATAAACTAAACCTAATAAACCACTAAAGATTCCAATTGCTCCCCAGATCACTGGCAAGGCCAAAAATAACAAAATAATTGGTTGCTCAGAACTTACACTATAGAAAAAGAAATAAATTCCCGCACTTACCAAAACCGAAAAAGCCGTACTATAAACTCCTAAAAGTGCGTATTTATAATCCGCAATAATTTCCAAAATTAAGGCACTAATAAAAGCACTAACTACCACTTGTAAAGCTGCAACTGAGGCAATCATTTCTACTTTCAGGCCAGAAACAATCATATAAACCGGCACTAAAACAATCAAAATCACTAAATTAGCAGAGAAAATTTGGTACAAACTTGTGGTTAAACGGATGTATTTTTTTCGATCAGTTAATCCAATAAATAAGGGTCCTAACAGATTGGAAGCTAGTGATCCCAAAAACATCATGGCAATAAAAACAAACACAAAAAGCGGATGAACAGAACCATCTTCACTGCCCGGGCCTAAGGCTGATTGCAAAACGCCAGCTCCTAAAAAAGCAATCAAAATCACAACTGCTGTCCCTACCACGCCGCCACCAAGACCGCCAAGCGCACGCAACAAAAGAACTAATGGAGAAACTGGACGAGGTCCAATTTGGGAGGTGTCATTATTCATAAGGATAACGATAAGAATGATAAAGAAAGAGAATAATTCCGATCACAATGGCTGCATCTGCAAAGTTGAAGAGCGGCCAGGAGCCAATTCCAATAAAATCGCGGACAACCCCGAACGAAATTCGGTCAATTAGATTACCGAGTGCTCCGCCAAGGATTAGAGCCATAAATATTTTAACAGAAGTCTGGTTAAAATCGAGTTTAGTAAGGGCGTAAGCAAGTAAAATAAGCAGCAAAACAACACTAACCACAATTTGCCCCCAGCCTCCAAAAGGAATCCCAAAAGCAATTCCTGGGTTTTCTACATAATCAATTGTAAACCAGGAATTAAATCGTAAAGAGTGATACCCCTCAAACGAGGTGGCTTGTAATTTAGTCGTCCAATCCACCGCTAGGATCAGAAAAGTAAGGGCAATAAAAGAAACAAAACGTCGCATGTCCCTACGATACTGGGGAAACCTCAAAGGCACAATCTTGTCAAAAGCCTTAAAATATGGTAAAATTATTAGATTAAATTACACTAATTATGTTTAAACCCCATAGATTAATTCATAAAATAGGCTCCCCAGACGGTGAGCCCTGGTTAATCCCAGAAGATCAACGCCCAGCTGATAAAGTTAATCAGGTGGTGGATGAGGCTTTAGGCGAAATTATTGGGCACCAAGGAACAGTCAGCGAAGCAATTCGGGGTGTTACAGGTGCGGTTACTAAAACTGTTGATGTCGGATTAGATGTAGCCCATCCCATTAGCGTGGTCGTAAAAGATACGGGTTCGGCCTTGCATGATTGGTTTATAAAAGCTCCTTCCGCCGCAATAAGTGGTAAAGGAGGCGATACAATGAGTCATATTGGGACTGGAATAGGAAAAGTTGTTGCTTCTCCCTTTAAAGGATTATATCAATATCCAAAACGAATATTAGCGCAACTCCCTTATGACGTTTTGGAAGGAGTGGGAGATTTAGTTGGTGTTAGTTTTACTAAGTTTGAATGGAAAGATAAGGGATTATTGCCCGCAGTTGGATCACTTTTAAAAAGTGGTTGGAAATTAGTTGAACCAGCTGTTAATGGTGTTAGAGGAAAAAAGTCTGCCTCACCTAAAACGGCTCCGATTCCCGCCCCTGCACCTAAAAAAGCGCCAGCTAAAGCGGCTCCAGCCCCAGCCACGGTTCCTGCCCCGGCCAAGAAAAAAGCAGCTTAGAAATCCTTAGCTTTTCATTTTTTTCTTGCGGCTTTATGATAGGAGCATGCCTCCAAAAAAACGTAGAGCCTCGATTCATCGAACTAAGACCCTCAAAGGGCACCCAATTGATCATTTGCTTTTGATCACAGTTTTTGCTCTTTTGATTTTTGGATTAATTATGATTGCCAGTATTGGGGTGCCAAAGTCAATTCACCTTTCTGCTCCTGATATGCTGTATCCAAACTGTGGTAGTGATGAAGTGGATTGCTATTTGATTTTAAAGAATCATGCCACTCGTTTGGGGGTAGCAATTTTGGTTTTTTTAGGATTATTAAAGATAAATTATCAGTTTTGGAAAAAAGTTTCATTGCCGTTTTTTGCTTTGGCTTTTGGTCTTTTAATTATGGTGTTTTTCTTTGGTTCTGATTACAACACTTTTGCTCGTAGTTGGCTTAGTATTTCTAGTATTCCGTTACTTCAATCTGTTCAACCGACAGAAATTGCCAAACTAGCTTTGATTTTTTATTTTGCAAACTGGTTAGATCGTAAACAGCGTGATGCCGAAATTAATACTTTTCAGGGAGGTTTTTTGGCTTTTTGTGTAGTTTCGTTACTGATTATTGGGCCGGTTATTATGCAGCCTGATCTGGGTTCAACCCTGGTTTTAGCGTGTATTGCCGCGGGGATGTATTTTATTGCTGGAGCAGATTGGAAACACATTTTATTAGGGGTAACGATTGCGGGATTATTAGCCATTATTGCGATTTCAAATTCTACTTATTTACACGAAAGATTTGCGGCTTTTTTAAGTCCGACAATCGAGTGTGCCGAGGATTATTGTTGGCAGTCTGAGCAGGCTAAAATTGCGGTTGGTAGTGGTGGAATTTGGGGGAGAGGATTAACGCAGGGTATTCAAAAATCATATTGGTTACCCCAAGCTTCGGATGATTTTATTTTTGCAGCTTCAGCGGAAGAAATTGGTTTTATAAGGGTTGTTTTTATTGTTATTGCTTACTCAATTGTGATGTATCGGGGTTTTCAAATTGCCAATTACGCTCCGGATGGTTTTGCTAGATTAACAGCCGCGGGGATAACGATTTGGATTAGTGCTCAAGCACTTATTAATATAATGGTAAACATCGCCATATTCCCGGTTACCGGGATTACTCTGCCTTTTGTGAGTTATGGTGGTTCTTCTATGGTAATGTCTTTAGCAGCAGTTGCAGTTCTTCTAAATATTTCTAAGTACACCACTCATCGTGCGTATACTCCTCAGTGGCGGCGGAACAGCCGGTCACGTCTTACCCCATATCGCCGTCGTTAAGGAGCTTCAAAAAAAAGCTCCTCAAACCAAATTTTTGTACGTGGGCTCAAAAAATGGCCCCGAAAAAACCTATGCCAAAAAATGGGGGATCCCTTTTAAATCAGTGCCTGTTGGAAAATTACGTCGATATTTTAGTTTAGCTAACGCGCTAGATGCCATCAAAGTGCCACTTGGAGTGCTCCGAGCTTCTTTAATTATGATTCGCTTTCGGCCCGATGTAGTTTTTAGTAAAGGTGGATATGTTTCCGTGCCAGTTATATTGGCCGCCCGAATTCTCAAAAAACCAATTGTTATTCATGATTCTGATGCTAAGCCTGGCTTAACAACCAAAATTGCCAAGAAATTTGCCAAAAAAATTCTCCTTGGCTATCCCGAAGCCGCCCAGCATTTTCCCAAAGAAAAAGTTGTAATTACTGGTATTCCAATCCGTGAAGAAATTTTTAAAGGCGGAATTAAAGAGGGTTTAGACAAAACTGGATTTAGTGCTTCTAAACCTGTAATTTTAGTTATGGGAGGCTCTCTAGGTGCTCAACATTTGAATAAAGTAATAGAAAAAGCCTTGCCTGAATTACTTACATTCACCCAGGTTATTCATATTACTGGGCGAGGCAAAAAAATCCATCATGTCCCAGGAAATGCCAAGGGGTACATTGGTAAATATAAAGCTTTTGAATACGTGGATGCTGAGCTTCCTCATCTTTATAGAATTTCGGATTTTATTATTGGTCGGGCGGGAGCCAATAGTATTGCTGAGATCCAGGCTCTTAAAAAACCCAGTTTATTAGTTCCGTTGGGGGCACCAGTTAGTCATGGTGATCAAATTGCCAATGCCCGAGTATTAGAAGAAAGAGGCGGTTGTATAATTGTTCCAGATAGTGAGTTTAATTCAAATAAATTAATAAAAGTTTTAAAACCACTTTTAAGTGATAAAAGCGCTCTAAAAAGAATGAGTCGAAAAGCCTATCACCCATTTAACCCGAAAGCCGCGGAGAAAATAGCCAAAATCCTGCTCGCAGAAGCCAAAAAGAAGTGATAACATAAAAACATGAAAGTTGGTATTCAAGGGAGGTTTCTTTGCGAACCTTATACTGGTATCGGGCAATACACAGAAAATCTTTTAAACGCCATGGCGAAAAAGAATAAAAAGATTGACTGGTTAATTGTAGTGCCAAAAAAAATTCCTAAACAAGTACAACTTCCCAAGAAAGCTCGCGTCCTTGTCATCCCGGAGAACGAAAAACTCCCTAGCGCGAGCCTCCGTAAATTCCATTGGGAGCAAGTTCAGGCTCCTCGCGCTTTCAAAAAAGAAAAAGTAGATGTCGTGCACTATCCCTATCCAGCTAATCCGCGTTTCCCAGGCCGCAATGCTCCCAAAACCATTGTCACTGTGCATGATGTTATTCCTTGGGTGCGACCAGAATATCGTCGACGCTTTCGAACCCGTTTATATCAACGTCACGCCAAAAAAGCTTTAGAAAAAGTCAGACACATTATTTGCGTTTCTCGAACGACAGCCATTGCGTTAAGTGATCATATAAAATTCCCATATCAACGAATCCAAGTTATTCACGAATCTGCCAGCCCTATTTTCAAGAAAACAACACGAAAATTTAAATCTGAAAACCCATTTTTTATCTATGTTGGTGGGTATGATAAACGCAAAAACACTCTTCGTTTAATCGAGGCTTTTCAGGAGTATATTGCCCCTAAATACGATGTGGATTTAGTTCTGGTAGGAGCTAAAAATCATCAGAACAAGCACTATTCAGAGCTCTCTCGCTTGCAAAAATGTTTAAAACATTCTAAAATTAAAGATCCCCTCCAAGAAAAGCAGGGCAAGGTCATTTTAACACCTCACCTTTCCGCTGAAAAACTAGCTCAGTATTACAATAGCTGCCTTGGATTCACAAATGTCTCCCTGGCTGAAGGATTTAACATCCCTTTACTAGAAGCAGCTAGCAGCGGCGCCCCGATTATTACTTCGGATATCGCCATTCACCGCGAAATCGTTGGGAAAAATGGACTGTTTTGTAACCCCTTAAGTACAAAAAATATTGGTGAGACACTGGTCAGTTTCATCCGAGATAAAGAGTTACAAAAAAGTCTAAACAAGGCCTCCCAGGCCCTTAATAAGCAGTATTCCTGGGAAAAAGCCGCCACTGAAACGTTAGAGTTGTATGGCTGATTCCTTCACTTCTAACCCACGGATAAATGAGTTTAATCTTCCCTCTCATTATCATCCTCATTGCGATCATTTCGATGGCGTTCTGCTCCTTATCTGCTTTTAGGCTAGTTTCGTATATCCAAGCTTATCGGTTTTCAAAAGATCAGTATCGTCCTTTATTTGGATTCCTGCACCTCCGCTTAATGATGTGGATGTATATTTTTATGACCCTGTTAACTTCAGGGCTTTTTATTGTTTTCTTAGCTTTTATAAATTTATGAATTCAGAAAGAGACAATACAAATCGTCACTTTCGCGGCCAGCAAAGCGCGGAAAGAGTTATGTGCTTTTGTCGTAAGCATCCCATTATTCTCCTGAGAGTTGTGACCATTACTTTAATTCTCATTAGCGCCTCGATTATGGCGCTTTTATTTATTCCGGTGACTCAAATCAAAGATCACTTAAGTTTGCAAATACTTATTTTTACACTTTTAGTTTTTATTACTCTGGCTCAACACGTGTTTTTCCTTCGTCTGCTTAATTATTATTTAGATATTGTAATCATTACCAATTATCGAATTATTGATCTTAAAAAGAGCTTATTTATTCATGATGAAAAGGAAATAATTGACCTTCACGAGATTCAAGATACGCAAAAAATGCAAACTGGGCTCCTACCTAATTTTCTTAATTATGGTGATATAAAAATTGTGGTTCCTTCTATGACTAGAGCGATGGTCTTGCCTTATATGCCTCGTCCTGAGTATTATTTAAATCAGATTAATCAATGTAAGCGATTTTATATTCTAGAACGTCGTAAGCAAAAACAAATTAACGCTATCCCAGTAGAAATTCCAAATGTCCCAACCAATGCCCACCAATAATCATTTCCCTGGCCAAAAAGAGGGTGAACAAATCAAGTATTTAGTTCGTAAACACTGGATTATTTATGTTAGGATTTTGCTATTTTTAATAGCGACTTTTTTAGTGCCTTTGATTGGATTTTTCTGGTTAGAATTTGGTTTTGATTTCACGGCTAATACCAAAAAAGTAATAACCTTGCTGTTTTTAATTTATTTAGAAATTCTTACTTTAATTACTTTTATCCGTTGGTTAGAGGAGGAATTAGATTTGATTATTGTCACAAACGAAAGGGTGATTAGTATTGATCAGGTTACTTTTATGCATCGAACAATTTCCGAGACAGAATTAGTACAAATTCAAGACGTAAAGCATATTGCCAAGGGTGTTATGAGTAATGTTTTGGGATTTGGCTCGCTTCAGATTCAAACTGCGGCTGACAAAATTGCTTTTATCATTCATGATATCCCGGAGCCTTACAAAATGGCTCGTAAAATCATGGATGTTCGTGATGAATGTAAAGAAAAATTAATGGCGCGACATGGTGGACATCACCAACCAATTGGCAAAACCGTTTAAAAATATTCTATGACCGATCTGTTAATTATTTTTGTTGGAATTATCGTTCTCCTTACTCTTGGAACATCCTGGGTTTGGAATAATTTAGTCAGACAAGTAAAAGAATTTAAAAATCTCCAAAACGATTTAAGGGAAACTCTTGCTCATCGTCAGGATACAATTCCTTATTTAGTAGAGAGTTATCGTAATGTTGAGGCCCAAGCTAATAATCAGCTTGATCAGGTTGTTTTGCAGCGAGCTGTGGTTCGTGAAGAAAGAGATTTTGAAGAAAGTTTTCGTAAAGAAAGAGCTTTAACCGAACAGCTCCAAGATTTGTTTGAGGGAACTAGAAATAACGCCCGTTTGCAAAAAGACATTGGCTGGTTAGAGGCCCGAACAGAAATTCAAAAAATTGGTGAAGCCGTCACTGAACACACCCAAAAATACAAAGATTTAAGACTTTATATTTCTGACAAATTAACAACCTTCCCTTACGTAATTTTTAAAACCGCTGTTGAAAAGAGAATATGAATAAGTATTTTATAAACACTTATGGTTGTCAGATGAATTACTCTGACACAGAGAGACTTTCCGCAATTTTGGAACAGCTTGGATATGCTCCAGCACAAACCGAAAATGAGGCGGATTTTGTTTTATTTAATACTTGTTCTATTCGCCAAAAAGCTGAAGACCGCGTTTACGGACAAATGCGAAAATTAGTCAGAATGAAACGTGAAAGACCTAATCTATTAGTGGGAATTACCGGGTGCATGGTTAGAGAATCCAGTACCATTAATTCCGAAGAACAAGACAAATTATTAAAACAAGAGCCTGTTGATTTAGTTTTTAAAATTGATGATTTACCAAAATTAGGCGGCTTAATTAAAGAAGTTCAACCAGATTTTAAAACACCTATTTCGGAAGGGGATTTAGAAAGTTATTTTCACATTGCTCCCAAAAGAGAATCAAAAGTACAGGTTTGGGTGCCCATTCAAACTGGGTGCGATAAGTTTTGTACTTATTGTATTGTGCCTTTCGCGCGGGGGCGCGAAACAAGTCGTCCTATGCAAAAAATTGTGGATGAGTGTGCGGCCGCCGTAGAGAGTGGGGCCGCAGAAATTACTTTACTCGGGCAGACCGTGGATTCTTATGGGATTAGTGTGCAAGACAAGCTCGGCGGCCGCGTAAAAATAGACGGTGAAATTCCAAATGTAGTTTTTAATCAGGGGATTTTTAAGGGTGAAAACATGATGGCTTCTTCCGATGGGGCCCGTCAAAAAGAAACTGCCGAACGTCCTTTTGTTACCCTGCTTAAGGAAATCGATAAACTCAAAGCCAAAGGGTTAAAAAGACTTCGTTACAGTTCTCCACATCCTCAGGATTTTTGTGAAGAACTTATTATTTTGCATAAAGAACTCGACACGCTTCAGCCTTGGATTCATCTCCCAGTTCAATCTGGTAATAACAAGGTTTTGAAAGACATGCGTCGCACTTATACTCGCGAGCACTATCTTAACCTCATTAAGCTTATAAAAAAGCATGTTCCAGATTGTGCTATTTCTACGGACATTATCGCCGGCTTCCCCGGCGAGACAGAGGAGGAATTCATGGAATCAATTGATCTTATGAAGGAAATGGAATGTGATATGGCTTTTATGGCCCAGTATTCACCACGTCGCGGCACTTATTCCGCCAAACACTTAAAAGATGATGTCCCCAAAGAAGAAAAAGCCCGTCGTTTCCATATGCTGAATGACACTTTAACCGAAATTTCCCGCCAAAAATACGCTCAATTTATGGGGCAAACAGTAGAAGTTTTAGTAGAAAGGCAAGATGGGCAGCGCTGCTCTGGTCGCACCCCACACTACAAAGAAGTTTTCTTTAATTCTGGTCGTGATTTAGTTGGTAAGTTGGTTAGTGTAAAGGTTACAAAAACAGACAATTTCTTTTTAAAGGGAGAGTTGGTATAATCATTAAGAAATTTAAACCCTCCTAATTATGGCCAACAAAAAATCTTTCAAATGGATCATTGGTGGAGTTCTCGTAGGAACTCTTATTTTAGTTATAGTAATTGGTAACACTAGTAGTTTATTTGGCTCTTTCTCGCCTGTAAGAAATGTAGCCAGTCAAGAGATAGAAGGGGATCTTTATTTGAATAATATTGATTATAGTAATGAATATAACAGGTTTGCCATTGAAGTTTGTAGTGATCGAATGGCTCCAGAAATGATTAATAATAGAACGTTTGAAGTTCAATATACTATTAACGGCATCACGGATAGTATTGGAGGTTTTGAAGCACCTGTTGTTAATCAATGTAAATATGTGTATTCATCACCAACCCTTCACTATAACGCTCCTCCAGGAATAACAGGCGTGTTAGTTACAGCAGAACTTCTTCTTGAAGAAGAGGACGCTGACCCAACAAATGATTCTATCACTCAAATCGTTAATACTTATTAGATATTATGGCCAACAAAAAATACACTAACTGGATAATAATGGGCTGCATTTTAGCCGTAATTATTTTTGGACTTGTTTACGGTGATATGGGCGATTATTTTGGAGCTTTTCGCGTAACAGGCGATGCTGGAAACATCGGTGCTGGAAATGTTATTCAGGTGGTGCCTTAGACTTCCTCTGCAAACTCAATCTCCTCGACTCCATCTCTTAGTGTAGCCTTAATTCGGCGTACTCCTGCTCCAGAGGATTGCTCTTTTTTGATCTTAAAAATTCCTAGCGCGCCGGTGCTCGCCACATGCGGCCCTCCACAAATTTCTTTAGAAAATCCTTCCACAGTATAGACTTTAATTTTTTCATCATATCGATCTGGGAAAACTCCAATTGCACCACTTGCTTTGGCTTCATCCACCGTCATCATTTCAAAAGTTATCGGCAAATTCGCTTCAATAATTTCATTAACGCGGGCGGTGACAGTCTCTTTTTGTTCGGGGGTCATACCCTCGGAATTAGTAAAGTCAAAACGAAGTCGTTCGTGAGTGATGTTAGAGCCTTTTTGGTAAACATGATCACCCAAAATTTCTCGCAATGCCGCCTGCAATAAGTGTGTCGCAGTGTGTAGTTTAACAGTTTCAGCGTGGTCATCTTGAAGCCCTCCACTAAATTTAGCCGCGGCTCCAGCTCGAGATTTTTCTTGGTGTTTTTTAAAGCACTCTTCGTAAGAATCACAATCCACCGTTAAACCCTGTTCTTTGGCCAATTCTTGAGTCATTTCAAGTGGAAAGCCATAGGTGTCATATAGTTTAAAAGCCATCTCTCCCGTTAAACTTTTAATTCCATCTTGTTCCAGTCGTTTCATCATTTTTTCAAACTCACGTTCTCCTTTCCCTAAAGTTTTTGAAAATTTAGTTTCTTCTTCTGTTAAAGCCGATCGAATAAAGTCTCGTGAACGTTCTAATTCGGGATAAGCATCTTTATAGTTTTCAATTATTACTTCCGCAATTTGCACGGCAAAAGCTCCCTCAATTCCTAATTTCATGCCATGTCGAATTGCGCGACGAATTAAGCGTCGCAAAACATAACCTTGATCTGTATTTGAGGGTCGCACGGCCTGTGGATCTGCCAAAATAAAAGTCGCGGCTCGCAGATGATCCGCAATAATTCGATAAGAAATTACATCTTCCTCTTGTGTTAACTTTCTAATCTTATTAAGTATAGGCACAAACAAATCAGTCTCAAAAACAGTTGGCACGCCTTGCAAAATCGCAGCTACTCGATCTAATCCAAGCCCAGTATCCACGTTTTTTTGAGCAAGAGGTTCAAATGTGCCCTTTTCAGTCTTGTTGTACTGCATAAACACATCATTCCAAATCTCTACAAATTTGCCGCAATCACAAGAAGGATCACAGGAATCAGAGCATTTCGGTTGGTCTATTTCAAAGAACATCTCCGTATCCGGGCCACACGGTCCAGTTAAGCCCGCTGGCCCCCACCAATTCTCTTTTTTCCCAAAAAAATAAATTCGTTTTTTATCTCCTTCTCTACTAAATCCCAGTGCTTCCCAAGCCTTTGCCGCTTCCTCATCTTTTGGACAATCGTCATCACCCTCAAAACAAGAAACACTGAGTCGGTTTGGATCCAATCCCAACTCCTCAGTCAAAAATTCATAGCTCATTTTTATCGCTTCTTTTTTAAAATAATCTCCCAATGACCAGTTTCCCAACATCTCAAAAAATGTCAGATGCGTGGTGTCGCCAACCTCATCAATATCATCAGTTCGTAAGCATTTTTGCACATCAACCAAACGATTCCCTTGCGGATGAGTTTCACCCATTAAATAAGGAACCAAAGGATGCATTCCCGCGGTTGTAAACAAAACAGTCGGATCATTTTCGGGGATTAAAGAAGCCCCAGAGATCTCGGCGTGGCCGTGTTTCTGAACAAAGAAATCAATGTATTTGCGACGGAGCGTGCGTGAATTCATATGCTCCGTTTATACCATGATTCCCCTGCTTTATAAAATCTTCGCTAGTGCTTTTCGCATAGCTTCTCCGTAAGAAGCACGATAAGCGGCATCCATATGATCTGGATGAATTGGTGCCAAGTGAGAAGTTCCTTTTGGTAAAGTATGGGTTTGTTGTGGCTCTAAATTTAGACGTGAGCGAATAAGAAGAGCATTAATTTTTTGACGCCATGCAACTAGAAGTTGATCAGTATGAGCCTCTATTCCCAAAGTAGGCATTGCTCTAAACTCTGGTCCAATTTCTGGGTCAGTAGCCAATCTTTCCCAAGTTTTGGGTCCCAAAAATGGCATAGCCGCCTCAGCAAAAGTTCGAGAAGGTCCAAAGCCTCCCATTTGATTATAAAAAATTTCAGCATCTGTTAGATTTTCGGGGTCTGCTCCTAACAAACCTTGTCTTGGTCTAGCCATTACTCGGGCTTTTGTTTCAGCCGGCATATCCAGACCGTTACCAGACACATAAGATTGCCACAGAGATTGAACAAGCAGAGGGAACCCAATTTGTAAAACAGAATGAGGTTGCAAAAAATCTGCGATAGTTCCTGGACATCCCGCTTCTGGAACAAAAACAATTTTAACCTCTTTATTGAGCTCCTTAGCTCGACGTAAAAGTGCTTCAATGGCACCTAAAAAAGTTTGGTTTCCAAGGGATCGCGCGGTCACCACAATATGATTAGGTAAATCAACTCCAGAGTAAGCTTCTTTTATTTGATTAAAAATATCCGCTTGGCACACGCCCATTCCGTTTTTCCCATTCCCGGCTTGATGTTCGGGTGAATTATAAGATTGGGTTCCAATCCCCAGCGCCTCAGCTCCTCTAAATTCAAAAATACCAAGTCCAGCTTTTTTTGCTTCGGCAGCAAGAAGGTCTGCTTTCCCAGCTACAGTTAAAGATGTCTCCCCAAATCCGCCTCCTCCTACTCCTAATAAAGTATTATCTGGATTATCCAGAGCATTTCGACTTAAAGCTCCTCTAACCGCAACT
Organism: Candidatus Peregrinibacteria bacterium; assembly: GCA_018659585.1. Taxonomy (GTDB): domain Bacteria; phylum Patescibacteriota; class Gracilibacteria; order UBA1369; family UBA12473; genus JABJMC01. The sequence continues at coordinate 28,457 of JABJMC010000006.1, forward strand.
TCCGGACGGTCCGCAAAGGCACAACCCTCAGAGGTCTGACCTGAGTTATTAAAACGAACTGACCATTCAGCGTCAGGAACATTAGGATCATTGGATGGCAGTGAACCACTCCCTTCTACAAAACATCGTTCATCTGGATCCCAACCATTTTCTATCAGTGGGGACATATCCCAAAGTGGTTCATGGGGAATAGCGGCTTCTGGAGACATATATATAAATTAATTTTAAGATAGAATTATAAACATTTATAATAAAATGTCAACCCCTTTCCACCCTGTTCTTAATCTGGTAAATTTATTCTTACTATGGCCACTAAGAAAAAAGCCCTCAAAAAGGCTACTAAACCTGTAAAAAAGAAAGCTCCTGCTAAAAAAGCAGTCGCTAAAAAAGTCGCGCCTAAGAAAAAAACGAACCCCAAGGCCCCTAAAAAAACCGCAGCTAAAAAAAGAGCACCCAAAAAGCGCGCCTCTAAAAAATCTCAAAAAACCTCGCTCCTCCAAAATCGTTGGGTTCGTGACGGAATTTTAGCGGTAGTTTTAATATTGTTTGGGACCGGACTAATTGCTCTGACTTTTCAGATTTGGAAACCTAGCTCTTTGGCTAAGTGGCTGCCAGCCGATAATACTGTTGCTTACGCGGAAGGGGACTTAACTATTTGGCCGGTTTTAGAAAAATATTTAACCCCCGAAGAATTAGAAAAAGACGGAGTTGCCTTTATAGAAAGTGATCAGAATTTCTTTGAAAATATTCACTTCACTTACCGAGATTATCGTTGGCGAGTAGACGCCGAATTACCCATTAGCGAAACATACCTCAAAAAAGACTCTGATTTTGTTAAATTACGCCCCAATCTTCCTTATGATCCGGATTTGTTTATTTATTTAAAACCCGAGGCTTTTTGGTCTGCTACGGCTGGGCAAGAATTAAAAAAACTTTATCCGGCCGCCGAAATTGGTTGGAATTTCTTTGAAAATATGTTGAGTTCTTTCCCGGCAATGGGCATTGCTCTTAACGAGGAAGAGTCAAATCTAATTGCCCAAACTTACATTGTTGGCGACAAGTCTATTATGAATGGCGAGGCCCTTTTTCATTTCGAGGATAAATACGAAGGCGAACTTATAAATTATTTCCCTGACACAATAAAAACTTATATTGGCGGCCAAAATTTATCATCTAATTTTTTGCAATTAGTAAAATTATTAAACGCAGTTGATGGAATTGGGGGCTGGGCTTTATTCGGTGGCTTGCAAAGCCAATTCGAATTTTATTTTGGCGAAGAATTAGAGCTCAGTGAAACTTTAACCCCGTTATTTGAAAATGAATACGCTCTTTCTTACTTCCCTGGCAAGGAAACAATGTCTTGGGTGTTTGCTCTTCAATTAACAGAAGAAACCAAAGAAATCGCCGAGTTATTGAAAGAAACTTTTGTAAATCGTGGATTAATGCAAATTAACGACGAAACCGCGACTCTTTCCCAAATTGACTTAACTTTAGTCCAGGAAGAATCCATAACAATTCCTTTTTACAGCATTCAACTAGAGGGCAAATCAGACCTACTTCATTATTTTATTTACGAGGACGTTTTATTCATTTCACTTGATCACGATGAAACAGAAGTAATGGTCAAAGCGTTATCAAATAGTGGGAGTGGTCGCTTAACTGTTCCTTCCGAAATTATTCAATTTGCTGATCATATTATAGTTAACGAACAATTAAGCACGGGTGTGAATCTTTTTGACGACGGTCTTTCAACTCTTCATTTCTATAAATAAAAATGGGCAAAATTCGCGACATTAAAGTTAAGTCCAAAAAATCGATTATCATCGAGGAAGATTTTGTATTGAAGGGAACGAAAATCAAATCCCCACACGTTTTGGATTTAAAAAAGAAAAAACAAAATCGCCACGAACATCCAGACACTATCAAAGATTTAAAATCAGAACTTACTTCAACTCTCACTTCAAAAAAGACTCTTTATCAGGAAAAAGCAGACCCTCGAATTAGAATTGCTAGTCGCTTTACCGAGATGGCGCGCATGGCGGTTTTGGGAACTTTAATAGTTTTTGTTTTAAATGCTATTGGCGTTTATTACGAGGGAATAGATGTTAAGGAGCAAATAGCCAGTGCTGCTTATTCTAGTTATGAATCACTCCTGCAAACCGGGCCCAGTGAAGAAGCTTTTAATAGTGCGGAATCTGTGTTTGAAGAAGCGCAACAAAGTTTATGGTTTTTGCAAAATCAACGCGCTGAGTTGTTGTCGCAAAACAAGACCGCGGCTTCGGTGAGTCACTTATTAAATGCCGGCGAAGAATTGTCCGAAGCCGGTGCCTACTTTATGGCCTTTGTAGAAAAGGCCCAAGGAATCAGCGAAGATCTTTTAAAAGAATCTACCAATCCACCATCAGAATCTATTACGGAGCAACTCAAAAACACTTTTGAAAATGATTTCAAAATCGCTCTTTCTAATCTGGAAATAGCAAATAATAGAGTCCAAGAAGTTTCCGTAGGATTGTTCCCCGAATCATTACAATCCACAATTTTAGAAGCTCAGTTTCAACTCAATGAATTAGCTGGAGTGTTTAACCAATTTAATGAACTTTTCCCTATTTTCTTAAGGCTTCTTGGTGATGAGCATCCGCAACGCTACCTTGTTTTGTTAGAAAACAATCACGAGTCCAGGCCTGGCGGCGGATTTATTGGTAGTTATTTAATTATAGATATAAATGATGGTTATTTAGATGGAATGAGTTTTAATGATGTTTATGAAATTGATGGGCAATATTACAAAAACATTGAGCCACCAGGTGAAATTGCGAGCCTTACCACAGAATGGCGCTTTCGAGATTCTAATTATTCTCCTGATTTAACGGTGTCTGCCGCGAAAGGAGCTTGGTTCTTAGAAGAGGAAGGTGGCCCTGGAGTAGATCACGTAATTACTATGGATTTAGAGTTTGTGAATCGTTTATTAGAGGTAATTGGTCCCGTAAAAATTGATGAATTACCCATGGCCTTAACCAAAGACAATTTTGACATGGTGATTTCTTATCTTGTGGAATCTAAATATGCTGGCGAAGAGTCTCCCAAATCTGTTTTAGGATCATTTATTGAGTCTGCTCAAGACAAACTCCGTGAAAAAGCTCCTTGGTTAGAATTAGGTCAACTTATTCAAGAAATGGCCCAAAGCAAACACATTTCTGCTTATTCCAAAACCGAGCATGTCCAAGACTTTTTTGAGGAGTGGGGAATGAGTGGCGCTATTTCTACGCCCGTTGCTAATGAAGATTATTTTGCCCTAATTCACACTTCCATTGGTGGAAATAAAACTGATGCTTACATGACTCAGGACATCGAACACCAAACAATTTTAGATTCAACTGGCCTTGTTCACAATCAAGTCACTGTCACGCGTGAACATCAATTCGATGCCTTTGCCGAAGCACAGTTAAATAATTTATTAGCCAGTTTTGGTTTTGAAAATCCAGCTGAGTGGGTAATTGGAATTCTTGGGAATACTCCCAATATTTCCATTTTTAGGTTGTACGTTCCCCATGGAAGCACGCTAATTAGCTCTTCTGGGATAGAAGAGGCTGATATTGCGCTTAATTATGACGAAGACCTTGGCCTTGATTATTTTTACTTCACCGACGCTGTTTATCCAGACACCAAAGAAACCTTTACTCTTACTTACGAGCTGCCTTATAAACTGGATTATGCCCCTCTCGATGAATATCGTCTTAATATAATCAAACAACCAGGCGATACTGATACTACTTTTACTAAAATTATTGCGGGCGATACTTCACTAACTCATTACAGTAGTTATCCCGAGGAGTTAATCGAAAACGCCCATCAAGATGAGATAGGCGTTTATGAGTACGAATTTGAATTAGATCAAGATGTGCACTTGGCGCAGCTCTGGGGGCGTTAATATTAATAAAGCGTGAGAGAAAAATAGAAGAGCGAGCGTAGGAAGAAGTTACTACGGGTCTTGTGGGTCCCGAGAAACTTCTGACGAAGCTTAGCGAAACTCTTTTTTTCGAACAACAGCTAGGAGGGGGAGTCCGTGAGGGGGAACCCCAGGTGCCCCCTTACGAATTTTAGCAGTGTAGATACCGATCAAGCTCCCATTGCGTTACATAAGTACGGTAAGAATCCCATTCTTTCATTTTGCCAATATAAAATTCATTAAAGAAATGTTCACCCAGTGCCTCACGAATTACTTCGTTATCACGAAGTGCTTTTAAGGCATCTTTTAAGGTAGAGGCGACCATTCCCACACCTTTTTCTTTCATTTCTTTTGGCGTTAATTCCCAAATATTATCTTCAATTGGATCTGGGCATTCCATCTCTTTTCTGATTCCGTCTAATCCAGCGGCTAACATCGCTGCAAAGGCTAAGTAAGGATTTGCCGATGGGTCTGGGCAACGAAGCTCGCAACGAGAGGCATATTTAGCTTGCGTTGGATTAACACGTGGTACACGAATTAACGCGGAACGATTGTGTTGACCCCAAGCAGCATTAACTGGCGCTTCGTAGCCAACCACCAAACGTTTATAAGAGTTTACAGTTGGGTTGGTAAGCGCGTTGATCGCTTTAATGTGTTTGATCTGTCCAGCAATATAACATTGAGCCAATTTAGACATGCCATAAACTCCATCTGGGTCGTAAAACTTATTTTCACCATCCTCAATCCCCATTAAAGATTGGTGAACATGCATGCCAGTTCCAGCCACACCAAAGATTGGCTTAGGCATAAACGTAGCGTGAAGGCCATACATTTGCGCAATCTTTTTTACAGTTAATTTAAGTGTAATTGCATTATCAGCGGTAGTTAGGGCATCCGCATATTTAAAGCAGATTTCGTGCTGCCCTTCCGCTACCTCATGATGAAGAGTCTCTACTTCCATCCCCATTTCATCAAGTGCAAAAGCCATATGACGACGCACTTCATGCGCCTTATCTACTGCTAAATCAAAATAACCAGCATTATCATTTGGAAGCATTCCAGTTGGTTCACCATTTTCATCAGTTTTAAGTAGGAAAAATTCCAATTCTGGACCAGTATTTAATTTAAAACCTAATTTCTTAGCTTCTTCTAATTGTCTTTTTAGGATGCCGCGAGGGTCACCATCAAAAGGAGTTCCATCAGGGAGAAAAACATCACAAATTAAACGAGCAGTTACATCTTCGCCATTTTTAGTCCAAGGCAAAACCGCAAAAGTATTCAAATCAGGCTTTAAATACATATCAGACTCAATAACGCGCGAAAATCCACCAATCGAAGAACCATCAAACCAAACATTATTAGTAATAGCATCGGATAGTTTATGGACTGGGATTGAGACCGCCTTTAAAACACCATAAATATCCGTGAATTGTAGGTCAACAAATTCCACAGCCTGTTCATTAGCCATATCCATTACCATTTCTTTAGTAACGTTCGCGCGTGGAATTTTGTCATACATGTGCTCGCGACGAACCTTAGTTAAAAGAGCTGTTTTGGGGGGATCTTGTGTAGCTGCAGGAACCATAAGAGAGAAAAATTAGGAATAATAAAAGTTGCCCATAAAATGGTAGATCCTCCGGGGCAATATTGCGCTCGCCAGAGGATCCGTAACCCATTTTTACCTGAGGCCGTTTCAAAATCAATGTTATCTTGGATTGTAAAAAAAAGCTGTAGAAACCTGTTAACAAGCCTTCTTGACCTGTTTTTATAGGTGCGCTATAGTAAGATTGTCGAAAATTTCTACAACAAAACAACTTGACTATGGATTTAAAAAATGTTCTAAAAGGTATTGGTTTTAATAGCAAAGAATCCAGTGTTTATTTAGCTGCTTTAGAATTAGGCGCTTCCCCAGCTTCGGATATTGCTCATCGGGCCAAACTTAATCGCGTTACTACTTATGACATCCTAGATAAGCTTATGCGCAAGGGGTGTATTAGTCAGTACACTCAACGGGGGACTAAGATTTTTTCGGCAACTGATCCGGATGCCTTGCGTGAGAATTATCGTAATAAATACATGAATTTTAAGGCGGCTCTTCCGGATTTCAGAAGAGTTTCTGGGACTATTCGCCATCCACGTGTTCGATATTATGAGGGGATTGAAGGAATGAAAAGAATTTACGCGGATACTTTGACTGCCAAAACAGAGATTCTAAACTACGCTGATTCCAAATCTATTCGTGAGTATTGGCCAGCCTATGATGAGGAGTATGTTAAATCTAGAGTTAAGAAAAAAATCTATTTACGTGGAATTTGTCCAGATGATGAAGTTGGAAAATCTGTGGCGGCTAAGAATAAAAATAATTATCGTGAAATTCGGCTGGTTCCACCCAGTGAATTTTCTTTTACTAACGAAATCAATGTTTATGATGACAAAGTAGGCATTATTTCATTTGGTGAAGATCGCACTGTTTTGGGAATGATTATAGAAAGCACGGAAATTGCTAATACCCAAAGAGCGATTTTTGTGATGGCCTGGGAATTCGCGAATATGCGGAAAGCACGTTAAATCTAAACTCGCCCAAATTTTCTTTCCAGTTCCGAGTAAGTCATACGGATCATGGTTGGGCGGCCGTGTGCACAAGCAGAGCTGCCTTCGGTTTCGAGGAGTGATTTAATCAGGGCTTCTTGCTCATAAGTGGAAAGCCGACGATTGAATTTAATGGCGGCGCGGCAGGCCAGGGTGTGCAAAATATGGTCGTGTCGTCGCGCCGCCTCCTTCGGCGCTTGTTCATTAAGAAGGTCATCAATAAATCCTTGCATCACCTCGCCAACATCTTCATCCACCAAAAAGTCCGGAACTGTATCAATATTAAAAGTACTGCCACCAAATTCACTAATTTCAAATCCCAAAGATCCCAAAAGTTCCAAATTTTCCTCAAGCACCGCTTTTTCACGATAATTTAGTTCCAACTGAATTGGTGTGAGCAAGGATTGCTTAGTTGGCTCGCGTTCTGTTTCATTCGCTCTAAATTTACCCAACATCACACGTTCATGAGCCGCGTGTTGATCAATTACCACAATTCCCTCATCATCCTGCGCAATTATATAGCTGTTTTTAACCTGGGCAATTGGTCTAATTCGTCCTTGAACTCGTGTTTCAGAATAAGCTTCATCAAAAGTCGCAACCGCATCATTAACAGACTCGGGCTCGCTAACAATCGGCGCCCCAAAAACCGGACTAGCCGGCGCAGCGCTGGGCGCACTACTTGGCGCTCCAAACATCGATGAAACCGGGCCGCTTGATGGCATCTCAGAAACTGTTGGTTCCTCGGTAATTCCACGCGCCGCTAATCTTTCCTGCCGTTTTTGCAAAAGGTAAGCTCTGCGCGTCGCAATATCCGAAGATCCCATTGTATACGAAGCACTAGTCCGCGCTCCAGGAGTAAATTCACCACTCAAGCTTAAACTTGGCGCCTCGGTTGGGTCATATTCTGCTCCAGATTCCTCGACTTTTGGGCGCTCATTTGAGACCGCCTGGATATTCTTTTTACGCATATAAGCTGGCATGTCTAAATTCGATTCTCGAAGTGGCACATTATGCATCAAGTGTTCCTTGTGAAGAGCTCCATGTACCGCAGATTTTACTACTCGAAAAACTTCCTGAGGATTTGCAAAACGAACCTCTAATTTTCGCGGATGAACATTTACATCAATTCGATTCGGATCAATTTTAATCGAAACCACAAACACGGGGTGTTGCGTCGACGGAATTAAGTTAGAAAATCCCTCTTTGATCGCGTACGCCAACCGATGATCCTGCACTGGCCGACCATTTATAATAAAGTACTGATACTTGCGCGTCGTGCGGGCAGTCTGCGGTTTGCCAACGTGTCCACTAATCTGTAAATCACTGCCTCCATAAAAAATTTCAATCATCTCGCTGCTTACAGCTTTTCCAAATAACGCCCCAATCCTGGCCGCTATTTTTGAAGTTTTAAGTAAATCAAAAACCGTTCGATTATTTGATACAAATTTAAACGCCACCTCCGGATGAGCCAGGGACGCATCTTGAACCGCGTCTAAAATATGACGGTATTCAGTTTGTTCACTTTTTAAATATTTTTTCCGCGCTGGAGTATTAAAAAACAAATTAGAAATTTCTAATTTCGTACCCACCGAACATCCCGCCGCTGTCACCACCGGATCCTTTCCGCCTTCCATTTCTAGCCGAATCCCTCCGAGTGCATCCTCTCGTTTAGTTTGCAAAACAACATTCGAAACAGAGGCAATACTAGCCAATGCTTCTCCTCTAAATCCCAAAGTTTTCAACTTATCCAAGTCATCTAAATCACGGATTTTAGAAGTCGCGTGCCTCTCAAAAGCCAAGCGCGCATCCATCTCATCCATCCCCACACCATCATCAGTTATCACAATTTTCTCGGTCCCGCCTTTTGCAATCTCCACCGTAATATGAGTTGCCTTGGCATCAATCGCGTTTTCTAATAACTCTTTTACAATCGAAGCCGGTCGTTCAATTACCTCGCCAGCCGCGATTTGATTAACTAATTGATCTGGTAAAACACGAATTTGTCCCATAGTAGTCCTATGATGCCGCGCTAAGAACAAAAACGCAACTACTCTATTTCTTTCAAAGTTAAAGCCCCATTTGGACACACCGTTACACATAAACTGCAATCTTCACATAATTCAGGGTCCACGTCTGGGAAAGCTCTAGATTCAAGGCCTTCCGCTACTACAAGCGGCGTTATAGCCCGCGATCCACAAGCATCCATGCAATCCATGCAACCTGTACATGATTCTTCATTAAGGCTTAAGGTCAACGGTTCAGTCAGGCTATGTAATTCAGGGGATCTTCCTAAATCAATATTAGTTGCAAAAAACTGCCCCAAAGTTTCTACATAGCGGCCGATTCCTTTGTGCCGTCTAGCAATTTCTTGTTCTAGATTTTTAAAGGTATCCGCAACTCGACAACGAGCCTGCACTGCATTTTCCTGCAACGCATCATGCAACATCATTAGTCCCTCTTCTGGGCCATGCGCTAAAAAGTGCGTACATGCTTCCACAGCATCTGCCCCATTTTCAAAATATTCTTGAATATTATGAGTCGTTACCCCACCAACTGCAATATAAGGATAATCAGCCCCTAAAGTTTCTTTAACTCGGCGGCAAATTAAAGGTGAAATTTCAGACAAAGGCAATCCCGCCAGCCAACCTTCTTCTTCCGCCAACATTCTTTGCGAATCATAAGGACCTAAAGAATTAATCCCCACAATTCCGGCTGCCCCCTCTTCTTTAATCATTTGTGCAATTTCTAAATAATGGCCGTCATAATAACTAATTTTTACAAACACTGGATATATCCATCCAGCCGCCTTAACCGCAGCTCGAACCCGATCACGCGCTTTATTAGGGTCATCTTTAGAGTGATGAAGAGAAACCTCGAAAAATATTGGAGGCAAGCCTGTAAAAAGAGTCAAAAAATTTTTAATTTCACGGATGTTCCGTTCAATTTCGTCCGCCTCATATCCCACACTAATAAAAAGAGGGGAGTTAGTTTTTAAAGCCTGTTCAAGAAGAGGTAAATATTCCTGTTTAAATCTTCCCGCAAACGAAGTCTCACAATTCATACTCACTCCCGCACGCATCATAATTCGCCGCGTATCCGGTTCTCGAATACTATCTAAAGCTTCTGCCCCGCGTGAAGGTCCGCCACCCATAGTTTTCATGGCTAAAAAGGGCTGAATCCCGCGTTGAGTAATTGGGCTATCCTTATCAATATCAAGGTCGCGGCCATCAGAAGCATGGCCCGTGAATTCTGCAATTGGTTTAATGGAAGCCGTATGCGGGCCCGAGGCCACACCAATTAAAGGAATTTCATAACCGCAAATATTTGCAGTGGGACATTCTGACATGTGGGGGTGGATTAGTAGTCTCAAAACCTACCGTAAGTTTTTGGGTGTCGTCAATATGAATATTGACAAAAAGCGCGCACTGGGTGTACAAAAGTTATCCATCCTAACCCCATTTAGCATGACACAAACTCCACCCTTAGCTAAAGAAACAACTAAAGCCCCCGAAACCGTTCAATTACCGCAAGCTGCCCTTGCTGGATTTTTTGACCATGTAGAAGATGAGGCGGATCAAGAAGATCGTAAAAACGATATGATTAATGCGGTTGATGAAGCTTTGCGAGATCACGGAATGGAAACTTTTGAGGGAGCCGTGGATTTTTTTGTTGATGACGATTTTCATTGCGTAACCATTTGGATAACACCACCAGACAGCATGTCTCAAGAAGATTTTGAGGCAATTATTGATAAACTATTTCCGAACGGTGTGTTAAAAGACAGAAATGCAGGCGCCCAGTTTTTGGTAATCCCTTTAGAGAAGCCGGCTGCTAAGAAAGATGTGGTCTCTGTAGTCCAAGAGACTTCTAAGGGGAGATTTCGTATCTAAAACCCTTGACAAACTCCCCAGATAGTATAGATTTCGACTGATCTTACCCTTCAGGTTAAATTCAAAAAATTACAAAATTTTACGTAAGTTAAGTCAACCCCCTCATATTGACTCTCCAACCTGGATGCGTAAAATATATATGAAATACTGATACGGACCTGCACTACGAGTTTTTAAGATCATCGTGAGTTTATTAACCCCTTCAAAGATTAATAACAACGTCAATCACGACGCTCGCAAAGAGCGCCACCATAAATTGTTTGGAAAGACCAGATCTCGAGTTGCCCGTTTCAATCAAATCCGAGGGCGATTAAATCGTCACGCTCATAATGGTCGTACTCGATTTTGTGATCCTTTGCACGGTCATTCTCCAGCCCAGCGACTCTTTTTCCGAGTAGCTGGTTTATGTATGGTTCTCCTTATTATTAATTCTGCTAATCCTAGTTACGCTTATGATTTAGGGGGTAGCTATAATTCCGAGGTTTATGACAGTTTAGAGGTTAATACAAATTTAAGTTTTTATTCTGATCAGGACGGTTATATTACCAAAACAATGCCCAGTGAAGGCGAAGCTCGTTATTTGAATCGTGGCTCTGAATATGTCACGCACGAGGTTCAGCCCGGCGACACTTTATCAGTGATTGCTTATCGGTATGACCTTTCTATGAACACTATCCTCTGGGCTAATTCTAGCCTGGGAAATGGTAATTATTTGAAATTAGGAGAAGAAATTAAAATTCCACCAGCTGATGGCTATGGCGTAAAAGTTAAAAGTGGGAATACTTTGACTGCTTTAGTTGAAAAATATGAAGGGGACGAAGAACAAACTCTAGCTTTTAACGAATTGGCTGAAGATGGAACTTTAATTGTTGGCGAAGAATTGTTTATTGTTGATGGTGAAAAACCTTATGTTTATGTCGCGGCAACTACTCGTAATGACTACACAACTAGTTATGCCAATACAACGCGTATTTCGAATGATATTGTCGCCACGCCAACTGGTAATGGTTGGGTTAGGCCAACTTCTGGTGCCCTTACGCAAGGATATCGTTGGGGTCACTATGCTTTTGATATTGCCGATCGTGGCAAACCACCGATTGTAGCGGCTGATGGCGGAACTGTTCTCCAGGCTGATTATGGATGGAATGGCGGTTATGGAAATGTGGTAAAAATAGATCACGGAAATGGATACATAACACTTTATGCTCACATGGAAGAGCTTTATGTTGTGGCGGGTGATTCTGTAAATGCCGGGACAGTTATTGGTAAAATGGGAGCTACCGGAAGAGTTTATGGAGCCACGGGTATTCACCTTCATTTTGAACTTATTTACAATGGTGTGAAGGTTAATCCATCGCAAGTATTTGGTTGGTAACGTAGATACAAATCTTCAGGTTACAATTCACCCCCGGGGGTGAATTTTTCTCTGTAAAAACGTCAAAAACAGATCGTGTTCGTCAAGCTACCCTTGCCACCTCAGCCCAGTTCCTCTAAACTAACTCCCGGCTTATTCCGTTTCTAACCTTGCGCCTTAAATGCTGGACTTTTTCAAGTCTTTCTTCGGCTCTCTGCTTCACATGCCGCAACAGTTATTACTGCTTGCGATAAGGCTCTACCAAAAAACCCTTTCTCCAGATCATGGGCCTCTTAGTCGTATTTTCCCAGGAGGGTTTTGTCGGTACACACCGAGCTGTTCTGAGTATGGAAGACTCGCGATTTTAAAGCACGGTGCTATTAAAGGTGGAATCAAAGCTGTTTGGCGCATTATGCGCTGTAATCCATGTAGTCGTGGTGGGGTGGACCTACCTAAATAACCCATTTTAAAGTGAGTGAACGCACACAACCTAAACGGGCCTTGGTCAGCGTGGCTGACAAAACTGAGTTAGTAGATTTTTGTCGTGCTCTAGCCGAAGAATTCGGAGTTGAATTAATTTCAACCGGCGGCACAGCCAAACTTCTTCAAGAAAACAACATCCCAGTTCGAGAAGTATCAGACTTAACCGGCTTCCCAGAAATTTTTGGAGGTCGTGTAAAAACCCTCCACCCAAAAGTTCACGGCGGTATACTTATGCGCCGCAATAATGGTGATGACAAAAAAGAAGCTGAAGAGCACAGTATCCCAGAAATCGACATGGTTGTGACCAACCTCTATCCATTCAAACAAACCATTAGTAAGGAAGGCGTTACCGAAGAAGAAGCTGTCGAAGAAATTGATATTGGAGGAGTAACTTTACTCCGGGCTGCAGCTAAAAACTTTAAAGATGTTGCCATAGTTACGGCGATTCGTGATTACACCCCTCTTTTAGACGAAATGCGTCACGAAGGAGGAATTTCTTTTCAAACTCGTCGCAATCTATCTATTAAGGCTTTTGAAAAAACTTGTGATTACGATAAATCTATTTCTGAGTATTTCAAAAACAAGGGCGAAACAGTTGAATTGCTAGATCTCCACTACGAAAAATCAATGAAACTTCGCTACGGAGAAAACCCACATCAACGAGCGGTGTTTTTCAAAGATCCCAACAATCATTATCCAAATGTTACCAACGCCAAAACCATTCAAGCGAATAAGGAAATTTCGTTTAACAATATTCTAGACGGTGATGCGGCTATTAAAATCGTAACTGATTTTGCCAGGCCAACCGTGGCTGTTATGAAACACACTAACCCGTGTGGAGTAGCCACAGCGCAGGATATTGATACTGCTTTTGAAACTGCTTACAACGTGGATCCCATGTCTGCTTTTGGATGTGTGATTGGGATGAATCGAACCTGTACAACCAAGATTGCGCAGTATATTGCTGATAATAAATTATTTGTAGAATTAATTACCGCCCCAGACTTTGAAGAGGGGGCACTCGAAATTTTCCGAAAACGCAAAAACCTTCGTTTACTTGCGACTGGAAAACTTCGCCTTAATCCCAACCAACGCGACATTAAAACCGTGGCTGGAGGAATGCTCGTGCAGTACGCGGATCAACACGTGATTTCTAAGGACGACTTAAAAGTTGTTACCAAAATCAAGCCAACCGACGAACAAATCAAGGCCATGATGTTTGCGCGTAAAGTTGTTAAACATGTTAAATCCAACTCAGTCGTCTTTGCCAAGGGAGAACCAGACAAAGGAATCGAACGAATTGTAGCTATTGGTGCCGGACAAATGGCCCGTGTAGACGCTGTGTTTATTGCCACTCATAAAGGAGGCGATGACATCCAAGGCTCAGTGCTAGCTTCCGACGCTTTCTTTCCCTTCCCAGACGGAGTAGAAGAGGCGCACAAGGCTGGGGTAACTGCTATTATTCAACCTGGTGGCTCTATCCGCGACAAAGAAGTTATAAAACGTGCCGATGAGCTTGGAATTGCGATGGTCTTTACTGGCGTTAGATCGTTTAAACATTAAATAATAGTCGCCTAACATATTTTTGAAAAGCTGAAGATTTAGAAGGTAATATTTAAGGTTTAAGTTGTATAAAGGATAGATTTTGTGATAGAATAGTAATGTTTTAGTCGCCTAACATTTTCAAGTGAAGTTTATCCGCGAGAAGCAAATTAGAGGAAAAACATATTTTTATTTTGAAATACCAATAAAAGTTAATAACGAAAGGGTCGTCTTGAGGAAGTATTTAGGAAAAGAATTGCCTAAAGATCTTCCTTTTGAAGAATTTGCGAAAGATATTGTTAAAAAAATCAATAATAATGAAATGGAATACTTTCAGCCCAAATCTATTCTTCCTATTGAGCAAGCAAGATTTTGGTATTACAGTCTTCATCAAGAAATAGCCAAAAGTGATCTCAAAAAATTTCGACTACTTTTTTCGGTGTTGTTTATTTTGAATTCTAATCGTGCCGAAGGGTCGCAAGTAACCAGAAAAGACATTGAAAAATTTATTCTTCGTAAAAGAAACCCCAAAACAAGTCTCGATATAGAGGTAGTAAATTCATTTAAGGCTCTAGAGTTTGCTTTTTCTGGTGAAATGAAGTGGAATCTTAAATCAATTAAGCATATTCACTCCTTATTATTTGATCGTATAGCGCCTGAAATCGCAGGGAAGTTTAAAAAAAATGAGGTTATTATTGGGAATGAAACTACCACTCCAGCCAAGGACGTTCGGAAAGAATTGAGCCAACTTCTTAAGTGGTTTAAGGATAACAAAAAGCACATCTATCCACCTAAATTGGCACTAGAATTTCACCATAAATTTGAGGCAATTCATCCTTTTGAAGATGGAAATGGCAGGGTTGGGCGCATCCTTTTTAATGCCTATTTAATTCAGATGGGGTACATGCCAACGATTTTCTTTAGTCAAAATCACCGGTCGTATTGTAATGCTATTTCTATGGCTCGAGATGGGCATTCTCTTAAATTGGCCCATTATTTTATTGGGCAAGTTAAAAAAACACGTCAAGCTGTAGAGGAGTACAAAAAAGAAGGTTCTATCCAAGGCGGTTCACGCCAAATTGGACAATGGGCTATCGAGAGAGGTAAGATCCGATTAAATCCTAAGTTCTAAGTATGACCTTCCTCCAAGCCCTTCTTCTCGGAATAATTCAAGGCATTGCTGAATTTTTGCCAATTTCATCTTCTGGGCACCTGGTACTTTTCGAGTCAATTTTTGGTTTAGAAATTGAAACGCTTAAAGGATTTGATGTGGTGCTACACCTCGGAACTTTAGTCGCAATTGTGATTTATTTTTGGAATGATTTATGGGGGTTATTTAAAAACCGTCGTCTTCTTGGATATATTGTGTTGGCCACGATTCCGGCCGTGATTGTTGGTTTTACAATGGAGGATTGGTTGGATTATGTTTTTAGAGATCCCAAAATGGTATTACTCATGCTCGCGTTACTCGCAGTGTTTTTTGTAATTGCCGAAAAATATCCGCCCAAAAAAGAGCGCTGGCGCTTTACTTTGAAAAACACTTTTTTAATGGGAATTGCGCAGGCTTGCGCTTTAATTCCGGGAATTTCTAGGTCTGGATCCGTGATTGGAACGGGTTTACTATTTGGACTTAAACGAGAAGAAGCCGCGCGATTTGCGTTTTTACTCGGGACTCCGGCGATTGCTGGGGCCTCATTACTTACTGGGATTCACGTGGTGCAGGGCGAAGCTCCTTTGCCATCTTGGGATTTAGTAATAGTTGGATTTTTTGCTTCCGCGGTTGCGGGTTATTTAAGTGTGTCTTTTTTAATGAAATTTCTAAAAACACACAGTTTAAGAGTATTTTCAATTTATTTGGTGGTAGCGGCGGTTATAGGTATAATTGTCCTCAATTAGCCCCCACCCCTTAGTTAATGGAATTCAAAGCCTCTGAATTCGAGAATGATATAGCGCGAAGTTATGACCATTTTGAGCGAGCCCATGGTGAAGACAAAAGATCGAAACAAGAACAAATTTTGTCGCGCATTAGATCCGCGGTGGCTGGGTTAGGAACTCAACAAGGGGACTGCCCTTTAACTATTTTGTCTGAGAAAATGGAGGGAGAGGAGGTGGTAGTTGAATTTGGCGGAGAAAATTGTGGGTCATTAGCCCTAATTATCAGAAGACTTTATCCATCCTGGGAATATAGTCCTGCGGAAGAAGGGCGAGGCCGTCATCAAGTTAGGCTTAATGTTAAAGCAATTGCCGAAAAGGTTATCGCTCAAACCAGAAATAGAATTAGAGAGATCCCCGCTTAATTGACGGATTTAAGGAACAGGCCTACAATTTAGATGCTTTTATTTGTTAATAAAAAATTATGGAAGAAGAAACCATAGACGTTACCACCGCACCAGTTGCTGATGCTATTCCACCAGTTGAGACTACTGCTATTAATGTTGAACCAACCGAAGTTGTCGAAACTGTTGAAACTGTGGTTGAAACAACAGCCTCTGCTTCTAGTTTTGGAGTTGGTACAATTGTGCTAATTGTAGTTGGGGTTGTGCTGGCTTGGCTGGCTTTTACCTACAATAAATTGGTTCGCTTAAGAATGCGTGTTAAGGAGGCTTGGTCTGATATTGAAGTGCAATTAAAACGTCGTTATAACCTTATTCCTAATCTGATCGAGACAGCCAAAGGTTACATGACTCACGAAAGAGAAACTCTAGAAAATGTGACCAAGGCTCGTACTGCGGCCATTGGAAATAATGGAACTCCAGCGGACCAAGGACAAACCGAAAACATGCTAGCTGGAGCTTTAAAAACTTTGTTTGCCGTATCTGAAAACTACCCAGATTTGAAAGCAAATCAGAACTTTTTAGAACTTCAACGTGAATTAACAGATACCGAAGACAAAATTCAAGCAGCCCGACGTTTTTATAATGGAAATGTTCGAGAAATGAACACCAAGGTTCAACTTTTTCCTACTAATTTAGTGGCTGGAATGCTTGGATTTAAAGAAGCGGATTTCTTTGAAGTTGAAAATGAAGAAGAGCGCAAAAATGTAAAAGTTAAATTTGACGACGATACTAAAAAATAATCATGTCGCTCGCTTATACTGAAATCGCCAGAAACAAAAGGCGGTCCTGGCTGCTGCTGTTTCTATTTATAGGGCTTTTAATGGCTTTAGGTTTTTTTATGGGTGAATTTGCTACTGCTGGGGCTGGAGTAGAAGGCCTAATCATCTCGGCTGTAGTAGCTAGTATTTGGGTGTTAATAACTGTTTATCAGGGCGGGAGAATAACTTTATCAGCCAGCGGCGCTAAACCAATTGAAAAGAGGGATAACCGGGAGCTTTATAATTTAGTAGAAAACTTGAGTATTGCCGCGGGACTCCCAACCCCGAAAATCTACGTCATCCAGTCCGCGGCCCTGAATGCCTTTGCTACCGGCAGAGATCCAAATCATTCTGCTGTGGCCGTGACCACCGGTTTGATGGAAAAATTAGATAAAAGAGAATTAGAAGGAGTGATTGCGCATGAGCTTTCGCATATTGGAAATTTTGATACCCGTTTAATGATGATTGTGACGGCTTTGGCCGGAACAGTGATGATTATGGCGGATGTATTTTTGCGCTGGACTTTTTATAGACGCGGGGGAGGGGGGCGCCGGGATGGACGTTTGCAGTTGGCACTAATGGTCGTCGGCGTTTTGTTAATTATTTTTTCCCCAATTTTTGCCACGCTCATCAAGCTAGCCATCTCCCGAAAGCGCGAGTATCTCGCCGACGCGTCCGGCGCCCTTTTAACACGCTACCCCGAGGGCTTAGCCAGTGCTTTAGAAAAAATCTCCAGCGATCACACCCCAGCTCATTTCGCCACCAAAGGCACCGCTCATTTGTACATTTCCAATCCGTTAAAAGCCGGCACCTGGTCTAAATGGTTTTCCACTCATCCACCAGCTCAGAATAGAATCGCTAAGTTAAGAGAGATGAACTTGGGGTAAAACTTGACAAAAGTCAAAGCAGTGATAAGGTGCAAGCCTGTAAATTTTTTAGGAATGGGCTTAGAGGATCAATATCAGCAGCAATTTGAAAGCTCCAGGCAAGTAGCTGAGCAAGCCCTCGGAGAAGTATTTGATATAGACGATTTAATTCAGGGAGTTGAAAAAGAAGTTGATAACGTTTTTTGCCATGCCATGGCTGCTTTATCTCGTGGTGAAACGTCAGAGTATTGTCAGGCCGAAAATTGGGACCCTGCAGAACTAGAAATTGCCAGAGAGTGTGCTGAAATAGCTGCTCGAAGCTTAGGAATAGATCACCCAGAGATCCTTGTCGCTATTCGTGAGATGGGATTTAATTATACGCACCTATTGTTAAGAAATCATTTTCCTCAATTTGATCTCTCTCGTATTATTCAGCCTGATTGGGAGCAGGTGTATGCAACTTTTGATGGGATGATTACACCTTGTTTGCGCGAAAGATGTCCTGAAACTTGTTGTGGTCAAAAGCCAGATGAGATAGATGGAGGGTTATTTAATTCATTATTAATTACGAGTCATGGAGAATTAGATGGTCAGCATTCATTGAGCCCCCCATTTAAAGAAATGGGAATCATTACAAGAACTAATTGGAGCAGTGGATTACCATTAATTAATCAACCTCTAACTCGTGTTAGTGGATGTAGAAATAAAAATGGTGCTTGTAAATTAGAAACCAGAAAACCTTTTGCTTGTCGTCTTTATCCGTTTCGGTTTGATTTAAATAGACCATTGGAAGAAAACTGCCCTCAAGTTAAAGAAATAGCTTCTCACAAACCCACTAGAGAAAGGTTACGAGAAGTACGTCTCTTAACAGGACATTGGCCTCAAGATGATCAATGGGAAGCTCAAATAGATAAACTTCTAGAGGCAGCTTAAGCTAAAATCCTCTCGACAAAAAGCCCCAATCTATGATATTTAATAGCTAAATAAACTTATTTTTAGCTTTCTTCAAGAAAATGACTTCTACAAACATACAAGACTACAAAATCGCCACCATGGGGAGCCACACCGCGCTTCAAATTCTCAAAGGAGCCAAAGATGAGGGCTTTCAGACCTTATGCGTGGTCACCCCAAAAACCCGTCCAGTCTACGAACACTACGGCATGGTCGATGAATTTATCGAAATCGATCACTACAAAAATTTTTGTGAAATCGAACAACAATTAATCGACAAAAACTGTATCGCCATTCCACACGGCTCATTTGTGAGTTATTTAGGCCACGAATGTATGAAAAATTTAAAATGCATGCATTACGGAACTAAAGGCATCCTCGAATGGGAATCAGATCGTGCCATGGAACGTAAATGGCTCCTGAAAGCTGGCCTTAAATTGCCTAAGATTTTTAAATCACCAGAAGAAATTGATCGCGCCGTAATTATTAAATTCCACGGAGCCAAAGGCGGCTCTGGTTATTTTATTGCTAATAATCCCAAAGAATTTTACGAAGGGCTCGCAAAATACGGCCGCGATGATGATTATGTTATTCAGGAGTACAT
The DNA here is from genome assembly GCA_018659585.1 of Candidatus Peregrinibacteria bacterium. Classification (GTDB taxonomy): domain Bacteria; phylum Patescibacteriota; class Gracilibacteria; order UBA1369; family UBA12473; genus JABJMC01. The sequence continues at coordinate 47,776 of JABJMC010000006.1, forward strand.
TGTGGGTGTGCCCATGTATGTTCACTATTTCTACTCTCCTCTCACCAAAGAACTCGAAATCATGAGTTTTGATAAACGCTACGAATCAAACGCTGATTCTATTGGTCGAATTGCTGCTCGTGATCAATTAGCCGCAGATATTCAAACTAGTTACACCATTACTGGAAATATTCCATTGGTAGTTCGCGAATCACTACTACCAATGCTATATGAAATGGGTGAAAACACGGTCAAAACTTCGCAAGATTTAGTTGGTAAGGGTCTTTTTGGTCCGTTCTGTCTCGAAGGGATTATGGATACGAATTTGAATTTTTATGTTTTTGAAATTTCCGCTCGAATTGTGGCGGGGACAAACCCATTTATTAATGGGTCTCCTTATACTGCCCTCCGTTATGACGAGCCAATGTCTACTGGACGCCGCATGGCTCGTGATATTAAACAGGGTATTGAGAGCGGACAATTAGATAAAATACTTGGTTAACCTTTTTTCAAATGAACTACGAAGAAGCGCACCAGATAATGGTCGACAACTTGAAAAACCCCAACATGCATAAACATTGCTATGCTGTCGAAGCAGCTATGCGAGCTTATGCCAAACATTTTGGTGAGGACGAAGAAACTTGGGCTGTGGCTGGGATTTTGCATGACTTTGATTATGAAAAATGGCCCGAAGAACACCCAGCCAAGGGCGAACCTCTTCTTAAAGAAATGAATGTCCCTGCTGAAATTATCCAAGCCATTCAAGAACATGGCTATATTCCGGCCGAATCACGAATGGGTAAGGCTTTAAAGGCGGTGGATCGATTAACTGGACTTATTACAGCCGTGGCTTTAGTTCGTCCGGATAAAAAATTAGAAACCGTTAAAATCAAATCTGTAAAAAAGAAAATGAAAGACAAAGGCTTTGCCGCCCAGATTGATCGTGAAGATCTCCGCGCTTGCGCCCAGGACCTTGGCGTCGAGTTTGAGGAACACGTTCAAATTGTTTTAGATGCAATGAAATCTATTTCTGATAAACTAGGATTATAATTAATTAAAATCTATGGTTACTAAAGAAGATATTCAAAAAATCCTCGCAGGCTATGACTTAAACAATCTTACGATTGGAGTCTTAGGAGGTCACAGCGCTTTAGATGTTGCTAATGGCGCTAAAAAACATGGTTTTCGAACCGTTGCTGTCTGCCAAAAAAACCGCGCTAACACTTTTTCTAAATACTATAAAACGCGCGGGGATAAAGGCTGCATCGACGAGGTGATTTTGGTCGACAAGTTTGAAGATGTAACCAAAGAAGATGTCCAAAAACAGCTTCGTGAACTAAATACAATTTTTATTCACAATCGCTATTTTTGGGTTTATTTTAATGATTTTGCAGATATAGAAGAGCGTTTTCAGGTTCCAATTTATGGACTTCGCCAAGGAGTAAAATTAGAAGAACGCGATCAGCCGCTTAATCAGTATCATTTGCTAGAGAAGGCTGGGATTCGATTGCCAAAAATTCTTCGTGAAGGAGGTGAAGTACTAGAAAAAGAAGAGTTGAACAAGCGTTTGGAGCACCATTTTGTGAAAGAAAAAGGAGCTCCCATTTTAGTTAAAGCCAACGAAGCTACTCGCTCTTATGAACGAGCCTTTTTTGTGGCTACTACCGCTGCTGATTATTTTAAAAAAGCAGAGGAGATGGTGTCCGCCGGCATCACAACTCAAGAAAATGTTAATCAAGCTACCATCGAAGAATTTGTTATTGGAGCGCACGTTAATTTGAATTTCTTCTACTCAGAACTTAACAACGAATTAGAACTCATGGGAACCGACTCTCGTCGCCAAACCAGTCTTGATGGGTTCTTACGATTAGATGGCAAAACCCAGACAGATTTATTAAATGGTGGTTACAAACCTTCTATGATCGAAACCGGGCACTTTGCCGTCACCATGAAGGAATCTCTTTTGGAAAAAGCTTATGACATTGGTGAAAAGTTTGTAAAAACTATGAAAGAAACGGTGCCACCTGGCATGATTGGACCATTTGCCTTACAAGGCGCGGTGGCTGCTTATGAGGGAAGGGAAGAATTTGTGATTTTTGATGTTTCAATGCGTATTCCAGGTTCACCAGGAACTAAATACACTCCTTATTCTGGGTACATGTACGGCGAAAGCTTAAGTTATGGCGAACGAATTGCTATGGAAATCAAACAAGCAGTCGATGAAAATCGTCTCCCAGAAATCATCACCTAAACATTCTTTAAACCCTCTCAAAATGGAAGAAGAACCAGGCGTTATCGATTTTGAAACTCTTTGTGCTGACGACCCTGAACATTGTGATTTAATTATGGAAGAAAAATTAAAAAGTGGAGTTTCACCACAAACCGATATGATTATGCCCGACGAGGTCACGATTGATCCAGAGTTACAACAACTCATGGAACTTCTTAGTAATCCGTGGGTGATGGCTGCTTTTGTAGCAATAACTATATGGGCAGCAGTTTGGAAAGGATTTGCCCTGTGGCGCGCTGCCAAAAACAGCCAACTATACTGGTTTATTGCACTTTTAGTTGTGAATTCAATGGGAATTTTAGAAATTCTTTATTTATTTGTTTTTTCCAAAAAAACCACCAAAAAAACCACCAAAAAATCCAAGGCTAAAAAGTCTTCGGATCCAATAACAATTTAATTTTTAACTCACTAAACTATGGCTCACGAAGAAGAAGTTTTCCCAGAGCACGATCTCCCCACATCCCAAAATGATCAGGAAGAAGAAGGTCCGATTCCTCGCCCTGATATTGAAATGTATTACACGGATAAAGAAAATTTAGAGTTAGGTGTAAAAGAAGCCTTAGATGATTTAGAGGAAGAAGTTCTCAAAAATCCAGAAAGAATGACCCCCGAAGAATTAGCTGAAGCTGCTGATGATATGCGTGAAGGTGAAATTGAATATTTAGAACGTCAAAGCAAGCACGATGATCCTGAGGTAGCGGATCGCGCCAAATTTGTTTTGGAAATTAAGGAGGATATAGACGAACTTATTGATGAAGTTAATAAACATATAAAAAAAGGCGATCACGATATTGCTGAGAAGAAAATTCGTAAGTTCTTAGAAAAAACACATGAGACTTTAACAGAATCAAATGTTGAAGGGCCAGATGTAGATATGGCTTTAGGTCAGATGAAGTTATTGATTAACTTGGATCTTTCTCTAATTGAGGCCGAAGAAGAAAAACGTAGTGCTCTTTTGACCGTGCTTTCCACCGGGATTGATATTGTGCCGTTTGTTGGTGGTCTAAAAATGATGGGCGAAGGAGTTTATGGTGAAACGTTAGATGGGCAAAAAATGTCCGGGACTAAACGGTTATTGCACATGGGAGAAGGAATGTTTTGGGAAGTAATTGATGTTGTGGCCTTAGTTGCTGCTCTAGGCTCCTTCGGGAGTGGAGGAGCGGTTGTAGAGGGCGGTGCCGCGGCTACAAAGATTGGACGCGCCGCGCACGGCGCAGAAGCTGTGGCCAAAGCTGCCAAAGGCGCCCGAGCTTTAGAAACCGCACCACGCGTTTCCAAGACCATGACTCGCACCGGCGCTCTCATGCGCAAACATGGTGTCTCCGGGTCTAAGGAAATGTATCGCGCGGGTCGCTTCTTAGTTGATAATCCAGCTGCAGAAAAAGTCGTTCAAAAAGGTTTTGAAAAAGGCTTTGAAAGACGCGCTGGCTCACAAACAAGAGCCGCCGGCGCTATTGCCGGAAAAGCCAAAGAAGCGCTCCAAAGCCACGAGGAACAAGTTCGTCTACTTGTAGAAATAAATGACGAACGTGAAAGATTGACTCGCATTTTGGACGATATCGCTGCTAATATGCAGGCGCAACAAGCTGCTGAATAATTTTAAATCATGAAAGTACTCCTGTTAGCCGCTGGCCGCAGCCAGCGCGTCAAACCTATTGCTGACAAAAATTTCTTACGATTCTGTGGGAAATATTTAATCCACCATCAAGTGGAGGCTCTAAATAAAGCTGGATTTAACGATATTATTTTAATTGGCGGGGCTCATAATTTAAAACAACTCAAAACCTTTGCCAAAGACTTTCAATCTCATCACAAAGATTGCACTATTAAAGTCGTGGAGCAAAAAGACTTAGACGCTGGCATGGCTGGCGCTGTTTTAAGTACCAAAAAACAGGTTAAAAAAGACGAGCCAATCTTGATAGTTAGTTCTAATGACGTGGTGGAGCAGGAGGCTTACAAACTAATTTTTGACGCTGCTCAAAACGAATATTTTGAAAGCTGTCTTTTAGGTAAAAAAGTCACGGAATATTTCCCGGGTGGATATTTAGAGGTCGATTCCCAGTGGCAAATTAAATCTATTATTGAAAAACCAGGAAAAGGTAAAGAGCCAAGTGATTTAGTAAATTTAGTACTTCATCTTCACAAAGATTCCCAAAGACTTTTCCGCTATTTAGAGGAAGCCCAAAGCAAAAAAGATGATTTATACGAAGTTGCTTTAGATAAAATGATGAAAAGCGGCGTAAAAATGCAAGCCATCCCTTACGAAGGTTATTGGCAACCTATTAAATATCCATGGCACGTTATCGAAGTTGCTAAACATTTCTTTGAGTTAGCGCCTAAGCACATTGCCCCATCCGCAATAATTGGCAAAAGAGTTACTATTTCGGGCGAAGTTTTCATCGAGGAAGGCGCCAAAGTTTTTGACGGGGCTACGATCATTGGGCCCGCTTATATTGGACGAAATTCCGTGGTAGCAACCAATGCCTTGGTGCGTGATTCTTATGTTGGCGAAGAGTGTGTAATTGGATTTGCAAGCGAGGTAGCTCGTAGTTTTGTTGGTGATCATGTTTGGACTCATTCAAATTATATTGGTGACAGTATTATTGGAAGCAATGTTTCGTTTGGAGCGGGGAGTGTTACGGGAAATCTTCGTTTTGATGAGGCTAATGTAAACGTGAATATTAAAGATGAAAAAATGGATTCTGGAACTCCTAAATTAGGTTTAATTACTGGCGATAATATTCGAGTAGGAGTTAACACCAGTTTTATGCCTGGGATCAAAATTGGTAGTGATTGTTTGATTGGCGCTGGCTTAGTTATTAATCAAGACATCCCAAATAAAAGTTTTGCTCGTGGTCAAATAAACCTCGAAATTTCTCCTAATAAAATGGAAAAACTTCCGTCACGCGAGAATTTGAAAAAAAAGTTATGACACCCAAAGTCTCGATCATTATAGTGAACTATAATCACAAATATTTTCCTAAAATGTGTGTGGAAGCGATCGAGCGTAGTCAAACAGATTTTGAATACGAAATTATAGTAGTAGACAATGGTTCCATTGATGAAAGCCTTCCCAAATTACGCGAATTACAGAAAGAAAAACGCATTCAACTTATTGAATCCAAGAAAAATTTAGGTTATGGCCAGGCAAATAATTTAGGCGTAGAAAAAGCCAAAGGCGAATTTGTGATTATTTCTAATCCCGACATTTTTGTAAAAGAAGACACCATGCAAAAATTAGTGGATTATTTAGAACATCATTCCGAGATTGGATTATTAGGGCCCAGGCTTCGTTATTACAATGGCGAAATTCAAGAATCTTGTCGTCGCCATATGACGTTTTTTGATCTAATTATTAAGCGAACTTTTCTCAAAAAACTTCCTCGCTATAAAAAACGTTTAAAACGTTATTTAATGCATGATTACGATCACAAAACTATTCAAGAGGTAGAACTAATTACTGGCGCTTATTTTGTGATGAAAAAAGATGTCTACGAGGAGGTAAAAGGCTTTGATCCACGCTTTTTTCTATTTATGGAGGATTACGATCTTTGCTTGAAACTTATTCAAAAAGGTTACAAGATCATCTATTTCCCATTGACCGAAGCCGAGCATTATCATAAAAGATTATCTAGTGGCAGTGTTTTCCACTTACTAGGACGTCGGGTCTTTTGGATCCATGTCTCAAGTGCTCTCAAGTACTTCTGGAAATGGCGCCATTTCAAATCTCATATTTAACTTAAAAAATCATGAAACTTCTCACCAAAACTTTTGTCGGAATTTTTCTAACTCTCTTTTTAGCTAGTTGCGTTAGTAGTGAATCTGATTATTACACTATGCAGACTTTTGATGACGAGCCAAGCTACAATATTGTCGAAATGAAAACCACAGATCCTTTTGGGGAAACATTTAGTTTTTTGTTTGCTAAAGACGCTTGGGTAATAGAGGAATGGCCAGCCGAAGAAGCTCCGGCTCGCGTGGTCTTAGTTCATACAGCTTACGAAGATCGTTCCTGTTATTTGTTGCCGGGAAGTATTGGGACTGGTGGTGAAGAAGGACAACAATTAGTAGAAGGAGTGCTTATAACTTCTAATGGCACTGCCAAAAAATTAGATATCTACAGTTCTTCTGGTGACAAAATTAAGCAAATTATTGGCTACGAAGTAGACGGCATCCCTTATATTTTTGAAATAAATCTCCCGGTTTCCGAGCCTGAACAATGTCAACAGGATGCTCAAATAGTAAACGCTTCATTTAAGATCGTTGGCGCAGAGGAGGAGATTCCCGAAGCACTGGATTCAGTTGTTGAATCAATTGAAGAAGTTGCCGAAGTTGAAGAGGAAGAACCTACTGTTCAATAGTGCAATCGCCCTTAATTTTACACTGACAAGCTAAGCGATGTTCACCATCTGCTTTGCCCATGGCTTTTAAAGTTTGGGCTTCGTGTTCAGTTTCTTCAGTTAAACCCTCTTTGTTTTCAGAGACTTTAATTAAACAAGTCCCACAAATTCCATTTTCACAGCCATAAGGAATAGGCCAACCATTTTTTTGAGTTACATCACGTAGTTCAGCTCCTTCATCAGCGTCAACTGATTGTCCAGTATTTTGAAATGTTACTTTTGGCATTTTTTAAATATTTAGAAGTTAGTGGCTGTATATTATCATAAATTAATTTAATAAAAAGAGAGGTTGCTTGGCCCTTAAGTACCGGTAGTTGGTCGCTCCAGCGGCGACCACTACCTGCATTCTCGCGGGATTGCTCCCTGCGGGAGACCAAGCCAATCCCGCTCCGAAAGCTACTTAAGACCTCAAACAACCTCTTCTTTTCATCTAATCTATGAGATAATACCTTCATAAAGTTAAAAAATAACCTCAAAATTCATGGCTAATGTTTTGCTAATTATTTCTCCTCAAGACTATCAAGATAAAGAGTACAGTGACACCAAAGCCGCGTTAGAGGCAGCCGATCATATTGTATTCACAGCTAGTACCGTTGAAAAAGCTCATGGAAAATTAGGGGGCATAGTAGAATGTGATGCTCTAATGTACGAGGCTAATGCCGAGGATTATGATGCCGTAGTTTTTATTGGGGGGACAGGGTGTTTTGAATATTTTGAGGATGATGCCGCGCATAGCGTTGCCAAAGATTTTTACGAGGCTGGTAAATTAACCTGCGCTATTTGTGCTGCCCCTGGAATTCTCGCTAATTGTGGTTTGCTTGACGGGAAAGAAGCCACTTGCTGGCCTGGCGAAGAAAATCACATTCAAGAAAAAGGCGCTAAATACACCGCCACACCTGTTCAACGCGATGGATTAATTATTACTGGTAACGGACCCGAGGCTGCCCATGAATTTGGACAAACCATTGCTGACGCCCTTTAGTAGCTCTTGTCAAGAAGGGGTAAAAATGCTATAATAACAAGAAATAAAAACAAAAACCATGAGTGATCTTTTTATAAAAACCATCAAAGAGGCAGTTTTTTTAAAGCCAGAATGGCGTGAAAAATTGCTTAGTTTTAATGACAAAATTACTCCTGAACAAGAACAAAAAATTATTGAATTAGTAAACAACGCTAGGGAGCAGTACGAAACAGCGATTTTAAACATGAACGAAGAAAGTAATGCTGCTAACAAAAAGTATTTAAAAGGCATGGAAGATTTCTTCCGCCACGACGTCCCAGCCGCCATGAAAAAAGTCGAACAAAAATCACAAGATAAAGAAGAAGAGGAATTAGAAGGGATTCTTACTGATTTAGAAAAAATTTAATTAATAATTATGGGAGTAGAAGATCGCCCACAACCAGAAGTTATAGACTCACCAGATTCATCAATAGATGATGGACAAGTGGAAGTAGTTACCGAGCAAAACTTAGATAGCGCTCGCGAAACAATGCGAGATCGGATAGCTAATTTATATGAAGATGTGAGTGAAAGTGATCATGAAATTGCTGATGAATTAAAGAGCGAATTAGATAGTCTGGCTTATAATTTAGTGGATGTTAACGAACAAGAATTGGAGGCAATATTAGAAAGAACTGAGTCTGCCTTAACTACAATTGAAGCCACTTTTCAAGGTGGCTTAGAGGAAGTTTTAGGCGAAGAGTTAGGCTCAGAGGAAATAGTTGATCGAAAACCATTAAGATCGCGACGAGCCGAGAGAGTTAGGCAAAAACCTGAGGACCCAGTAAAAACAGCTCAAGCTCTTCAACATATAGAAGAAATGAGTGGTGGGAATTGGAAAAAAATAGATGAAAGGTATAGAGAATTTGCCGAACTTTTAGATAAAGGAGGCGTAAAATTAGGAGATGATAAAATAGCTCTTGCTCACGAACGTGGCATTCAGGCCGCTCGGAATTTAGGTAATCTTGGTGACGCTAAAGAACGATACGAAGCTGCTGGCCAGCTTGATGGTGCCGAGAAAATAGGGCAAACCATTGGAATTGTAAGTTTGAAAGTCTCTCCTTCCGAAGTAAGTGGTGAAGAAATTTTAAAGCCTAGTTTGATGCCTTTTGATCCTACTTTAAGAAACAACATCAGTGTGGCTCAAGCAGCTTTACAAGAGAGAGGGTCTTATCAAGGATCTTTGCCCGTTGGAACCTATGATTTTGGTGGTCAAACTCTTCAAGTTGAGAGTGGAGGAGAGTATAAAATGAGAGGTTGACAAAATCCATTAAATAAGGCACAATAACATCCTTATTTAATTTTCCCCATGACAGTTATTGTACCTGATCGCGGCACAGACATTATTAGTGACGAACGTCATGCGGCTTATGAGTCTTTGATTGAACAGGAAGCATACGGCCGAATTGAGATGGTAATTCGGGAAACACGTGAAGATATTAAGTGGACTACAGATGTAATTGCTCATGGCGAGCATTGTAAGCCTGGGCAATATGGTCAATACAAGGATATTTGGAGTATTCCAAGAAATTTAATTAGTCCCGAAAATGGATTAAGAGGATTATGGGACCGGGCTTGGAATTTGCCACCTGATAATCCTGATTTTGACGAAATGGAAGAACACCGTGGCGAAAGCTTAATTCAAATTATCACTCAATACCGGGCTCTTTTAATGTCCCGCTTAGAATGTGTGGAAGAAATGATGCACCAGGAAAAAGTTAGAATTTTTTGGGATGGAGATATGGAAAATAACATTCGTCAGGGAGGTTCTGGAGATTGTTCCTTTTTAGCGGCTGTGGATTCCTTAAAAGGTAATTCTCTAGGACGGAGAGCTGTCACCAAAAGCATCCGCTTTAACGAAGAAACCAATCAGTGGTATGTGAAATTCCAAGGAGACGAACAAGAAAGAGAAATGCCAATTACTCAAGCTCATTTAGATGAGATGAAACATGCTGGCAAGGCCATAGAAGAAGGGGCTTTAGGTGATCAAATTTTAGAGCGAGCTTACGCCCGTTTAGAAGATAAACGTAAAAGAAACGTATTTCACGGAGAATATGAGGCCGTAACAGTTAGGGTTACTGACATGGCTTTTGAAGGTGGCTGGGCCCAAAATGTTTTTAATGATATTTGTGGAAAGGAGGATATTTATGCCTACCGTCATTCAGCGATGTATGCAGAAGACACCTTTAGAGCAGCTGAAGGAAGAGACGCGGTTTTTGCTAGTTCCAGCCTTGGTCCTTATGAATTAAAAGAATTAGTCTTAGCTAGTAAAATACAGTTAAAAGGGTCTGGGAATATGGAAAAAATTGAACGCTGGATTAGTAAATTAGAGGAGGGGGACACTAAGCATAGCGAACACATTGAATACTACATCCGTGATGTAAATGGTCGTCAACACGCTTTGCACGCGGCTCATGCTTATTCAGTTAAGCAGTTTAATTCTGAAGAAGGTTGGGTAGAATTAGCTAACCCTCATGATACGTCACCTAGCCAGAGAATAAGAGTTTCTATCGAAACTTTTCAAACTATGTTCAAATTTTTGTATGAGGGTAGATTTATTAATATAAGTTTATTAAGTAGAGACGAATTCCAAGTTGATCACGCTATTCGACTTAGCGCTCCGCCTGAACATCCACAAGAACCAAAACTTCTTAACGAAGACGGTTCAATACCGGCCCTACATCTACCACTCCCTGATCTACAAGAGGACCCTTTTGAAGCTGAGGCAACTGGTCTTCGTAAGTTGGTCGATCTTCTTGGTAGTATAATCCGACGTTAATCCGGTCTTCCCATTCTTCCGCGGCTTTAAACGCCTCGACTTTGCTAGTTATATCGTGCGATTTATCTTCTTCTAATTTGCGCACCCTTTCCTGGTACCACTGATAAGTATTTTTTTTATTAAAAGTCACACATGGCTGCAAAACATCAAGAATTGCGGTCCCTTTATGTTCTACTCCTTGTTTAATCAGCGAAGTTAAATGTTGAATATCACCGGAAAAGCCGCGCGCCACAAAAGTTGCCCCCGCGGAAACAGCAATTTTAATCGGATTAACTGGGACTTCGAGCGTCCCATGCGGTGTGGAATGTGAACAATAACCCTCGTCACTAGTCGGGGATGTTTGACCAGTTGTCAGCCCGTAAACTTGGTTGTTTTCTACAATATAAAGAAGGTTGTGATTACGTCGCATCAGGTGTGTAAAGTGTCCCAATCCAATTCCATAACCATCTCCATCACCGCCCACAATAATTACATTTAAATCATGGTTTGCCAGCTTTACGCCACTCGCTAGCGGCGCTGGTCTCCCGTGCAAAGTGTGAAAGCCAAAAGTCTTTATCCAGTGCGGCATTTTTGAGCCACAACCAATTCCCGAAACCACCACATAATTCTCCTGCGGGACATCCATTTGGGTCATGGCCTGTTTAATAGCCATCCAAATTCCATAATCACCACACCCCGGGCACCAGCTCGGGAAGGTATTACTTTCTAAACTTTTAAGTTCAATAGCCATAGTTAGAGTAAGGATTTAATTTTTTCTACAATTTCACCTGGATAGAATGGTCGGCCATCCCATTGTAAGAATTTTTCATCAATTTCCAGCAGAGTTTCCTGGCGAATTAGTTGGCCAAGTTGAGCGTTATGATTTCCTTCAATTAAAAGAGTTTTTTTCGCTTTTTTAAGGAAAGATTTCACTTCTTCCGCTGGGAAAGGATAAAGATAAGTTGGGTGAATTAAATTAACTGTAATGCCTTGTTTTGCCAGTCGGCGCATGGCTTCTAAAACAGGCGCTTTAGTAGATCCCCAGGCCACGACCGATAATACAGCTTCATCTGGTCCGTATACATTTACCGGTGGTAACTCGGTTTTAAGCTCCTCTATTTTGCGAAGGCGTTTAGCGTGTTGAGCCGTACGCATTTCTGGAGTTTCTTCTAAATCACCAACCTCGTTATGTTCGTAACTATTAGATACGTAACGACCAGTTTTCATTCCTGGTAGAGTACGTGGTGAAATTCCAGAATCAGTAACTTGATAACGCGGAAAATCTTCATCAATTTTGCCAGTTTCCGCGGCAATTGGTCCGCGATCAATTTCTGTTTTCTCTCCAAAATCATCCACAGAATACAAACTTTCAGACAAATATTTATCTGACACCAATATAACTGGTATGTGATAACGTTCCGCGTAATTAAAAGCGTGTTGAATCATTTGATAAGCCTCTTTTACATCTCCAGGAGCCATTATTAATTTGGGGAATTCATCGTGCCCAGCATTCAAAACATATTGCAAATCACCCTGGCTGGTCCAAGTTGGCATGCCTGTTCCTGGTCCGGGACGTTGCACTTCTAACAAAACTAGCGGCACCTCGGCAATCCCAGCCATACTCAAAGCTTCGTTCATTAGCGCAAATCCACCACCAGAAGTAGCGGTCATGGCCCGTACGCCAGCGTAACTAGCCCCAATCGTATGCAAAACTGCCGAAAGTTCATCTTCGGTTTGGCGTACTACTATTCCTAATTCTTCGTCATGTTTAGCAAAAACACTCAAAGTCGAAGAAGCTGGCGTCATCGGATAAGCCGCAAAAAACTTACATCCTGCGGCCATTGCCCCATACGAAAAAGCCTGATTTCCAGATAAAAGCATGCGGGCTGGCTCTTCGGTTGGTTTAGCGTGGTGCGGGAATTTGCTTGGATCAAAGTGCTCGTTCATATAATCATAACCTGCCTTAGCCATCTTAATATTCAAATCCACGACCTTTTCACCTTTATCTTCAAACTGATGCTTAATCAAATCATGTAAATAGTTCAAGGGATAACTAAGTAGCGCCAACGACGCCCCCAAAGCCACCATATTTCGCATCACATCCAGCCCTTCATTCTCTTTCACAATTTTCCCAAAAGGAACCGGGAACCAAGAAACTCCATCCTTAACTTCATCCTCCAAAATTTCCAAATCCTCTGGGTCAAAAATAATCCCCCCGTTTTGAGTCACATCATCATGGTGCAAATCAAAAGTCTCGCGATTTAAACACAGCAGCAAATCAATGGTCCGAATTTGCGAATAAAGTGGTGCCGGACTAACTCGAATGTGATAACTATTATGACCTCCTCGAATCAAAGATGGATATTCCAAATAAGCAAACACATTCAAACCTCCTCGCGTAAAACACCGTGCAAACAATTCTCCAGTCGAGTTAATTCCCGAGCCAGCTTCGCCACCCACCATCCAAGTTACGCAACGACGTTTGTTAAAATCGCAAGTTCCCTCCGGTTGTGGCTCCGGCGAAATTTCAGTATTAGCGTGACCATTTCCATTGGAAAGGACACGAGTTTGGGTCGATTTTTCTAAAACAACTTCTTTCATGGGGTGCTAATTATAACTTAAGTTTTATTCTTCGTCGATTACCACTTTTCCGTGTTGAATCCAGCGAATAACTTCTGGATACCATTTCATTTCTAATGATTGAACCTTAGCGTTAAGATGATCTGGAGTGTCACCAGGTTCAATTTCGGTTTCTGCTTGGTGGATGATCGGTCCCTCATCACATTTTTCGGTTACAAAATGAATAGTCATGCCGGTTTTTTTATCACCGCTTTCAAGTACTGCTTCGTGCACATTTGCCCCAAAATAACCAGGCCCGCCAAATTTAGGAAGTAGAGCGGGGTGCACGTTAATAATTTTCCACTTAAAGTGTTGCACAAACTCATCACTCAAAATCCGCATATAACCCACCAAAACAATCAAATCCACTTGTTTTTCGTCGAGAACAGCGGCTAATTCTTGGTCAAATTCCTCCCTAGATTTCCCCTTAGGATTCACAAAAACCGTATCAAAACCTTGCTCCTTAGCACGCTTAAGCGCATAACAATTTTTCTTATTCGAAGCCACCACTGCTAACTCCACTCCGGGCATTTTTTTAGCTTCAATTTCATTAATAATAGCCTGCAAGTCAGTGCCATTGGTGGATGCAAGAACCGCAATGCGAAATGTTTTTTTCATCGTATTTAAAACATAGCATCCAAATTAAAAGCCTTCAAATCATCTCTTTATAAGGGGTTGACATATCTTTAAATAAAGGCAAGAATAAGGCAACGATTTTTTAAAAAATAGCATGTTATCTACTCCAGGTCCCCACGAATCTCAATCATCATTAAGCCCAACTCCTCAATCTAATAATTTAGGGCGCGCTGGGTTAGGCTTGTTGGCTATTATGAAATTAACTCAATTTGGCTGTGGGGATGTCCAGGCTCAAGAAATTCCTCCGCCAGTACCTACCAGCCCCCCGGTTGCAGCCGCGGCTGATGGCGAGGGGAGCACTCCAGATCCCTGGGCTGATGATTTCCCGCATGATTTGACTATTTGTGATTATGAGCAAATTCGTAGTGGAGAAACTTCTTCCGAAGCTTTGCGCGTAGATCAAGTAATGTTTCCTGACTCAGGAGGAGAAACGCAAAGAGATAGAGTATGGTGGGATTTTAACGGAGATGGTAACCCAGATTGTCGCACCCACGTTACTTATTCAAGAATGACTGGGATGGCCGGCCTTCTCCCTGATGGATCAAGATTTCTTGAAACTCATTATACTGAGAATTGGGAAGATGGACCCTTAGTAGATGTTTGGGAGCACAACTTTTTAGATTCAGGTTCTCGAATAGGGAAGCGTTTAATTGATGCCAATCGTGATGGAGAAACTTTTCGGGTAGAAGTGTTAGTAGATGGGATGCTAGTTGGAGTAAGTGAAAGAGAAGATTTAACTATCGATGAAGTTGAAGCCTATGTTAGAAGTAGAGGCTCTGCTATAAATGGATTAGTTCAACCATCTGAAGACCCTTATATTCCCACCCCAGGCTACCCCGGAATATAATTTAAACACACACAATTCACATGCCAATAAATATTGCACCCCAGCAAAGCGGGGTTAGTATGCCTAAAACTGGAAAATCACCAGAGGCGATTTTAAGAATAGCCGCTCCTTTAGTTTTTGCTGCCATAGCCAGTACGCAAGTGGCTTGTGATAAATGGTTTGAATCACGTGAAAGAAGGCCTAGTACGCCTTTTGTTGAGGCCCCACTCCCAGCTTCGGCTTTAGAACTTGCAGAGCCTCCTGCAAATTCAACCACTACAGGCTCAAGTCCTTTGCCTTTTTGCGAATCACCGAGAAAACAACGAAATTGCGGTACCTTTATACAAGCTAGTAATCCAGCTGGAGAAATAAGAGAAGATAGTTGGTGTGACACTAATAATGATGGAGAGCCAGATTGTAAAACTAGTGTTACTCATTATCCGGCAACTTTTCATCAAACAATAGATTTATCTACTGGTGGAATAACAACTTTTTATTCCGAAACCTCAGCCTGGGAACAAGGCGAAAAAATAACCGTTACCACTCAAGTACCCTCTGATGGATTAGCTATGACTTTAATTCTGATAGATGAAAACCAAGATGATCTTACCTTTGGAGCCAGAGTTTTAGTTGATGGGATAGAAGTCGCTAGAACTGACCGTAATAACTTAAATCAATTGGACTTACACGAATTTATTGAAAAAAGTTTAGGTCCTAGTGATTACCAATCTCCTTAATCAAAATTAATTATCAAAGCACCACAACCTTTATTAATGGCCACCCTTAGTGCAGCTATTGGATGTCATCACCCCGTGGACTTGGAGAACCCTCTGGCCGACGAACCCCAAGATGTAAATACCCACATCCGCGCCAGATTAGATGAGCTGCCACTTTGTCCACCAGAAGAAGGCGATGATTTATATCTCCAGCAGGCTCAAGTTTCTATTCCTTATCCAATGGATGAATCAACCAATTGGGAAGCTTATCCCGAGGTTGAGTATTTTGTTTACAACAATGCTGATACTGGTGAGGAATGCACAACTAAAACAACTTTCACTCGTCCAGTTATGTCTACCTATTTATTACCTAATGAAATTATTACGACTTGGGAGTATGACGCGGTTTACTCAGGCTTAGGGGATTCTACGCGAGGGACTCACCTAGAAGTGCTTATAGAATCAGTTCTGCCAATTAAAACTAGAGTGAAGGTAACGGCTTTTGATAATGATGGTGATGGTGATGCCGATAAATTAATGGTTACTGGAGATCACACTCTTAAGCTTCCTTCCCTAGAGCTTATCCCTCCAGATGGTTATTCAACGCATCAAGCAGTTTTGGAGTGGCTTTTGGAGAATATGGAACCAGAAGAACTTGAACCCTCAACCCCAATTTGGCCTGATAGTGCTCCTTTGGAGCCAGATTTAGATGATAGAAACAGAAGAACGGAAGTGTGAACTTTCAGGTTAAATATCTGACGTAAAAAACAACCCTTAATTCGCGCTAGGGGAATAATTTGACGATTCTCCAATGTGAGGATACAATTTTATGATTTCAACAAATAAGAAATCAAAAATAAAAACAAAAACAAACTTCTTTAAACGCTTGCTCTTTAAAAACTCTTGGCCCTCTTTCCCTCCTTCACTTCATATTACATATTGAAAACTTGAGGAGGACGCAAAGAACGGCCTTCCTCCAACCTCTAGGAAACGGGTAAATCCCTTTCCCGGACTGGACCGTTTATAGAGCATGGACGGCGAGGTTAGAAAAACACCGCTTGTTTCTAACTTCACCGACTCTGCTCTGTGATGGTAGTTCCCTTGACCAGGAACTTCCGATTGTTAGAAATAGTCTGGTGTTTCCCCATTGACCCGTAAGGTGTCAGTCTGGAAACACGTCAAACAGACGGCTATGGTCAGGCTTATATATTGAACCAAAGCAAGGCAGTCCAAAAACCGAGGATAGGATCACCTCACTAAAAACCACTCTTTTAAAAGGGACCTCTGAGCAGCTTAAAACAAAAATAAAACTGCTAATAGAAAGCCAATAAGGGTGGTTTTTGCTTATTAAACAGCCGTTGGCCTAATCATCGGAGCACTCTTATAAACTACATAACCCATGATTGGCAGGATTATGAGCAATGCCCAAACTCCCATTTCTGGAGTTTCTGCAGGGGGAATAAAAATTTCATAATCAGAATAAAAATTGAATGCATTTACATCCCATCCTGAACCTCCGCCAGTGGTTAAACACTCAAATTTAACAAAGGCTGTATTAGAATCGGTTGCAAAAGATACAAACATTGTTTTCGTTGAACTTGTCTCGTTGCCTTGATAATTCCAGTCAACATTATTGGATGAAGTATAAGCTTTAAAATTAGTACAATAGGTGCCGGAATCATCCCCTTGATGTACAACTTCCAATTTATTTACATTTACTTTACTGGAATCAATAAATAACCTACCAATAGCCGTTGCACTTCCGCCGCTCACGCTAAATTCAAAACTATTAAAAGGATCCATATCTCTAACAGCCTCTAAGCTTTCCAGACTACAAGATGAAGCGCCATCTTCCAAACAGGTCAGATAGGCTTGAGGAATCATCAAAGTAAACTCACCAGCAAAAGCCACGTGTGGCAAAATCATGGCTGCAACCATAAGCGCTGCTCCAATCCTTTTAAAACTCTTTAACATATTTTGGGAGGTTAAAAATAATATGTTTATACTATAAAAAAAACATACCCTAACCGGAAAGTCAATTAAGGATGGTTTTTTACTTATTGATCACCATATTTTTCTTCGGCGGCTTCGATTTGTTCTTGTACCATTTGTTGTTCTTCTTCAGAGATTTCAGGGCCATCATAAGATAGGCGGAAAAGATCATCCCCATCTTCACGAACATAAGTATGATCGTTCTCTGGATAAACAACACAATTATCTCCACACCAATCTTCGGCCGAAGGAGTAAAAGTAATCTCTACACCATCATTGAGCAAAGTGACAGTTTCAGCTTGAGCAGCTTCTTCAGCCGCCTCGATTTGATCTTCAACTATTTGAAGATTTTCTTCGGAAATTTCAGGTTGAGGCTCTTCGTTGGTGGTTGAAGTGCAGCCTAAAAACAGCACACTTAACCCAATAATTGCCAGGATTGATAAAGTTTTTTTCATAGAAATGAAAATTAAAAAATAATAAGTTTAAGAATTTAACTGAGAAAACGCCTTTTTGCCTAAATACACCGCCCGCTCACCGAGCTCTTCCTCTATCCGTAATAACTGGTTATATTTTGCCACGCGGTCAGTCCGACACAGCGACCCAGTTTTAATTTGCCCGGTTTCGCGGGCTACCACCAGGTCCGCAATAGTCGTGTCTTCGGTTTCACCTGAACGGTGAGATACGACCGCAGTCCAGTTTGACGCGTGCGCCATCTTAATGGCATCAATGGTTTCGGTGAGAGTCCCGATCTGATTTAATTTGATAAGAATTGAGTTGGCTGCGCCGTCATTAATCGCTTTTTGAAGTCGCTTAACGTTCGTAACCAGCAGATCATCGCCCACAATTTGCACTTTTTTACCCAGACGTTCAGTCATTAATTTCCAGCCTTCCCAGTCATTTTCGTCATGGCCGTCCTCAATCGAGATAAGCGGGTATTTTTCAACCAATCCCGCGTAAAAATCCACCATTTCCGTACCGCTCAATACGCGCGGTTCACCATCAACTTTAATGTGATAACCATCATCTTCGTGGAATTCAGAGGCCGCCGCATCAATAGCCAAAAGTACGTCTTCTCCAGGTTTGTAGCCGGCTTTTTCAATTGCTTTCATAATATAATCAAAGGCCGCTTCATTGTGGGGGAGGTTTGGCGCAAAGCCACCTTCGTCACCCACGGCAGTCATTAAACCAGCTTCTTTTAAGGTTTTTTTGAGATGATGAAAAATTTCGGATCCCATACGGAGCGCTTCTTTAAAACTAGAGGCGCCGACCGGCATAATCATGAACTCTTGAATGTCGAGACCGCTGTCCGCGTGTTGACCGCCGTTCATAATATTCATCATGGGAGTCGGTAGAACGTGACCTTTTTCGTAGAGAGATTTAAATAAAGGAACGCCTTTTTCTTGGGCCGCAGCGTAGGCATTAGCTAGGGAGGCGCCCAAAATCGCATTTGCTCCCAATCGACCCTTATTTTCGGTGCCATCTAAGTCAATTAAGGCGTGATCAATTACAGTTTGATCCAAAGTATCCATGCCAATTAATTTTTCCGCAATTTCTCCATTCACATTGGCCACGGCTTTTTGTACGCCCTTCCCAAGATATCGCCCAGAGTCACCATCACGTAGTTCCACAGCCTCGTGTTCTCCTGTAGATGCGCCACTTGGAACAATTGCTTGCCCGTGAAAAGTTTGACCATCATTTTCAGCCCATAATTCAACTTCTACCGTCGGATTTCCACGAGAATCAAGAACTTCGCGTGCTAAAACTTTTTTGATTTTTGCCATAATTAAAGATGTTATAAAGCGCAAATTTACCGAGACCAATAATACCACACTTGCACGTCAGCCCCGCTATGCTAAAATGCCGCCGTATGGAAATTATTTGGCACGGACAATCTTGTTTCACTTTAAAAGGATCAAAAGCTACAGTTGTAACTGATCCTTACGGTGATATTGGTCTTAAACTCCCTAGTTTGAAGGCCAATATTTTAACTGTGAGCCACGATCACGAAGATCATAATAATGTGGCCGCAGTTGAAGATAATCCTCAACTTTTTGATTGGCCCGGCGAATACGAAGCCAATGGTGTTATGATGACCGCTTTAAATGCTTTTCATTACCGTAAATCCGAAGAAGAAGATGAAAAAGCAGCCGCCCGTGGAAAAACATTAATTTTTCACTTTGAAATCGATGGCATAAAAGTTTGTCATTTAGGAGATTTAGGACACAAATTAACAGATGATATGGTCGAAGCAATCGGCGATGTTGATATTTTATTAATTCCGGCTGGCGGCGATTCAACCATTGATCACAAAACTGCTCACCAAGTTATTGAACAAATCGACCCCCGCATAGTTATTCCTATGCACTACAAAATTCCCGGCTTAAAAGTCGAAGCTGATTTACAAGACGTAGAACCTTTCTTAAAAGAAATGGGAGTTTCTTCCAGTGAATCTCAAGAAAAATTAGAAGTCAAAGGCCGCAGCTCACTCCCAGAAGCCACCACTGCTTACGTGGTTTTGGAGGCCCAACTGGGATAAATATGGTCTAGTTTTCAGGTTGCAATTCACTCCCGGGAGTGAATTTTTCTCTGTAATAGCTGTCAATGGGTTGCGTTATTATTAAATCAAATCATACGTGACCGTATGCGGTGAATCTACAGGTTGAAAAATGGCAAAATCACATCCAATCATCACTTTTAAAACCCCCATCTTCCATTCACAAAAATTTAATTTTTTATTCATTTTCCGTTCATTTTTTTGTTAAGTTTTCGTAATGGGTGATGTGGCAGGATGAAAGCATGAAAAAAATGATTCCCTTGTTGGCCGCATTAACTTTTGTTCCTGGTTGTCGCGACAAATGTTTAGAACAGAACTACACTTCGGCCCTCCAAATTGTCCGAGAATTTAACCAAGGACGTTGCCAGTCAGTCTTTAATAGTGACCAACGTGATCTTAAATGTCCCACTGGAATCCTACGCGGCAGAGTTAATAGCCATGTTTTTGAGTTAGAAATGGAATGTGGGCAAGTTCAAATTCAAATGCAAGAGGAGGCAGGAGCTTTAGTTTGCGGTCATAATTTGCAATTAACCACCGGTCCTGAATTTATAGCCATGCGTGATCAATTCGAAGAAATTCTATCTCAATTAGAGGTAGACTAAATCAGGGGTAATCGTTATTCTAAGCACGATTTTGTCCCCGTAGTTCAATGGATAGAACAAGACCCTCCTAAGGTTTAGATGTAGGTTCGACTCCTACCGGGGACACCACACGCAAAACGGAATGAAATTCCTGTTTTGCGCAGCGAGCCAAAGGCGAGCAACCTTTGCTGGGTTTTTGCATTCAAAATAAAAGTTTGTTTCGCGGCGGAGCGGCGGATTTTTATTTGACACCTTTTCGAAAACCATTTAAATTACGTCCGCGTTCACAATTCGTATCAGTAAGACATTCCCCACCCCTTTCCAATTTTGGTGGAGGAATTTCTTCGATACACGTGATCCTTGACAGTGCGAAATGTATAAATTGATTAACGGTGGTTATCTGAGAGTTTCTTATCAGTTAAGAGGTTCCTAGATGACCACCGCTCGCGGTGGACTGAGTGCCCCTTCGGGGGCCCATAGCTGAGGTCCTACACCTAATTAGGAGAGCTGTCCCCATTGGATTGGGACCCCATAGCATAGAGAACATCGCAGAACTCAACAAAAAACCAAAACCTGGGCGAAAAAAAACCGTACGCCGACGTCCGCAAGCAAAGTGAGTGCTGTATTGCGCTGATGTAGAAGCTGCAGCCAAGAGCTGGATGCGCTGATGTTGATGCTGAGCTGAAGTAGACTACTCATAACGCTCCGGAAACGTGGTCGTACCCCACCAATATAGCCCGACACCCCGGTGATTGCTTGTGGTGAGACTTTCTGACTATAACCCTCGTGTGAGGGGAATATCTTAGTTCAGTTTTGTTCGAACCTCAAGGTGGAGACTTAGCAACTTCGCTGCTGTCGCGTTGGCTCCCCAACACGGAGTTTCATCGCGTTTAGTGATGCGGGTCGCCAAAGTTCCCCACAATCAGGTCACTGCCCATCTCTGTCGCTTCCTTCACGGGTCGCGGCAGGGGTGGGACTGGGAGGAGGATCAATCAATCCACATCTCGCACTGTCCATTCCCTAAATTTAGCTTAAGTATGGTCAGGTCATTACCAAGCGATGTAGCTGACAAAATAACAAGTTTTTATCAAACACATAAAGACCTAAGCGGAAAAGATTGGAACCCTGATCAAGGCCAGCCAAGAAATTGTCCCGCTTTTGATGATAAAAAACATGATCTTAATACAGGTGGAGGTTTCACTGAAATAGACAAAATATGTAGACAAATTTTTCATTGCCGAGTGTGTGAAGCTTGCAATACTTTAATTAGAGGAGATATTGCTTTTCAAGACCAAGCTAACGAACAAGTTAGACGCATAGACGAAGGAGTCCCAGCCTTAGGTGATGACGAATTTTACGGAACAATCGACGACTAAATTTATTCCAAATACCCCCCAACTTGCAGTCCCCACAGTCTTTCGTAAAGGCTGTTTTTTTGACGAATCAATTCTGTGTGTGTGCCTTCCTCTACAATTTTCCCATCATTCAAAACAATAATCCGATCCATATTTACAATTGTCGAGAGTCGATGCGCAATAATAAAAGTTGTCTTGTTTTTCATCAAATTATGCAAAGCCTCTTGAATCAATTTTTCAGATTCAGAATCCAAGCTAGAAGTAGCCTCATCAAGAATCAAAATTTTAGTATTACTTAAAATTGCGCGGGCAATGGCCACTCGCTGGCGTTCGCCACCAGACAATTTTACCCCGCGCTCTCCAACATAAGTTTTATAGCCTTTGGGGAATTTTTTAATAAAATCATGACAACGTGCGAGTTTTGCAGCCGCCATCACCTCCTTATCCGAGGCGCCAAGTCGGCCATAACGAATATTTTCTATAATCGTACGATGGAATAAAATCGGATCTTGCGGAACCAGAGCAATTTGTTTACGCAAACTATCTTGAGTAACTTTTGAAATGTCATGACCATCCACCAAGATTTTCCCTTTTCCAACATCAAACAGTCGCAATAACAGTTTAGTAACTGTGGATTTTCCACCTCCAGACGGACCAATCAGAGCAATCTTTTCGCTGGGCTTAATTTTTAGGGAAAGTCCTTTAATAACGCCAGTACCGTCTTCATAAGAAAAACGAACGTTTTTAAATTCAACGCGACCATGCACGATTTTAATCTTTTGCGCATCTGGAGCATCTTGAATCTCCCAATCAGTATTCAAAACTTTTGTCATCTCTTCCGCATCGGCAAATCTTTCGTAAAGTCGTTGCAAATTATGCCCAAAATGCCAGAGCTGCCTAAACAGTTCTAACAGATAAAATTGAACTAAAACAAAGTCACCAACAGTAATTTCTCCTTGTTGCCACAACTTAATCGCCACAAACATAAGCAAGGCATTAAGCGCCAAGGCAAACACTCCTTGAACAGTCTCAACATGCGTCCCAAAAAACCAAGACGCCTTTTTCTTTTTTCGCCAATCTTCCGAAACTTTTTTAAACTTAATAGTCTCCTTATTAAGGTTCGCAAACAACTTAATATTAATGTTGTTCATAATCGTATCCGCCAAATTTGCAGTCACCTTAGTATCGGCGCGAACAGATTTAAGATCGTAATGTTTAATCTTATAAAGAGTGACGAAATAGCTAAAAACTATAAAAAACACACTCCAAATAAGTAGCGGCACTCCAAGTTTCCAACTTAGATATAAAAGAACGCCATTAGCAATTATCGTCCGGATCGCAATCGGAATAAATTCAAAAATAATAATGTCAAAAATTCCCTCAAACGCGTAACTAATTCGGTTCATTTTTTTAACCAGCCCTCCTGTAAAACTATTATTAAAAAAGTTATAAGAGTGACGATGCAAATGCTCAAAACATTCATCCAAAATATTGCGCATTACATTCGTTTCCAGAACAGACATTGTATAAAGAAGCGCACGCCAACACATCATATTGGCGAAATCTACTCCCACCATAATCGCAAGAAGCGTTAAAAGCGTTCGGACTGCATCATCAACAACTTCGGCCTCCACAATTGTATCAATAAATTCTTTGTAGATAACCGGGAAAACCATACTCAAACTAATCGCCATCACAATCGAAAAAATCGAAACAGCGGTTAGCACCTTGTAACGCGCCAAGTGTTTTAAATAAAATCGAATTGTTTGTTGACGTAGGTTTTTCATAGGGGTTATTAAAAGTCCTCCCAGAAGGAGGATGCTTACTATACAATTTATGAAAAATTAAGTCAAGGGGTGTCAATGCTATGCAAAACTAGCATGTTTGTACAGCTTCTGCCTTCCCCAAAATCTTCATCGACCATTAAGTAATGTTGTCCATTTTTATCATAAAAAAATCCTTCCGAAGCTATCCCAGTATCAAGTCCAATGGCTTTTTGAATATTAAAATTAGAGGTTTGTTCCATAACTTGAAGAGCTTCACCGTAAGTCATATTTTCAGTAAAATTCACAACTCCCTTCTTTTCTCCTCCTTCCACAAAGAAGCGGAGTTCATATTGGAGTGGATTAGAAGATGAAAATTTTCCTCCTGGACGAATGAACGAAGTTTGTTGAAAGAGTGACCCCCCGCTTTGTTTGAGTTGACCTAAAAATTCTTGAAAATTAGAAAGTTGATTCAAGTATTCAATTCTTGGGTTACCGTTTTCAATTACTAATAAACCGTTAAGGCTTGATTTAGGAGTAGCTTGGCCGACCATTTCACCATTCTCCAAGGCAACGCCTTCTATTTGGCGATCTCCTCCTGGCGCTAAAAATGCTCCGGCAACTATTACAGCTTGCCCATTGAAGTCTTTTTCAATTGCTGCAAAATTAGGCCGACCATTAGTATCAAAATATTGGGGATGTTTGTCGTTTGAAACAAAATCTGCTCTAGCCTGAGGATCTTCCATTTCAAAAAAGCTACCTACCAATTTTTCTGGTTCTCCTTCAAATGTCGCAAAAATTTTATAGCGAGAAAATCCTGGGCCCATATTGTGGTCAGGCATAACTTCAATCCGAGAATCAACAACTTGGCGTTGAGGAATGGTTTCAGCTGCTTCAGCATCAGAAATAATCAATCCCTGCAGAGATTGCAAAGAGTTTTTTGCAAGTTCGAGTGGATTCAATTCGTCCCCGGTAGATCCGCTTTCAAAGTCATTCATTTTTAAGGTTTTAAATTCCATTAATAATAACACAAATTGGCGATTTGGTCAATGAAAGGGGCGATTTTCCTTGCGAAATATGGTCTAATTTTCAGGTTAAGAGTTGACGCATGCGTTAACTTTTCCCCTGTAAAACATTTCGCGCCAATTTATAGTGTCAACTAAAAAGATATTGACGGTGAGTCAGACCTCACCTATAGTGTGACCACACTCACCTAACCCAGCTATGAAAACATTTTTTATCATCTATTGGACTATTTTTGGCATCGGGTGGTTGGCGGCACGTTCTTATAAGAGATATCACCGTCATCACATTCAGCGTCATCGGTACGCCGAGCGTCATCGGGCTCAGATCGCTCGCTTAAATGGTCGTCATCAACTTCGGCTTTTCAAGACTCTCTAATTCCTAACCCATCCTTTTTATGGAAGACCTTACTAAAAAGCAGAAAAAAGTTCTTAAATTTATTGAAAAATATCAGTGGGAAAATGGTGCTTCTCCAACAATCCGCGAAATGAAGGAACGGTTCGAGGTTAGCTCCGATAATAGTATTTTAAAACTATTAAACGCCCTTAAGAAAAAAGGCTATATCAAAAAAGACGACACTCCGCGCGGAATTAAAATGCTTTCTAGTGTTCGCGAGCGGATGGATGCGGCCGCCGCAATCATTCGTGTGCCTTTGGTCGGAACAATCCCGGCCGGCGGCCCCGTCGCAGCCGAAGAAAACACCATCGAGACTTACGAAATTGGCAAAGGGCTTATGCCTAGTAGCAAAGGGGCTTTTTTGCTCCGAGTAACCGGCAACAGCATGATCGATGCTGGAATTTACGAAAGCGATATGGTTATGGTTGCTCCAGATCAAAATGTTCGCTCCGGTGACATTGTAGTCGCCCTTATTGATGGCGAGAATACCGTCAAAACGTACATTAACGAAAAAGGTAAAGTTTATTTGCAGGCCGAGAATCCTGAATACGAAAATATTTATCCAACTGAAGAACTTCAAATTCAGGGTGTGGTTACCGGCCTTATCCGAAATTATTAATTCTCGCGCCATAAGGCGCAAACTTCCTTAAACGTCACGCGCCAGCAGGCGCGAATCTACAATTATGAATGAAACCCCTATTTTGCATGTTGATGCAGACGCCTTTTTTGCATCTGTTGAACAACGACTCGAACCTAAATATCGAGGGAAACCAGTGATAGTGGGAGGAAGTCATCGCGGAGTGGTTAGTAGTGCTAGTTACGAAGCCCGTCAATTTGGGATTCACTCCGCGATGCCTATATTTAGAGCTCGTAAACTCTGTCCACACGGGATTTTCATTAAAGGTAGTCACCACACTTATGCCGAATTTTCCCAGGCTATGTTTCAGATTTTCAAAAAATACACTCCTACCGTAGAAATGACCTCCATCGACGAGGGCTATCTTGACCTTACCGGTACCACCAGGCTTCACAAAGCCGCTTACCACCAAATCGCCGCTCATCTTCTTTGCGAGGTCGAAAAATCCCTGGGGATTACTCTTTCCGGTGCTCTTTCTTCCTGTAAAATTGTTTCCAAAATTGCTTCATCGCGTTTTAAACCACGACGACTTTCTTGGGTTCACGCGGCTCACGAAAAGCAATTCTTGGCCTCCTTGCCCCTCAAAGAAATGCCTGGAATCGGCCCCCAAAGCCTCCCTAAATTTACCCGCCTCGGTCTCCAGACAATCGGCGATTTGGCCGAACTCCAGTTCGAGGCCATGTGGCAGATGTTTGGTGGCTACGGCATGGTTCTTTGGGAGCGCGCCAACGGCATTGATCATCGCCCGGTTTCACCACACGCCCCTAAACGAAAATCAATTTCCGAAGACAAAACTTTCCCTATTGATCTCGATTCCCCTCAACTCCTTCTCGAGGAATCTTCTCGCATGCTCAAAAAACTGTGCTACCAAATCCGCAAAAATAATCGTTTTGCCGCTACTCTCACTCTCAAAATCCGTTACTCAGACTTTGCCACTTACACCCACCAACGTTCCCTCGACCAACCTTCTAACGTTCCCTGCGGCCTCCTTCCAACCCTCAAATTACTTCTTAAAAAACGCGATTCATCCCGCCGCGTCCGCCTGCTCGGAGTTAGTCTTTCCAACCTCCAGAGCCAAGTTCAGCTTGAGCTCTTCGGCCGCAGCGCAAAGAGCCAACATCTCGAGCAGTCGTTAGATACACTCCGCAAAAAGTATGGACTTGGGGTTATTTAGTCGCAACAAATCTACGCCCTCATTGAGGGAGCGTCATAATATGCTAAACTACCCTTAATGACCTCCCACTTCGTCAATCATAAATATTTGTAATTTAATCGCGCCCAGCGCGTTTGTTTAAGCTAGAAATTAATTCCTACACATGGAACCAATCCGCAGCTTCAACCGCTACGAGTTAAAATTCATCCTCGACACCAAGCATATGCGTGAGGTGCAGGAGGGTTTAAAGGCTTATTTAGTCCCAGATAAATATGGTGACAAATACGGCAATTATAACCTGTCGAGTCTTTATTACGACAACGATGATTTCACTTTTTATTGGGAAAAGGTAGAGGGTCTTAAATTTCGCCGCAAGATCCGAATCCGCCATTACGAAACCAAAAAAGCCCTCACTCCAAAATCCAAAGTTTTTGTCGAAATCAAACAAAGACTAGACCGCGTAACTCAAAAGCGTCGGGTAGTTCTTCCTTACGAACAGGCATTGCAGCTTTGTGACGAACGTATTCCTCCTAAAAACATCAAAGACGAAAAAGACCAAATGGTAATCGACGAAATTTTTGGAATGCTCTTTCAGTACAACTTAAAACCACAGTGCATAACGAGTTACCAGCGCATGGCCTTAGTTGGCACTGAACTCGATCCGGGGCTTAGAGTGACTTTTGACACCAATCTTCGCTATCGTCGCCAAGATCTCGACCTCGCGTCTAAAAAGCCAGGTCCTTATATGCTCGACCCTGACAAATGTGTGGTCGAAATCAAAGTTAACGACCGTATCCCGTACTGGCTCACTGAATTTGCCGCTGACACCGGCCTTTCTCTTGTTCGTATTAGTAAATATTGTACCGGGTTAGAAAAAGCGGAATTAGTTCCGCCTCTAACCTATGATTATCCAACTAAATAATTTCTTAACTTTATTATTATGGATGCTTCTACTGCCGAATTTCTCCAGACAATCTTCACTTTTGAAGATCTAACTGGAGTGTTCTCCATCACTGATGTGGTGCTTACGATTGCTTTAAGTTTTGTACTTACAGCGATCATTGGTTACGTTTATAAGATTACTCACAAGGGAGCTTCTTATACTCAAAGTTACGTTCACACCCTAGTTTTAATGGGTATGATTGTGGCGATCATTATGTTAATTGTTGGTTCAAATATTGCGCGAGCCTTCTCTTTAGTTGGTGCTCTTTCTATTATCCGTTTTCGTAATGCGGTTAAGGAGACGCGTGATGTTGGATTTATCTTTTTTGCGATGGCAATTGGGATGGCCAATGGAACTCGATTTTATTCACTCGCGATCATCTCTACTATTATGATCTGTTTGATTGTCCTTATGATGAATCGGTTTGATTTTTACAAAAAGGACTTAACCAGCAAGATTTTGAAAGTCTATGTTACGAGTAAGACCGATTACGATCATATTTTTGATAGCACTTTTGTTAAATACACCAAGGAATCAGATTTAATTAGTGTGGATTCAGTTCGTTCTGGCATGCTGACTGAATTGGTTTATAACGTGGATCTTAAAAAATCCACCAAATCCAACGAGTTTTTAAACGCAATTAAGAAACTCAACGGCAATAACAAAGTCACTCTAATTACAGGTTATAATACCACGGATCTTTAAAGTATGCATATTCCCATAAAACTTAGGCGTCATTATAAACTGCTAGTAGCAGTAGTAGCAGTATTTGTAATTTCGATTACTGTTTTAGGTGAAGTGCGTGTAATCCCATATACCGTCAGTGCCGATACTTATGCTCAGGATGTAGAGAGTGAGGGCAACACTTTTGGGTTATTGGGACGAGCTGATAGTTCAGATTTTTTTGATGAAATTGATGTGATGCACGAGGTTGAAATCGATATGGACCCCGATGATTACGATATGATGATTCTCACTTACGAAGAAACAGCGGAAAAGGATTATTTTGAAGTGGATATAACTATTGATGGTGTTCTTTATGAAAGTGTGGGGATTCGTCTTAAGGGGAATTCTTCACTGCGGGGAGCAATTGGAATGGGTATGGGACAAGGGGCCGCTGTTAATAAAGTACCTCAAGAATTTCAAGAAAATGATTACGAAACTCCTTTTATGATTAAATTTGATGAGTATGTTGATCAGGATTTTATGGGTCAAACTCTAATGTCACTGCGGGCGCAGTTCAACGATGCTACAGCTATGCAGGAGGTACTTTCTTATGAAATTTTGGAGGATATGGGAATTACAGCGCCAAGTATTGTTTATGGAACAGTTAGTATGAATGGTGAAGGGGAACGACTTTATATGCTTTGCGAAGTTGTTAATGATGAATTTTTAGTAGAGTATATGGGAGCTACAGATGGCGCTGAGGGAGATTTGTTTAAATCTGGGGGAAATGGTCATATGATCTATGAAGGCGATGATCCCACCATGTATGGAACCTACGAGCTTCAAACTAACGAAGGAGTTTCGGATTTATACGACTTAATTGAAATGTTTAAGTTCTTTGACGAGGCTGAAGAGAATGAATTTTTCGCCCAAATAGACGAGTATATGGATATGGATGTTTATTTAGATTATCTGGCGTTTTGTAATGTGTTGGTGAATTTAGATTCGCACGCTGGGAATGGAAATAATTATTACATTTATCAGTATCCAGACACTGAGCAATTTGTAATTATTCCTTGGGATTTGAATGAAGCTTTTGGAAGATTTGGAATGAATGGTGATCGCTGGCAGTTTGGACTTTATTTTGAGGAATACAAAATTAAGCAAAGTATGGGACAGGGTGGAGCTGGGGGAGAACAACAACGTAATGGAATGGGGCCTCCTGAAGATGGCATGATGATGCCTCCAAAAGATGGAGGAGGGATGATGCCAATCAACGAGAATTTTGAGATTGCAGACCTGTTTTTTGACACTGCTTTTGCCGCTGCCCACTCAAACCATCCACGCGCGGAACTTGTTCAACAACAAATGATGCCTCAGGATGGCCAGAAAGGAATGCGCCCACCTCGCAATAAAGGTAATAATTGGCCGTCCGCACCAGTAGTTTTTGAAGAAGACATGGACTTGTCTGAGCTTTCGCCACTTATGGCCTGGGTTTTTGATACCGAAGAATTAAATGAACAGTATTTAGATGCCATAATTTCCTTGCTTAAGGATGAATTCGCAATCGATAAGGTTCAAACACGCGCAGATGAGCTTATAGAGTTTTTAACCACGGAAAATGAAGAGCGCGGTTTTTGGACAGATAAAGAATATGAACGGTTTGTTACCGGGGCAGAGGGGCTTAAAGATTTTGTCGAAAACAGGCATGAATATTTGTGGGAACTTTTGAGGGAAGAGATAAAATAACAAGGGGTTGACAAAAAGCAAAAGGTGGTGTTAAGGTGATTGCCATCCATTTAACCCCACCCCCAAATGGCTTCAGACAATGATACTCCTTCTAATGAAGAAGGCGATGGCGAGTTAACAGTAAATCAAGCCCTAGATTTCCTCAGCGAAGAATTAGGATTAGGAGATAGTGCAGATGTAGCCGCCGAAGATCCTCAAGAAGTAACAGATCCTATAGCGGAATGTCGCGATAGAATGCACGGCCCCCCTAGACCTACTCTCCAAAACCAGCTAGATAGTGTATTTGGGATGCCAGATACACAGCGTGAAGCTTTAGAAAACAACCCTCTTTATTCAGCCAATGTAATTTATTGTATGGCTACAGTTAACTCAGAAGCTTTAAGAGAAATTAGAGCAAGAGTAGCGAGTACCCCAAGTGATGAAGATCTAGAGGACTTAGGTTTAGCATTATTCACGGATGCTGAGATTCAGCTAACAGAGCGCGAACTAGGAATTGCTGATGATGCGCAAACAATTTCAACGCAGCTAGCGGTTCTGGACGCTATGATTAAATACGAAGAAGAAAGAATTAGAATCAGCTGTGAAAGATTATTATTCTTTGGAGTGGATAGACTGTCTTCAACTCCACTACCTAGCGATGTTGTAGAGGCATCTACGGAATCAATACAAGAATTTAGAGTACCTTCAGCTGCTCGATTAGAATTAATAGAAGGGATGGATGAGGATGAAGCACATGAAAAATTAGAAATGTACCTAGGGATTATTAAAAGTGTTGACCAAGCCATCACATTCCTCCAAGGAGAAGATTCTACCGCTGTAAAATTTTTATCAGACGCAGCTAGAAATTTAGACCCCTTCCCTTTAGAATCAATCCCCACAGATTATAATTACGCTTTGAGAATAGCCATAGCCGAAGCTCTAACCAAAGAAGAACAAATCGCTGTGTTAGAAGTTGTTAAGGCTAACTGTGAAGGTCAAACAGGAGCTCTGAATGCAAGGCTAAAAGAGATAGAGGAATAGTTAACTATCCATAACTTACCCCCAAAATGCCCAATTCATGTCCAGAATGTTCCTTGGGCGGAGTATATGATCCTAATGTAGTAATACTCGGCTACAAAATCCCTTGGACGGCGTTAGGTAGTAAGGTGCCTAAAGAATTAAATATTCAAAATGGCTATGTAGGCACTAGGACTGATGGGACAGGATTTTGTAACCTTAGAGACAAAAAAACAAAACTCTGTAACATGCCAGTAGTGGTGGTTCAAGAACTTTTTGAGCAAATGGTGGATAAAATAGAAGGACCAAGCCCTCTTACAGATAGTAATTTGAATAATTATTTCGAAGAAACAAATCGTAAATTAATAAAAATATTTGGCCCCCAATTTAAGCCTGTTCCGCATGATAAAAATTTAGTAAAACCTTTTCGTAGGGCTGTTCTTGATCAGATAGAAAAATTTAAAGCGAAGTGTGAAATAATAGTTGACCCCACAAAATCCATTGATCCGCCACTGGAAGAGCTTGAAAATCAGGCCTAGAAGTCTAGAATACGGCCATGGCCAAGCTTACTCCCATGATGCGGCAGTATACGGAGATAAAAGGCGAATTTCAGGACTGCATTCTGTTTTTCCGTCTCGGGGATTTTTATGAAATGTTTGAGGAGGATGCCAAGCAGGCAGCCAAGGTTTTGGGAATAGTTTTAACCTCCAGACATGGGACCCCGATGTGTGGAATCCCTTATCATGCCGTTGAGCAGTATTTGGCCAAGCTCACCGCAGCTGGTATGAAAGTAGCGATTTGTGAACAAACTAGTGACCCGAGTTTACCCGGAATTGTAAAAAGAGAAGTTGTGCGCGTAATAACCCCCGGAACAACTTTTAGCGACAATCTACTCGAAGGAAAATCCAATAATTACGCAGTCGCAATTTTCCCAAAACGTGATTATTTTGGGTTAGCAGCAATAGACTTAACTACTGGCGAATTTTTGGTGACTGAATTGCACGGTTACGACCAATTAGCCACCGAAATTCAACGTCTCCAGCCGCGCGAAGTGATCTTGCCGCAAGAAATTAACGATGAAAATTTAACAACTTTACTCGAGGCTTTCGAAGGAGTTCACGTTTACCCGTACGACACTTACAAAGACGCGAACGAGACTTTGCGCCAACAGTTTGAAGTGCAGAGTTTAGAGGCTTTTGGGATTGATAAGTGGCCTTTTGCTATTCAAGCTGCTGGGCGTTTATTGAATTATTTAAGAGGCACGCAAAAAACAAATATTTCCCATTTGAAGAGGTTGCGTCCGTACGCTCCAGACGATCATATGATTTTGGATGAGGCGACGCTTCGTAATTTAGAATTGTTGTCAAACTTGCGCGAGGGTCAGAAAAAAGGGTCTTTGCTTGGTGTTTTGGATCACACTCAAACCGCCATGGGAGGACGACTATTAAAGAATTGGATTATTCGTCCGCTGACCGACATTGTTCGCATTGAAGGCCGACTTGAGGCCGTTGAAAAACTATATAATGAGGAACGTTTACACAGCGACTTAACAGAAGAGATTTCTGAAATTTTGGATTTGGAAAGAGTGCTTGGAAGGCTTAGTTTAGACCGAGGAACTCCACGGGATTTAGTGGCCCTCAAAGTTTCGTTAATGCGAATTCCAGCCATTAAAAAAATGCTCAAAAAAACCAAATCACGTGTTTTGAATGAAGTTTATAATCGTTTGGAACCTTTGCCAGATTTAGTTTCGTTGTTACATAAGGCAATTATCGAGGAGCCACCAATAAATTTAAAAGAAGGTGGCTATATTCACGATAGTTTTAATAAGGATTTATATGAATTAAGAACACTGGCGCGTGAGGGGAAAGGGTTTATCACTAGTCTGCAGGAGCGTGAGATTAAACGGACTGGAATTTCTTCGTTAAAGGTTAAATACAACAAAGTTTTTGGTTATTATATTGAAATTTCTAAGTCTAATTTGGATCATGTGCCAAATGATTATTTGCGCAAACAAACCCTGGTAAATGCCGAACGATTTATTACTCCGGAATTAAAGGAATATGAAGAAAAAGTTTTGTCCGCGGATGAAAAAAGTAAGGCTTTAGAAATGGAATTGTTTAAAGAAGTGCGAGCCGTGGTCATGCAAGAACTGCGAACGATTCAACAGAATGCTGAGGCCATTGCGAAATTGGATGTTTTATTAAATTTTGCGGAAATTGCGCGACGTAATCGTTACGTTAAACCAGACCTTTCTAAGGAAAATATTTTGGAAATTAAAGGGGGGCGTCATCCAGTCGTAGAGTGCATGAATGTGGCGGGGGATTTTGTGCCAAATGACACTATTTTGGGAACCGAGAATCAACAAATTATTCTGTTAACCGGGCCCAATATGAGTGGGAAGTCGACTTTGCTGCGGCAAGTTGCCCTAATTACTTTGATGGCCCAAATGGGGAGTTTTGTGCCGGCTCAGGCCGCCCGCTTGGGCGTTTCTGATCGAATTTTTACGCGTGTTGGAGCTAGCGATAATTTAGTTCGCGGCCAATCTACTTTTATGGTCGAAATGCAGGAAGCCGCCAATATTTTGAATAATGCTACCGCCAAGAGCCTTATTATTTTGGACGAAATTGGCCGCGGCACCTCTACTTACGATGGAGTTAGTATTGCCTGGTCCATCCTTGAACATATTCACGATAAAATTAAAGCCAAAACATTGTTTGCCACGCACTATCACGAGCTTATTTCTGTGGCAGACAAGTTAGCCCGCGCCCAGAACTTTTGTGTGGCGGTTCACGAAGATGATAAGGGCGTTGTTTTCCTTCACAAAATTCAACCTGGCGGCACGGCCCGCAGTTACGGAATCGAAGTTGCTAAACTAGCCGGCCTCCCTCCTGAAGTTATTAAAAAATCTGAGCACATCCTGCAAAATCTCGAAGAAGGAGTTGTTGAAAAAGGCATTCGCGAACAAATGAAAGGAGCTTATGACAGTTCTCAAATCGGTCTTTTTGATCCTTCGCAAGAAGCTCCTCAAATGCTCGAACGCGAACACGGCAAACTAACGCATCCCGCCCTCGAGCGCCTCAAAGAAATCGATGTTAATCGAATGACCCCCTTAGAAGCGCTTCAGGCCTTGGAAGAACTTAAAAAGGAGGGTTGACTCTAGTCTAGGTAAAAATCTCTTGCACTCCTTATTCGCCCCTGCTAGTATCTTCTCGCCTTCTTAGAAATAAGAAGCTTTTCTACTTGCGGAAAGGCCCTTGCAAGTTTATATCCACAGAAAAGTAACCCTTAACTATGTCTGAAGAAAACACTGCCGAACTCGTTTCCTACGAGATTATGGCCATCATCGAGCCCGATGTTACCGAGGCTCAATACAAAAAGCACGTTGATGCTTTGAAAGCCCTTCTTAAAAAAAGTGGTGCCGAAATCACACACGAACAAGAATGGGGCAAACGCGATTTTGCTTATCCTATCAAGAAGCAAGATAACGGATTTTATGTAGTTCTTAATTTCCAAGGTGTTCCTTCCGAAATTGTAGAGCTCGAAAATCAACTTCGAATCACTCCTTTTGTGCTTCGTCACTTAATTATCAAAACTCCAGCTGACTATGTGCCGCTTGAGTATGATTGGGACGCTGAATTAGAGGAAGAAGTTGTTAAAGAAGAGAAGAAACCTGTGAAAAAACCTGCTCCAGTAGTGGTAAAAGCCAAGGAGGAGGAAGCTCCAGTCGAGGAGAAAGAAGAAGTCAAAGAAGAGCCAGCCGAAGAAGTAGTTGAAGAGGCTGCTCCAGTTGAGGAAGAAGCTCCAGCCGAGGAGAAAGAAGAGGCCAAAGAAGAAGTCAAAGAAGAACCAGCCGAAGAAGTCGTTGAGGAGGAAAAACCTGCCAAGGAGGAAGCTCCTGCTAAAAAGGAGAAAGAAGAAGTTATCACTGATAAAGCCAGTTCAGAGCGTCTTTCTAAATTAGATGAAAAACTCGAAGAACTTCTTAGTTCTGACAATGACCTTAATCTTTAACCCTAAGTAATAATGCCTAACAAGAATCGCAAAAATTTCGGAAAACTTTGCTACCCAGGCACTACTTGGGTAGATTACAAAAATCCAGTTATCAAAAAATACGTTACTATTTACGGGCGCATTAAACCTCGTTACTACACAAAAGTGCCGATGGTTGTCCAAAAATCTCTTTCTCGGGCTATCAAAAATGCTCGAATTATGGGGCTCGTTCCTTTCACCAAATAGTATTTTATGGCGAAACAGGAACTAGCAATCATCTGTGATTTAGATGGTTTACTCGTAGACAGCGAACCCCTTCACTGGAAGGCGTATCAATCTGTTTTAGGACAGTATGGTTTGGATATTACCAAGGAAATGTTTATTGAAAGTTGGCTTTCGGGAAAGCATTATGGGACTACTTTTTATCTTAACAAAGTAGGTATCAACGATTCTGCGGAAATAGCGGAAATAAGAGAACAAAAATCCGATAAGTTTATTGAATTAGCCACGGGAATATTGCCGTTAATGCCTGGAGTAGAGGAATTTTTGGATATGTTAGGGGAAAATGAAATTCCGTGCGCCGTTGGAACAGGTGGACACAGCAAAGAATATGATTTTACCAAAGAAGAATGTGGACTTGATCGTATTAAAGTTTGGGTTGGTGGTGATGATGTAAAACACAACAAGCCAGCGCCAGATATTTTCTTGGGAGCAGCTGAAAAATTAGGTGTCAAACCTGAAAACTGCATTATTTTTGAGAATTCAGATATTGGAATGAGTTCGGGGTTAGCCGCGGGTATGAAAGTTGTGGTGATTCCAAGCCCGTACACAAAAGGACAAGACTTTACCGGGGCAAATAAGGTATTATCTTCTTTGAGCGAAGTTACTCCTGACTTGCTTTCCAGTCTCTAACAAAATTTTCATGCGATTTGTGGTTAAAATCGGAACAAATCTTCTGACTAATGAAGATAATTCTTTAAATACCAATTTTATTCAGCATATTGTGGATCAAGTTGCCTCTTTGCACAAGAAAGGACACGAAGCAATTATTGTTACCTCTGGGGCCGTGGCCGCGGGCCGTAAAAGCGTTGATTTAAAAAAAGAATCCAAAAATATTCCCTATCGCCAAGCCTTAGCCGCGATTGGACAAACTTATCTGTTAGAAACCTATCAGAAGAGTTTTGAAAAATACGATATTGTGATTGGACAGGTGCTACTGACCATGGTGGATTTGGAACATCACCAGAATTTTTTGAGCACCCGCAATACCATGGAGCTTTTGCTCAAAATGAAGACGGTTCCCATTTTAAATGAGAACGATGTTACTACTTTTGACGAGATTAAATTTGGGGACAATGATAATCTTTCGGCGCACATTGCCAGCCTTTTGAATGCTGACAAATTACTGCTTTTAACAGATGTGGGGGGAGTTTATGATAGCAATCCTAAGGAGAATCCAAACGCTAAGTGTCTTCGTGTTATTGAAAAAGTTGATGAATCAATTTTGAGTCTGGCTGATGGCGGTTCAGATAAAGGCATAGGTGGCATGGAAAGTAAGCTCAAATCCGCTCAGTTTGCGACCGAAGCCGGAGTCGATGTTTGGATTGCAGACGGAAACGAGGAAAACGTAATAATAGATTTAGTAGAAGAGAAAAAACATCACGGGACTCATTTTCAAAAACAATTTGGATCCAAAGAAACGCGCCGCAAATGGCTTCAAACCAAACAGGTCAAAGGCGCTTCTATCACCCTAGACGAAGGTGCTGTTAAAGCTCTTTTGGAGCGTGGAAAAAGTTTGCTTTCTTCGGGGATTACCGCTGTTGAGGGTGAATTTGAACGCGGTAATGTGGTGGTAATTCTTGGTCCCAATAAAGAAAAAGTTGGTTTTGGGCAGGTGAATTATAATGCCGAGGAATTAGTTAAAATAAAAGGCGCTCAATCTGAAGAAATAGAAAAAATCTTGGGTTATGCCCTTGAAAAAGAAGCAATTCATCGCGACAATATGGTGGTCTAAATTTTGGTTCTCTAGTAAACAGGTTGAAAAAGTTGGGAAAATTTGGTAAAATATATAGAAATAAAAATAAAATAAATTCACGTGAAAGAAATACCCAACGAACAAAACTTAGAAAAAAGTAAACCTTTGCTTACTTGGGCTGCTCCGGAATTCATCAAGCATTCCAAAACCGAGAAATGGTTTTACGTAGCTGGGTTTTTGGTGGCACTGCTAGTTTTGTATGCTTTGTGGAGTGGTTCTTGGACAATGGCCATTGCCTTTATTGTGCTGGCTGGTGTTTATTACATCTCTCATCACAAAGACCCTGGCGAGGTGACTATTAGTCTTAGT
The DNA here is from genome assembly GCA_018659585.1 of Candidatus Peregrinibacteria bacterium. GTDB lineage: Bacteria > Patescibacteriota > Gracilibacteria > UBA1369 > UBA12473 > JABJMC01. The sequence goes on from JABJMC010000006.1 coordinate 85,142, forward strand.
CATTTTGGGGTAAAAATTGGTAATCGACAGATTCCTTACAACCAAATCAAAGCTTTTTGGATTATTTATCATCCTCCGCATGTTAAGACTCTAAAACTTTTGACAACTGATAAGTGGATGTCAGAAATGACTATTCAACTAGAAAATCAGTCTCCCGGAGAAGTGCGAACTATTTTGATGAAGCACGTCCCTGAATATGAAGGGAAAGGGGAATCCTTTGTCGATACTCTAATCCGCTTGGCTAAACTTTAATGATTATGTTTTACGAAAACAAAATAATTTGGAAAAAGAACCGAGAGGAGCGTCGCGCCGAACGTGAGGCTCGTCGCCTTGAACGACAAGGCTTAGAAGAATTTGATGCCGTGGCTGAAACTACAGATGAGTTGTCAGATTTAACACACGAATTAATTGAACCTCGACCAGCTGAAACAGAATTAGAAGAATTAATTGATGAAATCGATATTAAGAAAATCGATATGAGTCGTAATTTAATGAGTCAGGAAGCGAATCTTTATATAAATGGGCTTGATGATGAAACAGATCTATTTAAGAAAAGTTTTGCCGAGGATTTGAAAAAAACCCTAATGGCTCGAGATATTCCTATGCGTGAAAAAGGAAAAACAATCTACAACGATACAGATTTCCAGTATCGACGTTATATTGATGATGTTAGAGAGCAGTATCACGTGGAAGTCTGGGAGATTGACCAAAAAATTAAAGAAGCCGTGGCTAGGGGCGAAAGTGAAGAAGATGCCGTTGAATACTATCGAGAAGAATTTGATAAGCTAACTGAAAACGCAATTGTTGTTTTGGAAGCCTACAACAAAGCAATTCGGATGCTATTAGCTGTGGCTGGAAGCCAAACTGGCGTAGATAATTATATTGATGGTGGGGCTGAATGGAGTGAATTAGATGGATTTAATCGGAATGGTCGCGAATTAATGGAAAAAATGAGCCCGCCAGCGGGGATTTTGAGAGATTCGATGTCTTCAGATTTTGATATTGGCGCTTTTAGTTTAGAAAACATGGGTGATTGTGGTGAGAGTATTCAAATTATTGGCAAAATCCATGAAGGCGTAGAGCCACTTACTTCTGATGACTACAATCATGTAATTGATTCAATTGAAGTGTTTTTTGACCACAGTTTTGACCCCGAAACATCCGCTTCTTTAGAAAGATCCATTCGGGTTGTTGAGGATACGGGAATGATGACCGCAGTTTACGCTATGAATCAAAAACAACGTTATGAATTGGGAAAACATATTGTGGAAAGATTTAAAAAAGACGATCCCGATCAAGCTAAAAAAGGAATAGAATTTTTAACGAGTACAAGTGTCCTAGATGTTGGCCAAGCTCAGAATCTTCTAGAAGAGGGAATTGGGTGGGCCGCTGTATTTGATGACGAAGAATTAGAAGAAATTCACGCTATCCGCGATCAACTTGAGCAGTTACGCAAGCAATGTGCTCGTGATATGAAAAAAGGATTGCCCATGAATATGGCCATGGAAAAGATTACTGGCTCAAACGGAATTCTTTATGAAATTGTTTTCCGCTTTGCCGCAATTGGAACGGTTTTACCATTTGTTTTGGGAATTAAAAACCCTGGGAATTGGGGTGAAATTGTTACTAATCCGATGTGGCTCGGATGTTTGGCTGTTTCGGGAGTGACTTTGGACCACGTAACTGGAGGGATTGGTAGTGGTTATACCTCGCAAGCAATTGCCGGGATTGGAGCCAAAACCGAAACTACCGAAGAATCTGAGGATCGCTATAAGTGGGCCGCCTTTAACCGCGTTGTCGGTGATAATTATCAGGCTCGAAAATATTTATTGGGATCCCGAATAGAAGGTTCTGACGGTTTTGAATATGACGCTGAAGTTTTGGGAGACATTATGTTGATGGCTCTGGATAGCGAAGAAAATATTTCGGATTTCCACTTTGATTTCGATGAATTTATTGAATATCAAATGGAAGAAGAACTTCATCACTTATCACAAACTGACCCTGATCTTGAGAACCCAGAGGAAGAAGCTCTCACGGTTTTGGCGGAACGATATGGAGCGACTTTAAATGATCAAGATCCATTAGGAATGACCCCTCCCGAAGGAATAGACGGTGTTGCTGATATTTGCGACCAACTTTTCCGAGTTATGGAAGCTAAAGAGTTGGGGGATGCCTTATTGATTTTTGAGGAGTCTGACGAAAAACGTGGAATTAATAATTAACTTTTATGTCTGACGAAAAACCACAATTCGAAATCTCTGCTGATGAGTTGATGTGGGATCAAATAGATCTCGACGCATCCTTGTCTCCAGAAGAGGCTAAAAAATATAAAAACCTTATCGGTGGTGGTTTGATTTTTGTAGATCCAATTGGCAATAACAATGCCAATGATTTCATGTATCTTTCGGAAGGAGATATTGAATCAATGATTTCTGAACACAGAGTTCCTGGAGATCGCAAAGTTTGGCTACATTCTTCTTACGGAGGAGAACTAGAAACTACTCTTGGTGAAATTAAACGCACTCGATTTATTGGTATTGTTGATGAAGACGGACAACCAATGACTTTCTCCGCACCAGTACATGTGTCAGGAAAATTACTGCCAATTTTTTCTTTACCACCTGCCAATCAGAAACCAAATAAAGAAAAATCACATCAAGAATCCCATGAAACCGAAGCCGATAAAAAAGATAAAGAAGAAGAAAGTCCCTTAATCGCCAAAATCAACGAAGATTTTGAAAACGGCTTAATCACCGAAGAGCAACGCGATGAATTTATTCAACTCGCCGAAGAAGAAAATTTAATTTACGTGGATATTAATGGCACGCCGCAATATCTTTCCAAGGAATACGTGCAATGGTTAATTGATGAGGGAAATGATCCTAGTTTAGAGGTTGAAATAGTATTGTCAGCCACGGGCGAACATGAGGGTGAAAAAGTAGCTTTGGAAGAATTAATTCCAATTTTAGATCGCCCAGATTCCGGTGGTGTTAGCAATCGCGTCGAAGAATCTAGCGTGGACGAAGAGAGTAAAGAAAAAGACATTCCAACTGATGCCGTTCCAATCCCCGAAGAAAAAGAGGGAGATGCGGACCCAAATCACATAGATTTACCAGAAGGATTTGCTCCACCAGAAAATCTCCAATCTTTATCTAATGATCTGCCAAAAGTTTCGGCAGCCCTTCCTGGCGACGGAACTCTAGAAGAAAAAGATAGCATCAAAGTGTCTCACAAGGGAAGAGAGGAAGGAGTGGCTTTAAGTGATCGACCACATCAGATGTTAGTGGATCTTGGAGAAGAACAAGCAGAACTCGAGGAAGATAATCCTATGGACATGCTTCCGGATGGAATCAAAGCTCCACAAGCTCCTCAAAAAGGACCGGCTGGCCAGCAACAACAAAAACAGAAAGATGCCGAAAAAGAAGCTGCTAAAAAACAACAAAAAAACGTTGACGATCAATTGAAGAAATCTGAAGAAGACGGAGAAAAGGAAGATGAACAAAAACCAAATCGTGTGAATAATAATTCTTTTCGGAGTGGTGGAGGAAAAGGAATCCTGCGAAAAGCTGCGCCGTGGGCTGTTGGGGGAGGGATAGGCCTTGGGATGGCTAGTCCGTTTGCTTTAAATTCTCTTAGTGCTAGTGCCCACTATGAACCGTTATTATCTCTAATTTCTATACTTGTTTAAAAAATCATCATGAAAAAGTGGCTTACAAAAATCAAAAATTGGATCGATAACAAAGGATTAATAAAAATCTTAGTCCCACTCGCTGTCTTGGTAATTGCCATAGTGGTTCTACCAGATATAGTGGGAGCAGATGAACCTAGCGAGGCTTCAAAAAAAGTCGAAGAGGTAAAAGCAAACCTAGTGGCCACAGTCATTACTTTCCACGCCTTTTTACAGGCTTTATTGTACCCAGTGGTGATGATTGCGAGTGCTTTAATGGATAACGAAATTCTTTTGAGTCCAGAAATGGAAAGTAAGATTTTGGGTATTTGGGTGGAAATTCGAAACTGGGTAAATATTATTTTTGTTTTAGTGTTGGTGGGAATTGCGCTTTATAACGTTATGGGTGTTGCCGGTGATGGTAGTAATTACGCCTTAAAAGCTATTTTGCCGAAAATTGTGATTGGTTTGATTGCTGTGAATTTCTCGTTCTTAGCAGTGAAACTAATGATTGATTCGGTGGGAGTGTTAACCGAGGCGGTGTATGCTTTACCAACGAATTTTATAACCTGGGATAGTTATGCCGATGATCTAGAATTGCGGTTATGTAGAAGTAGTGAAAGCAGTACTGCAGAAGGTGAAAAAGTGAAGGATTTAGGCCCCAAAAAGGTAAAAGATGCCTCGGTTTTGGGTATGATTTTTTGTGAAATCGAAAACCCTGAGGCTGCGGCTGATGATAAGGTGTTAAGCGGTCTTTTTAGTCCCACTGGAGAAACTTATTTCAGTCATTTTGGAGAACATAATGCCACGGCCTCGATTATGATTAATATGGGCTTAACCGCGGATGCTGATGTGGTTAAGTTAGACGAGGGAGGATTAGATGAGTTAGCAGCCATGGCGATTCACGCTTTATTTGGAATTTTCTTGTTTTTAATGTTTGGATTTGCCTTTGTGGCGTTGGTGGTGGTGCTCATTGCTCGATTGATTATTTTGTGGATTTGTTTAGCCTTATCGCCACTAATTGTGCTGTTCTTTGTATTCCCAGATATTGCTAATTTTGGGGGTGGAGAAATGGATCTTAAAGATAAATTCTTAAAGCACTTATTTGTGCCTTTGGTAATTGGAGTGGTGCTTTCCATTGGCTTTACTATGTTAAATGTTTTATATGACTCTGAATCTGGACAATGGACCAAGCAATTAGGTCCCAATGTTGAATTTGGTCAGTTAGATACAACTTCCGTTGATGTGGCCGAAATGACCACTACTTTAGGAAAAGACATTACTGACTTCCAAGATTTATTAATTGCGATTTGTGCAGTGTTGATTATTTGGATTGGAGTATTTGCAGCCGCGGATCAGACAGTGGCTAGCAGTGTTACTTCTACTATTAAGGGTGCTGGTGAAAGTGTTGGTAAGTTCATTGCCAAGACTCCACTCTATATGACTACTATCCCTGTGCCAGGTATGGGTGACGAAAAAGGTGATATGTCGTTGATGTCATTGATGAAATTGCCGAAGATGAAGGCTAATGCTCGGGATAATAAAAGTTCCGAACAAGCACGAGACGTTGGTAAACATATTGGAATGCTAGAGGCTGATTTAGGTGATAAGTTTGAGGACTCAAAAACAAAAATGCGTGATGCTACGGGTGGTCCAGCGGAAGCACAGGTTTTACAAGAATATATGATGAATAAAGGTGCTGATGATAACCAGGGTTACATTGCTAAACTTTTAGGAGAGTCAGAAGGGTTAGGTTTAAATAATCCAGGTTGGCAAGAAAAAATTAAAGAATGGAAAGAGGATGGTACGCTAGCAAGTCAATTAGAATCAGGAGAATTACATGAGCATATCAACGGTGTGTCTTCTGGCGGGTTAGACCCAACTGAGGGTGATGGTTGGGGGACTTCAGATGTTTCCGATGGCTCCGCCTCTGGTAGTGCTGGTACAGATTCTGGTGACAGTAGTACAACTTCTACGACTGATGTAGGCACTGACTTATCTACCCTTAATGATGAAGGTCATGAAAATATGGATGATGATGAAGCCGCTCCTGTTAGACAACAAATAGTTAGTGGCTTATTAACTGCTGGTAGTGACCAAGAACCTACTATGCAAGGAGCCTTTAGTGGTATTAATTTTGAAGATGAGAATGACCAAGTTAGAGCCAATTTAGAAGCAACTTTAACTGAGGCTCGAACGGGTGGTCGAAAGAGTGGAGAAATAAGTACTATTATTAATGAAGCCTTTGATGGAATGGCTATTGGTGGTGATGGCAAGATTAGTGCCGCGCAATATACGGAGCGTTTGAAAGATGCTATAACTGCTCATCCACCGAAGCCAGCCACTGCTGAAGAAGCTCCTGGTGAAGGTGAGCCTCTGGTTCCTCCCTCTCCAACTCCGGGAGGAGGGGAAGAGGAAGGATAATCAGCCTAAGTCTTGACAAATAATATATAAATGATATAAAGATAGAAAAATAAAAAAATATTATGTTAGACCCTAAAATACTAAAACTCGATTGGCTCCAAACCGGCTCGCTCGCCGGAGGCCACCGTTTTGTGTTTCAAATGGGTCCTGGTGGCGGACAAGGCGGGGGAAACCCGGGTGAAGATAGTTCTTCCTCTCAAATAGCGGCGGCCGAAGCGCAACAACAAGAGGCGCTAGATCGTCAAGAACGCCAAGAAGAACAAGAGCAAGTAGATGATGGCAATCCATCCTCGCAACGTCGCAATCAACAACATATTCGCCGTTTAGAACAGTTATCAGCTCGTGATGCTATTAGTGGGGAAACCTTGGCTCAGGCCACGGATGCCCTCCAAAGTAATGATCGCTACCGCCAAAGTGCGGCTCGCTTACTGGCAGTGCAACGCATTAACGGCGCTACTTTTGACACAGCTTACGAATGTTTAGAAAGCGGGAATAACAGTGAAAAAGCCCTGGCTCGTGGATTTGTTTCTGGACGTCTTACACAAGACTCTTTTACCAGTGCTGTTTCGGATTTAGATAGTAATGACCAGTATGAATCACGGCTCGCGCGACGACTTGCTATGCGCCGTATCAACGGCGAAGAATACGAACGGGCGCGCGAAGGACTCAGGAGCACTGATGTTGATGTGCAGCGTGCTTCTCAAATGTTGGCTCTGGGTGGTTTAACACCGCAGGCTTTCCGTGATGAATTACAAATGGCCGCTCGGGCGAATGAGGAGGCCCAGCTTAATCCAGAAGAAGAAACCTCTCCGGTGGATGCGCAACGCGAACGAACTCATGATCAAATTATAGAGCTACTTTTACAAGCTAATGTTTTGATCGAAGAACTTCCGGAACGCGAACGAACTCGTCCGCTACTCCGTCTTCGCAATAATTTGCGAGACATCAACACTCGCGATACTCAAAACCAAACCGCTTTATCTGTTCTTTTACGCCAAATTAATGAGGAGGAAGAACATCTCACCGAAAAAGAACGTAATGAAATTTGGAACTTTACCGCTGATACTAAAGACGAATTTACTCAATTTAGAGAGCGATTAGGGCAAATGGATTTAACTTCTAGCCAACGCAAAAACATTATTCGATTAAAAGCCGAAGAATACGATATTGAAGAAAGATTTATAACTGAAGCTAAGATTTTTGATTCTATTATGAAAGCTTCCTCTAGCATGGTTTTACAGGAAAGACGACGTGAACAAATGATTGAGGAGGCCACTCAAACTTCGGGTATTAATATTGAAAAAGGCACCCAAATTCAGTACGTCACACCAAATGCGATTAGTGGAAATATGCAGACCGTCACCATTCATAATGTTGAAACAGTGGTGGCCCCAATCATGAACCGTCAGGGCGAAGTAATTGGGTCGCAACCAACTAACTTACGCATTCATTTAGATAATGGCGAAACTCATTCTTTGGGACGTTTTATTAAATGGGTGGAAGCGGCTGATGTTCACGAAACTATCAATTCTCAGGCTGAATTAGATCAAAAACTAGGCTTACCAGAATTAGGAGTCACTCTTCAGTCTGGACAACAATTAGAATACAACACTGGCTATAACGTAAATCGAAAAGGAAATATCGTTCCTCAGCGCGACAATGTTCAAGTGGTTTCAGTTAGTGACAATGGCGTGGAATTAGCTGAACCAGTGGTCACTTTGACCCCGGAACAAGCCCCGCACGTTGGACTTACTGCGCCGCGAATGTCCCGAGAAATGAATCTGGGTGAATTTGCTAAATGGGCGCGGCGCAACGAAGCTATGCCTGATGTGACAAATCTTCCTGCTTTACGCGAGCATTTACGCAACATGAGCAATCATCGCAATCAGACTATGAATCGCAGCCCACAGGCTTATCCACCAATTCGCGTGGAAAAAGATGAAGTTGTGAAGTTTGGCGATGAAAATGGACGCAAGTTTCAAATCAAAAAAGCTGATGATGATGAAGTGACTTTTCAAGACGGAACCAAGATGACTTTACCGGCTTTCTTGGTGTGGGCCCGCAATAACAATGTAGAAAGCTCCATGCCAGAACCAGAAAGTGAAAGGGCCGCTGATGCAGCTTCTAATTTAGGCGATGAACCTCGTAAAAAAGCCAAAGAAAATGCTTTCAAAAAAGCTATGGCCGATATTTTTAGTGGCAATAAAAAAACTGATGACGGAAAATCTTTCTTTGAAAAAATGGATCCGTATATCCCCTCTCGCGAACATCCTTATGGTTATTTTCAAGAGCTTTATGCCCAAACAACATTCCTTTCTATGATGGATATTTACAACATGGGTAAGGAAATTATTGAACTTGTCAAACGTAAACACCAACGTCGTTCTAAAAGTCGTTTTGGTAACGTTGGTAAAAATCTTCCAGGAGTACTAGGAACAGAAATGAATCGTATTACTCAAGCCGCGGAAAACGAAGAGGTAAATCAGTATAAAGAAGCCATGGAACAATGGGGTGTCTGGGAAGTCTTATCTCAGCTACATGGGACAAGCAGTAAGGATGAAGCCAAGGCTTGTTTCCTTGTATTAACTGAAAAGGGTGAACTCCGGTGGGATGACATGCGCATGTGGGGGACTTTGAATATTTTGACTTCTAAATTTACGCATGAGGGAGCCAAGTTGTTTATTCCTATTAATGAAAAGCCACAACCTCACCCTGAAACCGGGATCAAAACCTCTGGTGAAGATCGCGCTCGTGAAGCCATGGATGCTTTGTGGGGAGAAGGTCAGGGAGCAGATTGGTTTAGTAAAAACACCAATGCTTTTAATAGCAATAAAAGTGCTTACGAATACAAAGGTAAAACTTTGGAGCATGATCCGAAATCTACTGGAGGTCTAGCTGGTGAGTTGACTCGTCTTTTAAAAGAATGGAAAACAGGTAAATACGTTAATCCGCATGAGTATGAAGAGCTAATCGATTTTGGAATTAAGTACGGTAAAATGTCTGGTGAAGAAAAGATCTTTTTCTTGTTTGAAGGTATCACTGCCAAGTGTCCTTCGGGTCCAATGTCTGGCATGACACTCTTGCATTTAGATCGTATTGGTGAATTGGATGGTGTTTATTTGAACCAATTTCCAATGTTGGACTTTTTTACTAACAAACTTCCTAAACCACAGCATCCTAAGTTTATTTCTGGAGAAACAGATGAAGTCCCAAAAGGAGGATATAAAGTTGAAGATTTTGAATATTTTAGAGATAAATATTTTAAAGAGGATTCAAAAAATTGTGAAGTTAGTAAGAATTTCTCTAAATTTTTGTGGGAACACATGGTGGTGGATCCTTACTTTAGATTGCGTTTATCAAAAGGTCTACGTCGCGCGGAAGCCATGGATCATGATGATGCTCATATCTTTATTCCACCGGCTGGTTTAGAGGAGTTAGGTAACTTAACTCGTTCCTACCAAGGTAACCAAAAGTTCTTCACCCCTGAGGGTTACAAAAATGGTTACTGTGGATTTAATCAATATATTGTTAGTTTAAGTAATCGTTACGAGGAGCTTAATCAAACTTTGAATAACACCAAAGAGCCAAATATTAGAAAGGCTTTAGAAGATTTAATTAAAGAAACCGAAGATCAAATGATGAATGGTGTTCAAGGGTATCTGCTTTATGATTCTTATTTAAGTGGCCGAAATGACCAAAGAGATCCTGCCCGGGCTCGTCTAGACCGCGAACACTACAAACAAGTAGCGGTTAATGATTTAAGCTCCGGCGATGATTTTACAGTTGGTCAGCACCAAGCTCAACTTAGTAATTTAGTAAAAGAAGTCTGTGAGGATTATGGTATTGATTGGCAAAAAGAAATGCTTTTTGAAGGCGCTAGTTACAATGATCGTCAAAAACAAAGTGATATTGCCGCGGGAATTGATAATTTCTTGAAAAACAGTCTTCCACAAAAAATTATAGAAATGGGCCCCAAACAAATGTTTGCAATTGTAAAGAGAAGAAAATTAGCTGCTCAGAACGGAAATCATCACGATGAAAATGCTTTGCGCGGAATTCCAGATTCAAACAACTGGGTTACTCTTAAATAAAGATCCCTGAGGGTTATTATGGTCGGGCGTCAGCGTATTTTTTGATGAGGTCAGAAGTTTTCATGACCTCTTGTTCACGCTGTCCGTAATAACGCGCCGTAACTGTGCCGTCTTTAGCTTCTTTTTCTCCCACAATTAACATTACAGGGATTTTGGAAGTCTCGGCCTCGCGGATTTTTTTGCCTAAAGTTTGATCACTAACATCCATGTCTACACGGTAGCCCGCTTCGAATAATTCATCACGAACTTGCTTGGTATATTTGTTGAATTTTTCGCTAAGTGAAAGCACACGCATTTGCACCGGAGCTAGCCAGAATGGGAAGGCTCCAGCGTAGTGCTCAACCAAAATAGCCATGAATCGTTCCAAAGAGCCAAGCAGCGCGCGGTGAACCACCACTGGAGTATGCAATTGACCATCTTTACCTTCGTATTTAAGTTCAAATCTAAGTGGCATTTGAAAATCAATTTGAATAGTGGCGCACTGCCATTCCCGTTTTAAACAATCCCTGATTCTAAAGTCAATTTTTGGGCCGTAAAAAGCGCCATCACCATCATTAAATTCATATTTAATTTTGGCTTTTTTAAGAGCGTTTTCTAGGGCGTCTTCTGCTGTTTTCCATTGCTCGTCAGTCCCCATAGACTTCTCTGGTTTAGTAGAAAGAACCACTTCGTACTCAAACCCAAATATGTCATAAACATGCTGCGTAAACTCAATACAACGAATAATTTCGTCACCTAATTCCTCTAGCGATACAAAAATATGAGCATCATCCATAGAGAACTTACGCACGCGAGTTAGGCCACCCAGAGCTCCGCGAACTTCATTACGATGAAGCATGGCAAAATCAGCAATTCTAAATGGTAAATCACGATAACTTCTAGTTCGCATCTTAAACATCAACATGTGCGACGGACAGTTCATGGGCTTCAAAGAGCAATCAATCCCATCAACTTCCATACAAAACATATTTTCTTTGTAGTGTTCCCAGTGTCCACTTTGTTCCCACAGCGCTTTGTCATAAACCAGGGGAGTTATCACTTCTTGATAATCTCTTTCGCGGTATTGACGACGAATCAAATTAGAAAGCTCGTTAAAAACAACCGTTCCTTTGGGATGATAAAAAGCTGCTCCTGGTGAAACATCGTGGAATTGATAGAGATCCAAATCCATTCCCAGCTTGCGGTGATCACGTTTTTTAGCCTCTTCTAGTCGCACTAAATAATCATTAAGATCTTTTTTATTCTTAAAAGCCACGCCATATATGCGCTGCAACATGGGACGTTTTTCATCACCACGCCAGTAAGCTCCGGAAATTTTCATTAATTTAAAGACTCCAGCTTGGCCCGTGTGTTCTAGCTGTGGTCCGCGGCAAAGATCCGCAAAAGTCACTTTATCATTTAGCTTATTAGTATAAAAAGTCACTTCTTTTGCACCTTCTTTTTCTAAATCTTCAACTAATTCAACTTTGTAAGTTTGTTTAGCTTTTTTAAGGATGGCTTTAGCCTCTTTGGTACTGGCGGTTTCTTCGTGAAATGGTTGTGCCTGTGAAATAATTTTCTTCATTTTTTTCTCTAATAACCGCAAATCCTCGGGAATCAAAGTACGCGGTAAATCAAAATCATAGTAAAAACCATCTTCAATAGTCGGCCCAATACCCAGATTAGCTTCTGGAAACATTTCCAAAACAGCTTGCGCCAAAATATGAGACAGCGAGTGGCGCATAGTATCTAGGTCTTCATTATTTTTTGGTGCTAGTTTAACTTTGGAACGTTTTTTCGTGGACTGAATAATAGGCTCAAGACGTGGCTTGGCTAATTTTATATAATCAGACGTTTTTAAGGCCATTGATCTATCCAAACGAGCCGCATTAAAATAAAGTTCATCATGCTCTAGAAGTGCTGGATCAACAATCAATTCCAGGTTAGGATCAAAGGAAAATGGAAGAACCGTCCCAGCCACCGACCCAGAAAGTTCTTCAGCAATTTCAGTGGTCGCAAAAGATATATATGTGCCATTAAATAGTGCTTTAACTGCCTCTAAGTCTACTTTTGCATCGCCTGGTATAACTGCTAAAACATATTTCGTTACTTTTTTAATTTTCACCATCATAACAATACATTTGGCGGCCTGTGATAGTTTATTGCCACGCATCTTGCTAACAATGTCGGTCTGTCCCTCGGGGGAATGATCGATCAACTTATATTGGGCCTTATTTTTATCAAGAAGCTTAATAAGTTTAGTGTAGAGATCATTAGTCATAGTTATGAGGGTTAGGGGCGCAAATGAGCGCGAGATTTTTAAAACAACACAGCGATGAAGCTGTGCTCGGACCTAACGTAACCAATCTGGTCAATTAGGCGGTTCCACCGAGCTTCCCTAGGTAGTTAAGGCACTCTTGTTTTTGGGTAATCCTTTCTAAAGGTGGTGTTTATTGGGACGTTTTAAGGAAGTTTTCAGCCATGACTTCCCTCTCTTTTTAAACCGCAAACCAGGTAACGTATCCTTAAGATCAAGCAGATTACAACTAAAAGTATAGTTGGATTGCCCAAGGACTGCAAATTTAGTGATTTTTAGTGGAATTTTTTGGGAAATATTTCGTAATCATTAAAGTGATCTTGTGCATAGATTTTTAACCTGTTAAGGTAGAAATACACTCACCCTAAAAAGCACCCCAAAATGAAACGAAATTTTATTAACCCCAAACAATTAACCGATTCCGAACTTTACAAGCTCTGCCAAGAATACGGCGGTAACGCGCGTCAGTGGATGCGTAAATTTGCCGGCCTTTTGCCCGAAGTCTACCGCCGCCGATTATATCGTCGCCATGGCTGCTCTTCTATTCACGAATTTGCGGCTAAAATGGCGGGGATGAGTCATGCTAACGTCGATCGCATTTTACGTTTATCTCGAAAACTAGAAGACAAGCCAACCCTCCGTGCTCAACTTGAAAACGGCGAACAAAGTTGGGCTAAAATCGAAAAAATTGCTCATATTGCGACCCCTGAAACTGAGCAAGAATGGGCCCAAAAAATCGAAAAATTTCCCCAACAGGTTATAGCTCAAATTGTCCAAGTCGAACGAATTAACAGATTAGAAAGTGACGCATGCGTCAAAACTCAACCTGAAAAATGGGCCACAATTTCCTTCCCTGTTAGCCCAAAAGTTGAATTAAAAATGCGTCAATTTAAACAAAAATATGAAAAAGAAACAGGAGAAACACTTTCTTGGAATGAAGTTTTTGAAAAAGTGTTCAAAGAATTAGAAAAATCTCCTCAAATTAAAAAACAAGCCACTATCCAACTTTGCCCAGACTGTATAAAAGAACGCGCGCGTAAAAAAGCCGAAAACAATCAAGTTGGAAGAACGATCCCAACCGAAATTCAACGCCTAATCCAAACCCGCCAACAAAACAAATGCAACACTTTAAATTGCAACCATCCCATAAAGGAATTCCATCACGCTAAGCGTTTTGCACTAAACCAGAGCCACGACCCAGACTTCATAGTTGGCCTCTGTAAAAAATGTCATAATTTAGAGCATAGTAATTGGCAAATGATCGAAATATCAGCCATCGATCAAAAGGTTCTAAACTATCGGCGTGAAGTAAGTATTGAGCCGCGGGCTGGGCCGTGAGTTAAGAGGACTTGCTAAATTAGCAAAACTATGATATAATTACAGGAGTGAGCTAAAAATAGAATTAAAAAACAACCTGCAAATGTCCTCAGAACTTGTTCAAATCATAATCTGTTTTCTGCTGGCCTGTGTGCCTGCCTATATCTGGGGGTATATCTTTTTTAAGAAACAGCCAGAGCCTCGAAAATGGGTGGCTCTAACCTTTATTATGGGGATGTTGGCGGTTCTGCCAATTATGATTTATAAGTTCAGTTGGCAGTTTTTCCCTAAACTGAATGTTTTCTTTTACACTGACCAGTTTAGCCAAGATGTAATAGGTTTTTCTAGTATTGCCTATGTTCCACTGGGAATTGTGTTGGCTTTTATGTTTGTTGGAGTTTTAGAGGAATATATGAAGAATGTTGTGGTTCGTATTAGTGATCGAAAACATTTAAATCATATTGATGATGCCATTGAATTTTGTATTATTGCGGCGCTTGGTTTCGCTTTCATAGAGAACATTATGTATTTCTTCTATATTTGGAGTTATCAGGGCTTTGAAAGTCTATTTTTGTCGTTTATTTTTAGGTCAATTTTTTCTACTTTTGCTCATATCTTCTTCTCTGGAATTTATGGGTATTACTATGGAGTTGCGCATTTTGCGACTCCTATTTTTCAAGAAGAAATTCGCGAGAAAAGACATTGGGTTTTGCGTTGGATGCATAAAGTATTCCATTTAAGAGCGGCTACCAGAATCTTTAAGGAAGAGAAGATCTTAGAAGGACTTCTTTTTGCTGTTCTATTGCACGCTTTCTTTAATATTTTCTTAGAGATTGGTTGGACCTTTATTATTGTTCCTTATCTGTTTGTTGGCTACAGCATTCTTTCTTACTTATTCAAGAAAAAGGAAAACCACAAAGAATACAACCGGCTAATATTTAAGAAGTAAATTAGTCAAAATCTTCTGGAAGTGGAGTAGCTCGGAAATAAAGGCCAATCACAATAAAAGAAAAACCTATTAGCAAACTATAATATCCTATAGGAGAATTTAAAGTGGCGATAATTGGTTGCGCAATACCGCTAGCCTTCCCAGAAAAAGTATCTTTATTAAGCGCCGATTCTTCTAGGGCAATTTCTAGTTTCTCCATCATACTTTCGCCTGATGATTCTTCGACACTTGAAGTTAATTGAATAGCTAAATCTTGAACATCTTTGCCCGTACGACCTAGTTCAGTATACATTGTTGAATAAGCAGTAGAGTTTGCCCTTTTGCTAAAACTAACTTCAGTTAGGGCCGAATTCCCCCAATAATCCATGGCCACAATCTCTAGAGATTGATTTTCCGTATCAGTTAAGTCTAGTTCTATCCATACGTAACCTTGTTCATCACTTTGATATGAATAAGTTCGACGATAAGAGGTTGTTACATAGATAGTAACTAAAGGTTCAGTTTGAATCTGGAGATGATAAGTGTCTGGGTCTTCAATATGTCCCAGGGGAAGGATTTCTACAATCTGTGGAGGAATGGAAATATCTTCATCTGCCATAATGGTCATTTCTGTGGTTGTGGTGAATCCATCAGCCTGGCACAAAACAGCATACAGAGGCGACAGGTATAGAATTAGCCCGAGAAGGAGGAGTTTTAACGAAATTAAACGAGAAGAGTCCATAAGGTTATAATTATCTTATTATTATACAACAAATAATTAAAAATATCAATATTAAAAGGGTGGGCACCGAAAAAGAAAGTGGTTTAGCCCCCTTGAAGAAAAAAGAACTTCATGCTAAGCTAATCTTCGACCCCAAGTTGACCTTTACCAAATTTTATGGGATTAAAACATATCGTTGTAAAAGGCGCCAAGATCCACAATCTTAAAAATATTGATGTTAAGATTCCGCGCGACAAACTAACTGTTATTACTGGCCTCTCTGGATCCGGGAAGTCATCACTTGCTTTTGATACTATTTATGCCGAAGGGCAGCGTCGTTATGTAGAGAGTCTTTCTACTTACGCGCGGCAGTTTTTGCAGTTAATGGAAAAGCCTGACGTTGAATCAATTGAAGGGCTTTCACCAGCTATTTCGATTGATCAAAAGACTGCCAGCCGAAATCCACGTTCTACTGTGGGAACCGTGACAGAAATCTATGATTATTTAAGATTGTTATTTGCCAAAATTGGTAAACCTCATTGTCCAGAATGTAATGAGCCAGTTTCTAAACAAAGCGTTTCTCAGATCGTGGACCACATTGCCAAAATGGAAGAAGGGAAAAAGATTATTCTTTTAGCGCCGGTAGTACGAGATCGCAAGGGACAACACGTTAAGATTTTTGAAAATATTAAAAAGGATGGATTTGTGAGGGTTAGAGTAGA
This sequence comes from Candidatus Peregrinibacteria bacterium, assembly GCA_018659585.1. Classification (GTDB taxonomy): domain Bacteria; phylum Patescibacteriota; class Gracilibacteria; order UBA1369; family UBA12473; genus JABJMC01. The sequence goes on from JABJMC010000006.1 coordinate 101,311, forward strand.
TGGGGAGGTAGTTAGTGTGTTGGATATTCCAGAATTAGATGAAAAGAAAAAGCATAATATTGAAATTGTAGTTGATCGTTTAGTGGTAAAAGATTTGAAGGAAAAAGTCCAAAAAATGAAATCCGGCCAGGAAATTCCTCTTTCCAATGAAAATAGAACGCGGCTGGCCGACTCTATCGAAACAGCTCTTAATTATGGCGACGGTCTAATGAAGGTAATGGATCACGAAAGTGGTAAAACAGATTTATTTTCCGAGAATTTTTCTTGTGCTGATTGTGGGGTGAACTTGCCCGGGATTGAGCCCCGCAGTTTTTCTTTTAATAGCCCACATGGTGCTTGTGAAGAATGTCACGGATTAGGAACTAAATTAGAAATTGATTCAGATTTAATTATTCCAAACCGGCGGTTGAGTATTGCGGAGGGCGCTATTATGCCCTGGTCAACCACCACTTCACATTTGGATTGGTACACTCGAATTCTTTATGAAGTGGCCCGCAAAAAAGGATTTTCTTTGGATGTCCCCGTGGAAGATCTTTCGGATGATGTTATGAAAATGGTGCTCCACGGAACCGGCGAAGAAGAATACAAAGTAAACTGGGATAAGGGTTACACCACTAAATTCGAAGGGGTTATCCCCAATTTAGAACGTCGTTATTTAGAAACAGATTCTGATTATGTGCGCAATAAAATCGAACAATTCATGCGAATTATTGAATGTCCAAGTTGTAAGGGGCAACGTCTTAAAAAAGAAATTCTAAGTGTAAAAATTAAGGAATCCTCAATTATTGACGTGACTCATCGATCAATTGATAAAGCTTTTGAATTTTTTGAAGACATTAAACTTAGTGATAGTGAAAAAGTAATAGCTGAACCGATTTTGCGTGAAATTGGCCATCGTTTGAAGTTTTTAAACAACGTGGGGATTTCGTATCTTTCTTTGGATCGAGCAGCCAACACTCTTTCCGGTGGTGAGGCCCAGCGTATTCGTTTAGCTACTCAAATTGGATCACAATTAACCGGGGTGCTTTATGTTTTGGATGAGCCGACTATTGGATTGCACCAGAATGATAATGAAAAATTAATCAAAGCCATTGTGGCGCTGCGCGATTTAGGAAATACCGTAATTATTGTGGAACATGACGTAGATACCATGCTAGCCGCAGATTATATTTTTGATATTGGACCCGGAGCTGGAAAATACGGTGGAAATGTTATTGCGGAGGGGACCCCACCTGAGTTAATGAAAGATAAAAACTCCATTACTGGAAAATATTTGTCTGGGGAACTTAAGATTTCAGTTCCAAAAAAGCGGCGCAAAGGCAATGGGAAGAAAATTCGCATTATTGGCGCCGCCCAACACAACCTCAAAGACTTAACAGTCGAGCTTCCACTCGGAACTTTTGTGGGAATCACTGGAGTCTCTGGCTCTGGAAAATCCACGCTTATTAACGATGTTTTAGTTAAAACTGTCAGTGCCAAAATCAACCGATCCAAAGTCCGTCCGGGTAAACATGAGTCGATCGAAGGCATTGAACACCTCGACAAAATTATTAATATTGATCAGGCACCGATTGGTCGAACACCACGCTCCAATCCCGCTACTTACACTCGCGTTTTCACTGACATCCGTGATTTATTTTCTAGTACGCCGGATTCCCGCACCCGTGGGTACAAGGCTGGGCGATTTAGTTTTAATGTCAAAGGTGGTAGATGTGAAGCCTGTCAGGGAGATGGGATGAAGAAAATTGAGATGCACTTTTTGCCCGATGTTTATGTGATGTGTGAAGTGTGTAAAGGTCGTCGTTATAATAAAGAGGCTTTAGAAATTAGTTATCGCGGTAAAAATATTGCTGATGTTTTGGACATGACAGTTGATGAAGCTTTGGAATTTTTCGATGCTATTCCAACTATCAAAACTAAATTAGAAACCCTAGCCGCCGTGGGACTAGGTTACATTCACTTAGGCCAATCCGCTACCACACTATCTGGTGGTGAGGCGCAACGTATCAAGCTAGCCACCGAACTTTCCAAACGTTCCACTGGAAAAACTTTGTATGTGCTCGACGAACCAACCACTGGTCTTCACTTTGATGATGTTAAAAAATTATTAGAAGTATTAGAGCGACTTGTTGAAAAAGGAAACACAGTTCTTACCATTGAACATAATTTAGACGTAATTAAATCGGTCGATCACATTATTGACATGGGCCCTGATGGCGGTGACGCCGGCGGAGAAGTAGTTGCCGAGGGGACTCCCGAGGAAGTTGCTAAGCAGAAAAAATCTTACACTGGGATATGGCTTAAGAAGATGGGGCTCTGAAAGAAACTCGACCAAAGCTGCAACTGCTGATAAACTACTTTTATGAAAATCCCCTTCCTGAGCTTGCCCTCCCTGAAGCGTATTAAGAGTAATGCGGCCGAAACTCTGGCCGAAGTTTTAATTGCTTTAATTGTAATTTCCGTGGGCGCGGGCGGAGCTTTGACTTTGGTGGTCACTTCCATGCGCGCTAATCAGGAAGCCGAAGAAAGATTAGTAGGTTACAACCTAGCTCGTGAAGGAGTCGAGGCCATGCGCACCATCCGCGACACCAACTGGCTGCGTTTTCCTAGTGATCGCGAAAACTGTTGGGATGTTGAACCCGGGGTAACAGATCCCGGGGATTGTAGTACGTGGACCAAAATAGGGGACGTCACTTCTTATATTGTTTATCAAGAAGCAGACCCAGACGATCAGTACAGTCTTTTAACGTGGAAGTTAGAAGACGCCACGACTTTAGTTGATGAATATCAAATAATTTACGCCTACCATGTTCGCTACGGCACGATTTACACGCACGAATTTGGCTGTCCTAGTGGTGGGGATATTTGTGACGAAGCAACAATTTACAGTCGCTTAGTTACGATTCCTTATGTCGACGCGAATTCCATAGAAGTTAACTCCACTGTTACCTGGGAATCCCGTGGTCAATCCAAATCAATCACATTTTCTGACTTGCTCACTAATTATTAAGGTATGAAAAAACCACGCGCTGCCTCACTCATTTACGCTCTCGTTATTGTCACGGTGTTAATGGTTGTGGCCGGCACAATGGCCGCCTCTTTTTTACGGACCAGCCAGCGCACTTATGATATGTTCCGCGGCACCCAAGCTTATTACGCCAGCCGCGCGGCCATGGAAGTTTCTTTTTCATTGGTGTCGAGTGAGGGGATTGGATATGAAACAACTTCGGAAGAATATTTTGGGGGAGATTACGCGGTGGAATTAGACACAGACGGAGACGGCTCAGATGATGTTTTTGGAGAATTTGAAATTTTTGCCCGGGCCAGACAAGTTGGGTGGAGAGATGAAGTTGATGATTGCGGTGGATTTAGCGGGCCAGCTCATTGCTATTTAGTGCCAATTCCTGGTACTGGCGATGCGGGAGACAGCTGTAATTTTGAAGAACCCGCTGACGGCGACGGCGATGACGGTGACGCCTGGGATGTGGAAGCCGATGACAAGTGCAACTGGAACAAAATCGCGTATGGAGAAACAATAACAATCCCACTTTATTATGAGGATGATACAGGTGTGTGCCCAGATGATGAGATTTGTAATCCGGCGGAAATTGGCCTTACGAGTTTTTATTTAAGGATTAGGACGCCGGAGGGGAGTGATTTATCAGGTAATAGTGATGAGTCTATCGTAAACTGGGAGATTAGTGGAGATTGTGATACGGATGAGGATTTTGTCTCTGATAAGAGTTGTTATTTAATGGCCGCGAGTGGGGGGACGGTAATGGGAGGGGATGTTTTTGATAGCTATATAGATTATACAGCAATAAATAATGCTAAAAGTAATGGAGATTATATTGTTTTAAATGGTTTTAATGATTACTATCTAGGAAAAGACGAAACAAAAATAAATCGAATGATAGAAGAATTTCTTACAAGTTTTGCAGGGGACGGAGATATAGAAAAAGAAGTTCTAAATCCCAAATTAAAACTATCAGTAATTTCTCCTTTATTAAAAATAGACATGACTACTTCCGTCCCATATTTAGAGTACCAACTAATCACGGATCCCGCTTATTCAGATAATAAAATTGTTTACACAGCAACTGGAAAATCTAATGGTCGTCTGGGATCCTACATCAGGGGAATTCAAGCTACACAAGCCCTTGGTAGCGATTCAGTAATTAGCTTCGCCTTACAGAATTAGTTGACAAAGGTTACAAAAAAGTGTTAACATCAATTGCCTGTCATCAGGACTGTTTCCTCTAAAAAAATAATTTATGAGCGAAATCCCTCAGGCTAATGGATTACTTCGAAATACTTGGGAAAGAGTGTCTAATTTTGCTAATAAGGAAAGAAGTTTAAATTTAGGCGGAGGAATAGGTGGTAAGCCTATTAAGTTAGCTATGTGGATGACAGCCTTAGGGGTAGCAGCTATCGCTGCAGACAGAGCTGAGGCTCATGATTTTCTAGCAACCTCAGCCGAAAGCAGTAGTAATACTTGGAATGCTTATGAATCTAGTGATGGTAGTTCGCGTGGATCTGGATCAATTTCTCCTGATGAAGATCATATTATTAGTATGCTTACGTTAGAAGATGAAGGGATGATGTTGGCTTCCTCTTTTGATTCAACTGGAGGGAGCGCCGGTTCTCTCAAAACGGTAACTAGTGTTGATGGGACAGGAACCCCTAGTTGGAGCTCCCCTTTAGCTATTTCAGCTGATAACCCAGGCTATTTTCGTTTAGATGAATCTGATGGGACTTGGACGGTAGTTAGTGATTATGCCTCAGATGAAGTAGTACAAGGCTTGAATGATTTATCTGATTCCGAAACATTTACCTTGTCTTCTGGAACATGGCCAAGAACATTTTTAGTTGATAATGGTGATGGCTACGCTCTAGCCGTAAATATGGGTGACGATACAGTAAGTTTATATAATTTTAGTGGTACTGATACTGATGGCGATGGATTTATAGATGATTTTGATGGCGATGGTTTAGATGATCATGCACCAATTGAAGTAACCTCTTTTACTTGTAATGGTCCGCAAGGAAGTCATTTAGACACTACTAATGACGTTTTTACTGTGGCTTGTGCTGACGACGGCACTGTTTTAGGAGTAGATGTTAATACAGGCTCTTTAGTTAGTTCTACCTCTACCGTGGTTGGAACCTTTGCTTTTGATACAAATGACATCACTTCTTACAGTGACGGATCAGATGACTTTTTAGCAGTTAATGGTAATTCAGGAAGTACGGGTTATGTTGGCTTTATACAAATGGGTAGCAGCACAGCCGCCTATACACAATTATCATCGATTGCATTAGGTGGTAGTGGGACAATCCCAGCCTATTATGAATCCATCAAAAGTATTGGTGGTACAGATACGTTAATTGTTTTAGAAGCAGCCTACACAGCCCACATCCTCCAAGGCGAAACCAGCACCCTTTCACCAAGTGTTACAGATACCTACCCTTTGGCCTATTACTCTATGGGCGCCCTAGGCGTCGGCATCGAGCCCACGGCTGGTGACCCTTGTGACGACCATGGCGGAGACACAGACGGCGACTTAATTTGTGGTGATGATGATTGTGACCCAACTGACCCAACTGTTTGGTACGACATCTATGGTGTGGTTGACGCTGATGGCGACGGTTTCGCGGACGCCTCTGGATCAGAGGTTCCTTTCTGTGCCTGGGTTCTTCCTTCTGGATTTTTAGACGCTGCTTATGCCACGGATTGTAATGACGCCGATGCCGCGGTCCACGCTTATGAATACTGGTTTGCCGATTATGATGGGGATTTCTTTGGAGATAATGTTTGGAATTACCAATGTGGAGCCAGCTATCCTTATACCGCCGAAGTAAACAGCGATTGTAATGACTCAGACGCCACCGCCTATCCAGGAGCCACCGAAGTTTGTGATGGCGATATCGAAGCTTGCGAAAACGATCCGATAGCTGATTTAGGCTTACCCACTTCTACTTGGTGGCTTGATGCTGATGACGATGGTTACGGAGTAGATGGTGACACGCAAGAAGCTTGCGGGGCATTTGGTCTTTATCGAGCGACCGAAGGCGGTGACTGGGCTGATGACGACGCCACAAGTTACCCTGGAGCCCCCGAAGTCTACGGCGACGGCATCGACAATGACGGCAACGGTTTTGTAGATCGTCAGTGTGAATATGGACCGGACGGCGATTGGAGTGAACCAGAATTATGTTATATGGAAGTTGGTGAAGGAATGGAAATTTATGGTTACGGAGAAGGGGCCTTAGATTTAGCAGAAGTTGGAGAAGATCGTGTTTTGGACCTTCTTGATGGTGAACTTGGATTTTTATTAGAAGTTGATTATGACGCTGAAGTCGCCCAAGGAGAAATTCACGTAAATATGTGGGGGGCACATGCTGGAATTGGAGGAACTCTTGGAGTTTTTGTTCAAAACATGTCTGTAGACAGAGACTGGGGATCTCTAGAATGGGAATGGGATCCTAATGAGGTGTGGATGACTAGTGTTCCGCTTGGTGATGGCTTATCCCACTGTATTGATTTAGATGTTACTTATAATGGAGTAACAACGGAAATAGACGAGGCTTTCTGTGTAGTAGATGATGGGAATGGCGGAGAAGTTGGCGAAGAAGTAGTTTTAGACACGGTAAGTGGCGAAGTTGATCAGGAGAGCACCACCTCTGACGAAGTTCTTGATTACGCCGAAGAAGAGCAAGATGAAGAAGTTGATTCTGATAGTGATGGAGTTCCTGATAGTGAAGATGAATGTCCTGGAACTACCGATTATGAAACTGTAGACGAGGAAGGTTGCTCTGACGAACAACGGGATACTGATGGAGATGGAATTATGGATGATAAGGATCAGTGTATAGATGAATATGCCGCTCCTGAGGAGGACCTTGATGGGGATGGCTGTATTGACTCTGTTGACTCGGATGACGACGACGATAGTGCAGTCGAAACAGGCGATGATGACGATTCTGGAATTGGTGGCAATCCTCCTGATTGTGACGGTTGTAGCTCTGGTGGTAATAATCCTGAAGGAGGACTAGCCTTGCTTGGAGTGTTGGGTGGCTTAGCTGGCCTTCGCCGTCGACCTCGAAAAACAGCCTTAAAATTAGCCAATACTGTTAATGGTGCCATAAGTGGTGTTAGAAATTGGTTAAACGCTGCTTAGGTGGGGAAGAAGTCCCTGTGCTTTCGAAGAACCGTCCCCGATAGGGTAGCCTAATAATACTTTTTATGGTATAATAATAAGATGAAAAAACAAAAACTACTCAAAAAAATCAGCTATACCCTGCTGTTTACTGTCGTAACTACAATTCTGTTTACGGCCCTAGCAGCCTGGAATCCACTCAACAAGTGGCAACTGAAATTAACTAATCACTTATATGATCGCAATGAGCCAAGTGACGAGATAGTAATTGTGGGAATTGACAATGTTAGTATAAGCGACGAAGGACTAGGCCGTTGGCAGGATTGGAGTAGGTTAGCTTACGTTGATGTAATAAAGAATTTAGAGGAAGCCGGGGCCAAAACAATTGGTTTTGACATATTTTTCACACAGGGATCTAAAGGAATATCAGAAGAATCTTTAATAGATATTATTAGTGATAATCCCACCATGGATGAATATTTCGAGCAAACCGTAGACTTTCTTAAAGATGAACATCCTGATGATATTCTTTTAGCCGAAGTTTTAGCCGAATTTGACAATATTGTTATTGGTGAAGAAATGCATATGGATGAATCTGGAAATATTATCGAAAACATTTCAATGCTAGATATTTTCAAGGAATCAGTCGAGTCAGCTCATGTTTTCTATATGGCAGATAGCGATGATGTCGGACGCAGAATCCCAGTTACAATTACATCACTGGATGAAGAAGAAAAATTTCATAGCCTAAGCGCAGTTTTAGCTGAGAAATACAAAACTGGAGCGCTGGACAATTTAGAAGGGAATGAACTTCTTATCAATTACGCTGCCGAACCTTACAGCTTCAAAATGATCCCTTTTATGGATGCTTATAGTAATTTACTAGAAGGAGTCGACCTCGAAGATAAAATTGTATTAATTGGAATAGTCACTGAGTTTATTCAAGACCACGTCCTCACCCCCACCTCGCCGTACGTGGAAATGCCCGGGGTCGAGATGCACGCTAACGCCATTCAAACTATCCTTGATGAAAGTTATTTAACTGAACAAACAGTGGCTGGGCAAACTGTGATGATTGCCGTGCTTACCTTTGTTTTGATTGGGGCGGTGATGTTTTTACCAATTTTTGGTGGAGTCGGGGCTACGGTTGTGGTGATCGCTGGGCACCAGTTATCGGCTCCGTTGTTTTTTGATAAAGGCTTAATTATTAATTTAGTTTATCCCGCGCTGGCACTTTTGGCCGCGTATTTAACAACCACCCTTTACAAATATATGACCGAAGTTCGTGAAAAAGCCCAGTTAAAAGGCGCTTTTGGGAAGTACGTAAACAAAGACTTGGCTAACAAGATTTTGGAAAATCCCGAGATGTTGAAACTAGGGGGAGAAAAGCGGGTGATCACAGTTTTCTTCTCTGATATTGCGAATTTTACGCACTTTTCTGAGCAGTGCGAACCAGAGGCTTTGGTGCAACAATTAAATGAATATTTTGATGTGATGGCCGGTATAATTTTGAAAAACGGCGGGAATTTAAATAAATTTGAAGGTGATGCCATTATGGCATTTTGGGGCGCTCCACTCGACCAACCCGATCACGCGGTGCTTGGGGCCAAGAGTGCTCTGGAATGTCGGGCGGCTCTTACCAGTCTTCATCAAAAATGGCAGCAACAAAATAAACCGCTTTTAAATTTTAGAGTGGGACTTTCTACGGGTGAGGTTATTGCTGGGAATGTTGGGTCTCATGAACGGTTTGATTACACGGTCATGGGTGACATTGTTAACCTGGGAGCTCGCTTAGAAAGCGCTAATAAAGAATACGGCACACACGTTATGATTCCGGGAGCTACAGTCGCCGCAATAGGGGATTTGTTTGAGCTCCGAAGACTTGATCGCCTCCGGGTGAAAGGAAAGGAGGAACCAGTTGATGTTTATGAACTTCTAGCACACAAAGGCCAATTAGCAGAGCAACATCGAACAATTGTGGATCAGTTTCATCAAGCAATTGAATACTATCGAAATCAAAAATTCACCGAGGCTGAGGCCCGTTTTCAAGAAGTTCTAAAACTCGCACCCAACGACGGCCCAACCAAAACTTACTTAGAACGTTGCGCTCACTTCAAAGCCAATCCACCGCAAGGCTGGGACGCAACTTGGACCTTAGACCATAAATAAAGGTCCTGCGCGTTCGCTGTTGTTCCTTCTTCAACAACACCGTTAACAGGTTCAAAAACTCAAAAAACATCCCAAAATTCATCGTTTCCTAGTCAAACTATTGACTTCACCGTAAGCTAATCTCCTTAGCGAACCTCCATGAATCCTAAGACCTTTCTCAAAGTTGTCGTTTACGTTCCCAGTGACTATGTATATCTGATTCGCGAAATCCTTTCCGATATCGGTGCTGGCGCAACTCATCATTACGAATTTTATACTTTTAGTGTGAAAGGAGTCAGGCGCTCTCGGTCCTTAGCTGGGCCACGCGCTTTACTTGGTCAAACTGATGAAATTGAATTAAAAGAGGAGGAGCGCATCGAAAGCTTTATCCCGGCAGAACGCAAAGAAGCTCTCTTAAATGAGATTCGTAATGTTCACCCTTATATCCACCCTATTGTTGACTTTTATCGGGTTGAAGACAGCACTTGTTTTAGCCATTTTGAGGAAGAGTAAATTTAACGCGTAAAAACTACATTTTCAGGTTAAAACGCGCTTTTTGGGTGTTTAATAGGCTTTAATAAAATATAATAAAACATTTCACAATATAACCCAATTTAACACAACAAGTTAAACATAAAATAGGCTTGATTTAACTAACTAAAATATAATAGAATTAACTCACTAACCCAACAACTCGGACCCGCTTGCCAGATTTCCAAAGTTAAACGATATGGGAAAAAGACTTTATACAGCCGAACAGGTGTCAAAGATCCTCCAGGTCCATCACCTAACGGTTCTCAAACTCATTAAGCAAAAAAAGCTTAAAGCGGTAAAAGTTGGTCGGGTCTATCGAATTACCGAGGCCGCGCTCAACACGTTTATCGATAACTATTCTACTTAAAACCCTCGCCCTCCTCCTATTATGCTCTTCAATTGCATTAATTGTTGCAAAGCTATCTCTTCCCAGGCCACGACTTGTCCTTACTGTCTGGTGGGCACGGACCACGCTGTTCGTGAGATGGCCCTAAATGATGAAGACCTAAAAATACCTATCACCCTAGCTGCCAAGCGCAAAGTAGCACGTATTAAGCGCTTAACTAATCGCGTCAATCGAGTTCGCAAAGCCTTCCCCGGGACTATTACCGAAATTGTGACTAACGTGCAAGTTCAAGACCGAATTCAACGGGCCTAAAGCCAAAAGAACGTCCTAATCCATGGGAGTAAGCCACCATAAGAATAGAGGGCGTTCTTTTTATTATGAAATTTTACCCCCCTGCTTTTCCGGAACCAGCTTTTTTATGAATTTCCTTAGCCGCTTGTTGTAAACCTGGTAAAAAGCTTGGTACTTGCGAAGAGTTATCAATCACTCCGGATAACTCGTAAATTGAGCTAGCTAATGTTGCCCCAATATCTCCGTAGTTTTCCTTATAAAGTTTCCAGTAATTGCCAATTAATTTAGAGCCATCATAAGCATTTTTATATCTTTCCTCCTCTCCAATCATTAAGTCCTGAGCCGTATTAAAGGTTACAAGCCCTCCACTTTCTTCGGCTAATTCCGTGGTAGATTTAGGCGGATCAATTTCTTGCAGCCGAATTTTAAAATGTTTTTTAAAGAAATTGCCAATCGCTTTTAATCCTTTTGGTGGGCCATCTTTTTCACCGCCAGACGTGGCTCCGGTAGCTTCTAGTTCAGCTTCACGCTCTGCTTTAGTATCTTGATATTCCTTTTGAATTTCCGCAGCTTGTTCTTTGAATGAATTCAATTCGTTAAAAGCCGTGAGAGTTTCCCAAAACTCGATTGCTTTGTCTGCCACTTCTTCCCACGGGGAAACAGAGCACCCCCAGTATTGTGGGATGCGGTGTTCGTAATCAGAAACCCAGCCCTCTACTAATTCTTCCAATTCTTCTTTGGTTTCGACCCATTTCTTTTTTTCCACATACCGTTCATTCATTTTATCAATTACATTGGTCGTATCAATTACCATCCCATCACTAGTTGTAGAAACATAACGGGTATCAGATTTTTGCTCAGCCGCGGCTTGAGCGCTTTCTTCATCCTTTTTGTAAATGCTTTTTTCATCAAATTCAACAATATGCCGCACAAAATACATTTCCATTTTCTTCATTCTAATATCTATCTTTAATTGAGGTATTTCCTCACTAGCACAGTGCTCTACATATTCATTTCTAAGTTCATCCAATAGATTTTCAATTTCATCATCAAGCGCAAAAATATCATCCTGCTGACATTGATTTCTAACAAAATAATCCTGCCAATAATCTTCAAAAGCCATGGTATCAAGCAGCGAAATCAAAAAATTTCCTAGCTGATCCATACAGTCAGATGCATTCTCGCCAAAAGTGCTGTCGTCCTCCGCCCGAACTACCTGCCCTCCTAGCGAGAACCCAATCAGGAACAACAATATGAGAATAGAAAAACGTTTCATTAGCTTACGGTTGGTAAATTATTTTTAAGGTCATTAGCCACTTCTTGCGTAAGTCCGATTAAGGTTCGGTAACTAGAGAAAAAGAACACCATCTGATCCAGTTCGTACTTCATGCTTTGATAAAAACTTTGGGAACCAGAGGCTCGGGAGTAATTAACTATTTGATCAAAAGTTTCGTCAATTTCGGCTAAAGCATCTTCATAACCAGACATGGCATTATTAAAAATTGATTCATTGGAAACCGTGGAACCACTTATGGTCGCTTGTTGTTTGGCTCCTTTTTCGTAGAGTTGTTCAAAGAAAGTCATAATCTTATATTCGTTTTCTTCTTCCTCGACCTCAACCCCGCCTTCGTCACTAGATTCTTCGTCTTCTTCAATGGCAAAGTTTTTAGCATCATCCAAAGGCCAAGTATCTTCTATAAAGTCTTTGAAACTATCTTTTAGATTAACTCCACTAACAATATCATCTGGGGGGGGAGTACGGATTGGCATGGCAATCGGAATAAAGTTCAAACTTATTCGTCCATTATTCAAAGCACTTTTTTTACACATGGCCGGCTCAAATAAATTCCCAGACAATTTACCTGGATTGAGCGAAACAGAAGTAGTTTCGTCCAAGCCTTTAGCAATGTAATCCACGTGACATTTCACACAATTAGAAGCCGTGTCATATTCAGGATCACCACGATCCACAAATCGAATCACCAAACAGAACACCGAGCTACAAATTTTTGGAGTAGTCCAATTTTCAGTCTGATCACTAGCCACTGTAGTTGCGTCATCACCGTAAGTCCCACCTGACCCCGAACCATCGCCACTACCACCACCAGAACCATCATCATCATCGTCCTCGTCGTCTGATTCAGAATCATCATCACTATCTTCGGGGACTACAGCGCCAAAGGCCGCTTGCACATCACTATCCGCAATACATTCAGAGGGATCCATTGATTCTTCCTCTTCCTCTTCGGATTCTGCTTCTGGATCATCTTCATCTTCCTCAGGTTCTTCCTCTTCATCCTCGGGGTCCACTTCTGGTTCGTCTTCTTCCTCATCTTCGGGGTCCACTTCGATGTCTTCGTCATCATCACCCCAATCGCCCATGCCATAACTGCCACCTGAGCCAATAGTGCTGTCTTCACCAAACAAAATATATTCAATAATTTCTAAATCATACAAAACATCAAATCCAGAATCTTCAGTGTCACCATTTACAAAAACTTCTTGAGGGAAAGTTTCTAAAAACAACTCTTGTTCAAAAGAAGCCACATCCAAAGCTGTATTATAATCATCTTTTAAGCTTTCCACTTGGTCTAGTAAATCTTCGGTAGAAAAAGTCTCGTTATAAATAGTAGAAAGTAATTGGTAGTTACCTCCTAGAATTGAACAAATCTCAGTTTCGGTCATTTGATTTTGTTCAGCCGCGGCAGTTAGAGCGGTGTCACTTGGTGCAGTTTTCATCTGTTTATAAAGGCTTATGTAGAGATTTTCGACTTTTGGTTTTTTCTGAGTACCGCCAAACACTTTTGAAAAATCTAAATCAACATTGATTCCTCCTTGCTCAAAAATTTCTTCCATCATGCCCGCTCCATTTAATTTAAAAGCAAAACATAATTCCTCCATTTTTTCGGTATCAGCATCTTCTTCCGCGGACACCATTACCGTTCCTGAGAGGAGAATCCCGCTCAAGATCAGGAGAACAGCACTAATTGGATAAAGATATTTACTTAGGTGCATTCCGTGGTGGTAACGTTATGGAATTTATCTGGATATTTTTCAACTTGGAAACGAACATCAGAAAGAGCATCGCGATATTCTTCTAAATCTTCGATTACGCCTTCGTAAGCCACGTGAAGTTTGTAATACATCAAAAGTTGGTTATAGGTGGCGAGTGCCACATTCATCACATCTTTGGCTAACTCTTTTTGGTCTTCGATTAAAGCAATTCTTTGCGTTCGACTTTCCATCAATCCTTCAAAAGTAGAGGATTCATACTCTCCGTCAGTAATATTAAAAATATCAAACCATTTTTGATAAAATTCAGAATTAACCATACTTTCGACCGAATCACGGTAATTTTCTACAAATTCAACTTTGTCATAAGAATGTTCACTATGGCTCGCGTCATCATCGCTATAAAGCGCTTGTTGGAATGCCAAATAATTATTCACCATTTTCACAGACAAACAGAAAGTACTCACATTCCCATCTGTACAAGCGGCTTCCATTTCTTTTGGATCACAGGCCTCCCCATCACAAGAAGGTGGGTTAGAGTCTTCGCCATCAATTAGTTTTTCCGTGAAATCATTCATCAAATCATTCATGTCATTGTGGTATTTGGTCACGGCTCGGCGCAAGACCACGTGTTCGCGATCATAACGTTCCGAAAGGCTATCAACTTCGCTTTGGTCATAAGCTCCCACGGCTGGTAATTGGATGATTGAAATCACAAACACTCCTAAAGCAAACACAAAAAACCACACTTTAAACGGAATTTTTTTGAGAGCTTGAGTCATAATTATTTAGTTACTCCAGGGAGATTATCAGATAAAGTTTTGAAGCCAGCATAGACTTCACCAAAACTACGGTTCATTTCGCGGAGGCCTTCATTAATTTCTTGCAATTTGCGTACCAAAATATAGGAAGACTTCGCGGAGGCTGTTTTTGTGTTTTGGCTGGCAATCAAGGCCTCCACGGTTTTTTTGTGCTGATCAATTAAAAAGTCGCAAGTATTTACTTCGGCTATATAAGATTCAATAGTGTAGTCTTGAGGCATTTCGCAATTAAACTCTTCTTCGGACTCTTTACAAGTTATAGACATTTTTTCTGCCTTTTTTTCATTAATCCAATTAAATGTGTCCTGAAATTCTTCATTCACATCCGCAATAATTTCACTATTGAATTTTTCTTCTTGGAATTTATCGGAAATATAAGCAATGAGTTCGCCTTCTTGATCTTTTACGATCCCAATAATGTCTTCGGCGCACGGGGTGTAGTTGGCGACAGAAGTTGTTGTAGTAGAAGAGCCACTCTCATCTTCATCAGCCAAACTATAATCAGCCCACGGTACCCTAAACCATAATCCAAGCGCTACCATAATTAGCAGAATGCTTAAACTGTTAAGCCACGAAATTTTAAGTTTAAAGAAACGCATTTAGGAGGGTTATTCTGTAGAAATAATATCAGTAACCGAGACTTCATTGCTAATAGAAAGTACTTGAGTATTCGCCATGTCCATAATTGCGGCAAAAATTGCATCACCAGGAATTAAGTCAGCCGCGTTTTCAATGCTTACCGGACAAGGACAAGAATCACATTCATAGGTAATTATATAAATTCCAGGATCTACATCTTCGATTGCATTTTCCTCTTCTATTACACTTTCTTCAAGATCTTCCTCCGTGGCAATTTCTTCGTCGCCCTCGTCGCCGGCATAATCATCCTCTGGCGTACTAATTGGTTCGGTGCCGGCGGCCACTTCAGCGCCATCATAAACACCACCATCATCCGTGTCTGGGTCATATGGATCTGTGCCGTAAATGTTTTCTTCATCCGCGTCAGTTAAGCCATCGCCATCTGTATCATCATCACTTGGCGTACTAATTGGCTCGGTGCCGGCGGCTATTTCATCCCCATCAGAAACCCCACCATCGTCAGTATCTGGATCATATGGATCTGTATAATAAACATTCACTTCATCGTAATCAGATAAGCCATCGCCATCCGTGTCAATATCTGCGTAACAATTATAGAAATCCAGCACCCTAGAGGCGATCACCACAAAATCATATCGCGTTAGCGCCTCGGAATGATAGCGTGCTTCATCTTCGGTAATTACATAAATTTCACCCTCACCCAGCGTCGTGTCATTTACTAAGTACGGACCTACATCTTGCGCTACTTCTAAATAAGGAAGATACCATGGCTCTCCCACTGTTACTTCACTAATATCAATCACACCCAGCGTATTCAAAGCTTCCAAAATAATCTTGGAGCCCTCGGCGCGACTAATCGTAATATCTGGTTTAAATGGCGCCATGCCCTCTTCATTTAATTCACCCAAATAACCATAAATAAATTCTTGGAAGAAAGATTCTTTAGTAATTGGGTAGTACCATTCTTCAGTGTCCAAAATATCGTAGAAAACATTTGGTAATTCATAAGCTTCGTCCCGCGGAATAATACATAGCACTCCCAACAAAATCTTAGTAAATTCAGCTCTTGTAATGTATTGGTCTGGCATAAAGTAAAGTTCGCCATCAATTTCATAACCATCAATAATTCCCAACTCCGCTAAATTTAAAATTTCATCGTAATACTCATCATCCGCTTCTATGTCTATAAAACTAGAATCATCAGCTATTAAAGGATCAGTGTCTCCGTAAACTTCTTCGTAGTCCGTGACACCATCATTGTCAGTGTCTGCGTCATTTAAATTTGTGCCTTCCGCCGCTTCTTCGGAATTAGTAAGCCCATCACCGTCTGCATCGTCATTACCATCATCCGGGTCATATGGATTCAACCCAGACTGTAGTTCCTCTAAATCAGTAATTCCATCGCCATCCGTGTCTGTATAAGCCGCATCCTCATCAAGAAGATCAGAAACATCTTCTTCTAAGCCGAGTTCTGAGCTCTCCATGAAGTCTACCTCGGATTCATCATTTGAAGAGGCTCGTGGTGCAATGTAAATCTCGAGCCAGTCGCCTCCCACGGTAATTACAATTGGTTCCGCATCTTCTTGGTCCGCGTCTTCACTAATTGAGCCTAAGCTCTTAACATCCAGTGAAATATCGGTTAAACGGTAAATATTTCCGTCAGTATCAATCACAGCCCAACGTTTTTCGGATTCATCAGCAATGGCCACGCCACCGGTAAAGAGTGGTTCATTGGACGGGATTTGTTCTAAGTGTAGAGTTTCGGGTAAATTAACATCTTTAACGTGCACTCCCACCATTTCGGCGGTGCTTTCTAAATCATATTCAACCGAATCCTCATCAATCTGCACATCCACGTTAGAATCCGGAGTAATAAATATATAAAGCAAGCGTTCTTGAGTGGCCACATCAACTAGAGCAATTCTAGTTGGCCATGGTAATTCCGCACTGTGAACTTGCACTTCTACGGAATCATCCAAAATCGTTATTTCACCAGTTTCGGGGTCAATCGAAGCTACTTCTTCGTAGAGTGAGTTATAAACCACCCAACCCTCGGAAAGCTCTAAATCATCAACCACAAACGCGCCATCATCATCGGTATAGTACTTACTATTTGTATCGGCTGAAGGCGTGACAATTAA
Source organism: Candidatus Peregrinibacteria bacterium (assembly GCA_018659585.1). Taxonomy (GTDB): domain Bacteria; phylum Patescibacteriota; class Gracilibacteria; order UBA1369; family UBA12473; genus JABJMC01. Next base: position 118,364 of record JABJMC010000006.1, read on the forward strand.
CTCAAAAATCCCATCTCTTTCCCGCGCAATAACTATTGGAATTTCAGAATCTTGGGGATCAATTTCACCATCCACGCTACCAGAGCGGCTCGAAGAAACACTCAAAGCAACGTCTGGAACGTAAACACTAACATAAGCCGTAACTCCCGAAGAATTTCCAGCTTCATCTTCTACCCAGAGCTTGTATTCACGAGTTTCTAAATCATCAAACGGACCTACTTCCATGGTTGGATCACTCCAATCATTAGTCTTAAATCCATCGCCATCTAAATCTGTTAATGGATCATCATCCGCGTAATAATCCGCATCATTTTCACTGTCTCCATCACCATCAGAATCAGTTTCTAAGTCAGTGTCATAGTAGTATTTAATAATATCGCTCGAAGTATCAAACGAACCACCACCATCAATAGTTATGGTTTTAAATACCGAGACTTCGTAATTAGATCCAACATTCGCGTAAGGGGGATCATCGTCCGCACAAACTTGCGGTGCAAACAATGTTGTCTCGCCCCAGGTGCCACGCGTGCTATCTATTTGAATAGAGCGAATTTGGGAGTAGTAATCACCATTTTCTAAGGCAATATCTGCGGCTGGGTTGTCCGCGTCTGGAACTAAGTGCCACGCAAAATCTCCGGGTTGTTCAAACGTAGTTTCTACCTCGGCCACTGTGGAGTAGTACGAGACAGTTAAAGAATCATCATAAGTAACCAAATCTTTTTCAAACAGCATCATGCCTTCATAAATAGTTTGTGTTTCTTCGGATTCTTCCAAACCAATGACCTCTACTTCTCCGCTATTAACTCGCAGGGTGATTTCACCATAATAAGCATCCGAGATTACAAATAACATGTTTTCTGGCAGTTCAAGCGAGAATTCTCCACCCTGTTCTACTAAGGTGATAGTTACTTTACTATCGTCTAAGGTGTGAACTTTGTAACCTGTTTCAACTGACATTTCTCCGGAAGATTTAATAATTGTTCTAGTTAATAAATCAGTAACTAGCTCGGCTTCGCCACCAAAGTCAGTCACTCTCATAACAGGATAGCTAAGTTGCGGTAGAGATAATTGAGTGCCGGTTTGAGCCACAATTTCCGCGTCACTGTCAGTATAAGTCACTGTAATATCTGCATCCTCGGCTTTTAATAAAGTCCCACTCGATAAATCATCCTCGGTTTCCAAGACCACATTATCTTCTTCGTTTAATAAATGTAAGAAATGAGTTTGCTCTGGTTCATCTAAATCAAAGTCTGGAATCGCCTCGAAATAACGCAGCTCATAACCAATCACTTCATCCGCTGCCAACCAGGAAACAGCCGCTTCTTCATTGTCATAACCATTAGCCCGGTAAATATCCACAGCCGGGGCCTCTGGGAGTAAATCTTCCAAACTTACAATTTCTGGGGCATCTGTTACATAGTCATAACCATCATCTTCGGTAAAGTTTTCTTTAAGGAAAATATCTGAATCATAAGCATAGAAAATATCGTCATCATCATCATTATCCACGTCCGTAAATATTAGATGAGATTCTTGGTCGGCATCCGCTGTGTTGGCAATTAAACGCTCATTTACACCATCCACAGAATTATAAATAAAGATTCCTTTATCTAGTACAATCGGGGAACCAAGATCATTACTACTAGCTTCATCTTCGGTGGCATCAACTAAATAACGCTGCTGTTCTTCTTCTAACTCTTCTAAATTAGTAGCAAACGGAGTGTCTTTCCCAATTGTGGAGAAAGTATCTACTAAATAATCGCTCATAGCTTTGACCGCGGTCTCGGTACTAAATACATTAGTATCCGCCTCACGAGAAACTAGGAACGTGCTATTAACAGGTTCAAAGCCGCCTTGCGATCCACTTTCATCAACCCAAGCTAAGAAACCATCCCAATTGTTTTCGGTCTCTAAACCAAGTTCTAGAGAATCAGTTTTAAATTGTTCATCTTCAAAGTAAGCGAGTAAATCATTGCGAAGTTCATCCACGTAAACATCATCGAGTTCCATTAAATCACCCGCGTAGTAACTGTTTTGAATATCATCAAATTGAGTCTCAATTTCAGAGTCTGTAAATGATAGGAATCGTTCTTCGGCTTTGATGTGATGTGTGTCGGGGAGTGAGGCAACATAAGTTTCCTGTTCAGCAGCAAACTCTTCTAAATTGCGCATTTCTACCTGCCATTGCGCAATATAAGGACTCACCATTGGATGATTACGTAAATTATCAATCATGGCCGTTCCATCACCATCTAAATCAACATCAATATCTGGCGAAGCAACTTCATCTACCGCATCCATGCCTTCTTCTACAAATTCACCAGCCATATCAAATGGTGTTTGCATCCCTTCATTAGCTAATTCCACCAGGTCAGTCACTAGACTATTTGCTGTATCCGCGGCCAATTCTACTAGTTGCACAATGCCATCAAAACTCATTCCTAAATTCACGTAAGCAATTATTTCGATAGTGTCTTTAAAGTCTGGGCCAATGCTTGGGAATTGGAAGTTAACACTTAAATCAAACGGCCACACCACGTCCAACGGTCGTTGGGTCATATTTTCAATCTGCGTCTTAAGCATTGCTTCATCCGTTGGGATAATAGCGGTTTGCACCAGACAAATTATTTTCATAATCGCTTTCAAAATTTTGAGAGTCACTTGAACCACATTTGGCAAATCTGGAATCTTTGGTGGAGGAGGAATGTCTGGCAGATCCGGGATTGGAATACCAGGAAGTTCCGGTAAATCAGGAAGTGGAGGCGGAGCTGGTAATAAAGGAATTGTTGGTAAATCCAAAGATATCGATGGATAGTCTGGTAGCGGAATTAGTGGTAACTGAGGAATTAACAGCGGCTCAGCCACAAAATTAAGCTCCGGCCAAGTCACGGTTAATCCGGCTTGGATTTCGGAAATATCAAATACAATGTCTGGCCAACTCGGAATTGCTATTATGGGAGGCTCTGGGATAAAGGCAAACAGCTTAGCTAAGAGTTCATACAAACTAAAGCGATCATTTGTACATTGATCACACGAAGCCTGATAATCAACTACCAATGAGAAAATTAATTTCCAGGATTCAAAAGCTTCGGCCACGTCATAAACCGCCTGAATCCATTCGAGAATTCGAGCACGATTAAGTAATATCCAGCCGCCAAACAGATTAATAATTGCATCTAAGTAACAAATAATTTGTTTAATATAAAAAGCTTCAACTCGGCGCCATTTAAGCAGTTCTTTCGGGAAATCTTGATAGTCTTCTAAGACTTCAATATTTTGTTCCACACTTGAAAGCAAGTCTTCTAGTTCTTGAATGGCGTCTTTAGCCGAGTCTTCCAAGGCGTCGCCATCCCATTCCCACGGCTTCACACTAGTATCAATGCCCCATTTAGTTTGGACCTGATCCTGCATTCCTTCTACCCACCGTTGGAAGAAAAATTTCTGTTTCATGATTTCATCTTGAGTGATCCACGGAATTTTAAAGGTTACCTCTTCAGTTTCAATTCGAAGGAGCGGGAATGAACCTAATTGCGCCAAAATTTTATCTAATCCACGTAAGTCAGCCTTTTCAATTTTAGCTACATTTTCTGGTTTAAAAGCCCCAACAATAGACTGTGGATCCGGATAAATAATATAAATATCCGGTAAGTCCGTTAGTTTGGTAATTAACTCTTCCCCCTGTTTACGGAACCATTCCGCAATTGGTTTGGGGAAACCGGGCACCCGAACCTTGCCCCCCGAATCAGAGGCGACCGCATACGATCCCAGGTTATAATTAATAACTCCACCACTTTCACTTCGTTCACCTCCTCCTGATAGCTTTCCAGCCAAAGAAGTTACTTTATTAGCGCCTTCTTGAATAAAAGCCGTGGCTTTGGACATCACCGCGGACAAGGCATTATTAATGGCGTCACAAACTCCCAGGGCCTCAAATAAAGGGATAGCAATGGACCAACATTTACCAGCCATATATGGGTTAACACAAACTGATAAAGTAGTTCCCAAAGTTAAAGTAATCGAGAAGTAAACTCGAACCGCTGTAGACCCTTGGAAAGGGGATGGTGGCCAGAACGGAATAACACTTGGCACTGCCGCGGCAAAAATTGGAATATGCACTGGATCAAACATCGATGCTGGAATGCCCATGGCATTTATTGGCCCAGGGACTAAAAAAGCGTAATTAACTGGCATCGCAATACAACCACCACCACACATTAATTGGGCCATCAAAGACTCCAGGCCATCGGCTACCATATTAGCTACTCCTTCTGCAATTTTATAACCAGCAGCAGCTCCAGCCATTATATCGGTAACACCCACATCATCACTATTAGTCACATGATCAGTATTTGCATCCCATAAGTTAATTGCAGCCTCATTCCCTAATTCATTAATAATAGCCGCAATATCTTCCTCTTCCTCCTCATCAGGTTCCATAAAATCAGGAACATCATTTTCATTTTCATCTAGCTCAAAATCAAATCCAGCCTCTGCTAAAGCATCAATCGCATCTGTGGCTTTTACCTCTTCTTCGGCCGCAGAAGTTTGTTTAGTGTAATTAACTTTTGTAAATCCATCCTCGGAATAAGTTCCATTAGAATAAAAGAAAATCATTTGTCCCGAAGGATTGTCCTCTGGAGAAGCCCCAATATCCGGCAAATAATCATCTGGATAACTAGTATCCAAATCATCACCTACAAAAATATTAACCACTGGCATGGCCATTCCAGACACAGTTCCTTGGTAAGAGATTTGCGCTGAATCACCAGCCCCAAAATTCAAACCACTAACCACAAATGGCCTCAAAGCTTGTCCACTTTCTATTACTTGCCAGCCCGCACATTCCGCTCCAGAACAGTCAAAACTATCCCAATCTAATTCAATCATGCTCGACACCACATCTGTTACAGACAAGCCAGTTACCGGTGTGCCACCAGAATTTGTAATAGTAATAGTATATTCCACGATATCGCCATCTTCTAAATTACCGCCATTTAAGTCCGAAACATATTTAGTCGAAGTGTATAAGTTTTCATCTAAATCAGCGTAAAGGAAAGCCACAGTCTCCGTCACCACAGTCTCATCCATCTCATAAATCAGGGTGTCAGAACTGCTCTCAACCATAGATGACAATTCATCCATAAAGTCAGCGTCAAAACCACCAGTTGAAAAAGTCGACATGGCCTCTGCAAATTTATCTTCGTAATCCGGCGATGATTCGCCAGTTGCCACGGGGAATTCTTTGTACCAACCATCATCTTCCGGGGATAGAGGGTCTTCCTCGGGCATCTCATTGTAATAGATCAAAATTTCTTCGATCAGATCTGTTTCTTCATCCATTTGTAAGCCAACATCACCAATTTCCTGGCCTTTGGTTTGCATCACACCATCTTCATTATAAAAGACATAAATCACACCATTAATATCCGAAATAACCAAGTCCGGATAATCATCGTAGTTCATATCATGGGCCACGATTTGTTTAATTTGTGAACCATCAATTTCTAACTCTAGGTTTTCGCGTACAAAATTTGAATCATAATTAGTGTATTGATAAATACAAATTTCACCAGCAATACAAGCTTCATTTGTCGCTATCACCAGATCAGTTTGACCATCTTGATTAAAGTCCGCTTCATCCAAATCAATAATTCCATTAGTTAGATTCATTAGTAATCCCTGATTTTCAAAGCGAGGATAAGCCTCTTTATTTTCTAGTAACTCAACGGCTCCGTTTTCAAAAGCCACTAACAAATCATCCAAACCATCGGAGTTGTAATCCAAAGTTGTCATGTCTTGAATAGTTTCATTACCCGCCAAAATCAATCGTCCTACTCCAGACGTAAAGCCGGTGCTAGACACAGTTTGCGGATTCCAATCTGTTAAACGAATAGTTGGATCACCCAAAACAATCCCAATATCCGAAGCATAGTACTGATTTGCTTCACCCACAGTTGAGCCATCCGCAAGCAATAACATAAATTTATTATCGCCTTCAAAACCAATTCCCTGCGCATCACCAGCTGTTTCTAACGAACTGTTTCCAACTCCTGGCTTCTGACTATTCGCAAGAGTGGTTGTTTTATCCACCACAAACATTCCAGTGGGGGAGGCAGAAGAGTTTCCGCTATAAGCCGTGGAATAACCATATTTATTGGAGTTTATTCCGGTGAAATAAACACCTGGTGTTAATAAAGTCCAATCTTCCCAGGCAAATTGCTCGTCTAATTGGGTTACATTATTTTCAAAAGTTTGTTTAAGCAATACGCGTAAAACTGAGCTTTCACCCAACATCAAATCATAACCAAAATATTCATAATCTTCGTTAACTTCTAAATAATAGGTGGGATCATAAACCTGAATTTGGCCATCTGGTTCTAAGCGAATAATCTCGTCACCATCTTCCAAAAAGCTCACATTCCCACGGAATTGTTTAACTTCGTAATTAGTGTTTTCCGTTAATTGTTGAACGTAAATACCATCATCTTCGGCCGTACTTAAATCATAATCATTCTCCACAATATAGAAATCAGAACTATCCAAAACAATCATTCCTTCGGCCACGGTAATCTGAGAAAGAAGATCTTTAATTAAAAAGCGAGTTGGGAAAGCCATACTATTAGCGGCCACTAATTTAAGATCCACAGCATTGCCATCTAAGACCGATAACTTACCTTGTGAATCCATCAGAGACAGTTGGGAGTTAGGTTCTGGATTAGCTGTTAAACTAACCGAAGCTTGAGTTTTACCAGTAAAAGTAAACCACCCAGCCCAGTAATCTTCTTGTGTTACTTCTCCAAATGGCGCCCCTAGCAAGGCCGCAAACAACACCTGCGGCTCTATACTTTCAAACGAAGTTCCTTCTAATTCTAAAACCGTATCCATGCTTAGCGTTCCAGAAACAGCGGTTCGATCACCATTGGTTTGACCAGTGGCCACAATATTAACCGGCCCTGTTAAATCATCGGCCGTTACATTAAACGAACCTAATCCGCTAGAAAGTGTTAGTGAGCTAGAATTAACATCCCCGAATTCCTCGGACGCATCCGTGACTCGCATAGTGACCGTAGTCGAGGAATCAGTGTAAACAAAATTATCATAAACATCATAAGCTTTTACAATTACTTCTGCGGATTGACCGGTTGGAATAACGCTAGAATCAGACGAAAGTTCTAAGCGATAAGTGTCATTTGGTAATAAAGTAATTGGGAGCGTTCCGGGATCAAAGCCAATCATCGAAGCCGTTACGTACGCCGTGCCAGACACAGTCGAAGCCGCAAAATCAACTTCAGCCTGCCCATTACTTATTTCCGCGGTTATCACACTTTCTTCATCTGTTAAAGTCCCATACAAATCATCCACCATCGAGAACGTCACACTGCCATTAAAGCCTTCTAGCGGCGCCCCAGAATCATCCAGAACCGCCCAAACAGTAATCGTAGTTGTTGTCGCTCCATTAGCCGTCATTTCATCATTTGCTGTAAATAATTGCAGTTCAATATTGTCGTAAACTCCAATGTTCAAAGTTTGTTCAATGTTTTCCAAAGCCACTGTAATAGTGACGGTTCCTTCATCATCCCCAGAAGTTAAATCAAAGTTAAATCCACCTTCGTAAATCGTTACCTGGGTGCCAATTTGTTCAATGTCCTCATCCAATCTTTCATCAATTGTTCCCGGTCCATCAACTGTGATTGTGGCGCGGTGCGGTGACATGTTGGCCACGTTTCCATAAAAATCTTTTAACCGGATTTCAACTTCAGTCTTATTTAAACCACCAGTTTTTAAGAAATAAGAATCTGGTTCTAAATCAATGGTATACGGCTCGCCTGGATAAACATGCACTGTTGTATCCATAATTGGCAGCGCTGTTGGTAGGATCTCCGCGGTAATATCAATATAGCCCGAGACAGTATTAGCTTGGATTTCAGTTTCTGCTAAACCATTTGTAACTTGAATTTGTACACGTAAAATTTCAGCGTAAGGCTGGTCTGGATCCACGGCCACAAATTCCACAATACTTTCATTGTCATCGTAAATACCAACTCCGTACTCATCAATTATCTGCGCTTTTAGGAATAATTGAGAAGTCCCATCCGCCGGCATTTCTTTAGTAAAAATTTTGGTCTCATACAAAATCTCCTCAGAAATAATTTGATAAGCCGAATCACGCGTTAAATAAAGACCACTAACATAAGCTCCAGCATCGTAATCTAAGTCAGTGGCTTCGTCTGAGTCGTCTAGAGGATCACTGCCAGCTAAAACTTCGTTCCCATCGCTAATTCCACCATTGTCCGTGTCTGGATCATTTGGATCAGTGCCATAAATCTCCTCTTCAGAATCAAGTAGTCCATCCCCATCTGTATCGACATTAGCATCCTCGGGGATCACAATTACAACATCCCCATCCCCATCATCGTCATCATCGGTCACCACCGCCTCTTCCGAGTCATCATCTGGATCATTAATCGCATTGGTGTTGTTTACAACCTCCACAAAATCACTCACTCCACCATAGTCCGTATCGGGGTTGTAGGGGGAGGTCCCAACATTGTACATTTCAAAATTATCCGAAAGCCCATCCCCATCAGTGTCGTTATCACGACAATCTTTAATTCTTAATAAATTACCCACCATCATGGCAAATTCACCACGGGTAATTGGATCTTCGAGCCAACTCTTAATAGAAGTCTGACCCTGACTTGGATCTAATTCACTCTTAATCCAAGACTCAAAATCACTGCTCGGGTAAGTATCTAATTCAAGGTAGCGATCTTCGGGATACAAGCCATTCTCCTGCGCCTCAATCACGTAATTGGTGTACCACGGCAAAGTAAAGTCCGAAATCTCACTAACCGCAAAAGAAGCAGTTTCTAAGAGCACCTTAGTAGCCTCAGCGCGACTCATAGTATTAGTCGGAAGGTAATAACCCTCGTATTCACCCCATTTATAACCAGAAATCAAAGTTTCGTTGCGACTATAAGCCACACAGTAATAAAGAGTCTCATCGATATTATTATCCGGGAAAGCGTGCGTGGCATAAGTTTCTTCAATCGATTCCTGGGCCGAAGTTATAAAAGCCGTACAATCCAAACAAATCGCTCCTAAATTGAGTTTAGTAAATTCTTCACGCGTGATGGGATTCTCGGGCCTAAACGTGCCATCTGAGTACCCGTCAATCACACCGCGCGTAAATAATTCCACTACATCATAAAAAGCTTCGTGCTCCACAAAAATATCACTAAATAATCGTGCTCCTGCCTCACGCGGATCATAACCATTCATTAACTCAGAATAATCTTCATAGCCATCACCATCCGAATCCACATCATACAAATTAGTCGAAATTGTCCACTCACTTAAATCATCCAAACCTTCTCCGTCAGAGTCATATAAATCAGACAAAGCATAAGCATATGGCATTGGCTTCATTACCAAGGTGTGCACCCAGTAGAAAAAGTGTGTAACCCGGTTAAACCAGGAAAGTTCACGGCTCTCCATGTCAGTCGAGGACAAGGCCACCACTTGATCAGCTTCTTCTAATCCCAACATCTCTAACAAGCTGGTGTCTGTTCCCATTACAATGTCAAACAACACACTTTCGCCAACTCCCACGGTAAAGTGAAGGTGTGGGTTAGTAATATTTACATTCGTATCGCCTAAGCCTAGCTCAACCACGTAACCTTCTTTTAAATAAACTTGTCCGTCCGATTCAATTAAGCCCACTTGAACATCTTGATAAAACAAGCCAGCCTGAGTTTCCTCATCATCCATAAATGACACTTTCCAATCATCCGTGGCATTAGAATCAATCACCCGTACATTATTTACAGTTCCATCTATATAAGGAGAAGATTGCAAAATAATTTCTTCAACATCCGGGGCAATAAAGAACTCTGCCATAACTAATTCACTTTCGATATGCACAATTCCTAGAGCGGCTGGTTGGCCGTCTTTTCCTTCTATGGCGGTTAATTTGTAGTTAGTGGAGTCTTTTAATTCTACGGCTCCATTGCTCGCCCGGATTACGGCTACTAAGTTGTCTAGCGCATCTAATACCAAAACATCTTCTAGCGTTTCGGTGGTGTAAGCAGCGTCCTCTGTGACGTATTCTTTTTCGTAAGTTGATAGTTTTAAGTATTCGCGTTTGCTAGTTAAGCTCACGGTGTTTGAATAAACATCCTCAATGTTTTCACTAGTCCCTACAGCTTCCAAAACAAAAGTCCCGCCTTCTTGCGTGCTGTAAACATCAACCTCTCCTTCGCCTTGATAAATTTGTACGATTGGGGAGGGGATACTGACATAGCTTGATCCCTCGGCTACTTCTACTACGGCCGTGGAGTAAGTGTCGTAACTGTTTTTAACACCTCTTAAATTTAAAGCCTTAACCGTTAGGGTCGCTTTAGTTTGACCATTAGCTAGTAATACTTCAGTCCCGTCTGATTCCAAAGAAAGTTTAACTGTAGTGCCCGCACCATCTGGGATGCCGTCTTTGTCTCCGTCCGTAGAATAAGGTTCGTCATCTTCATCATCTGGGATTCCATCAGCATCAGTGTCTTCAATCGGGAGTGGTGGACCACAAGACAAAGTCATGCCTCCTTCCACTGATTCCACCACTTCAGCCACCACATCAGTTGTGACGCTTTCGCCTAAATCAATTACCCAATCAATAATTCCTTTAATCCAAATAAAAGGGAACCAGTAAATAGTCGTACTATTTGGGTCATTGCTATACTCCACTTCATCGTCCTCGCCAAGTCCGTCATTGCTTTCATCTTCTTCCTCGGCGGCGCAGCTAGCATCCGGACAAAGGTACTCAGGGTCTAATTCATCTGCCACAATATTGGCGTAAAAACTCATGTTCATGCGGTCTGATTCTCCGTCCGCCACCATGTAAAAAGTTTCATAACCATTGTCTGGCTTAGCCACAAAAGTCTTACTGTCTGGGCTTAGATATTCCTCCATCACCCATAAATGCTTTTGATCTAAATTCATGTTCCGCCACGCAAACGCATCTTGCATTTGCTCGTAGAAAATATCTTCTTCTAATAAGTCAGTTAAGAAAGTCGGACTTCCAAAAATAGCCCACGGCACTTCCATGATTTCAGACTGCGCTGCTTCTAATAAATCTTCTAATTCACCCCAGCTTTCCAAATCAAAAACATTTGGATAATCAATTTTTGTATAAACACCTTCTTGATCGCGGAACGTGATATGACGCGGATTATCAACTGGCAAGGCCATACTAAACTTAGCTTCTAGTTGTTGCGAGATGGTGCTGCTGGTTGGTTCAACGTGTTTTAATGTACTAGAGAAAAAGTAAGCATCACTAATATCATCGGTGATGTCAGAGCTAAAAGGAGAATTGCTTTCCTTTATATACTCGCGTGAAATTTCCATGCTAATAGACGCAATACTGCTCAGGTCATCCACATTAAAAGAATAAGTATCTTCTCCGTTCACAAAAAAGTCACCGATCTCTTCCTGACTATCTTTGTTAACGGGATCTGCTAAATCATCAAAAAACGCACCCAAAGTGTAATAGGTTGAATCACCCGGTGCCCCAAATAAATAGATGTCATCAGCGGCTTTAGTTGGGATGTTGTAGGCGTCATCATCATCTAGATCATTCTGAATATCAAGAACCTCCAAGGCAAAATCTTCTTCGTCATAAACCCCATCATCAGAGTCTTCATGGTCATCTCCATCATCTTTGTCACCGTCTGCTATGTCTTCTAATAAATCCACATACTCCTTCAAAAATTCATCGGCATAGTACCAGTAACCTTCCACGCTATCGTCATAGCTACGGTCACTATCACTTCGGCTGGTACCAATAAACTCCTCACTTTCTTTGAAGTTATAACAAGACCGATAATCCACAAAAATATTTTCCGCCTCACTATCAATAACGTGTTTTGTTCCTACGGTGCTGCGCACTGGTTCTTGCGCTAACTCCGGAAAACAATATTCAGGACCACCTTCCGGATCATAAAAATTAGCAAAACAACCCGCGTAATCTTCGCCCTCTTTGGCCTCATCATCATTTTCATCGCCCCAGGATCCCGAGGTGTTAAAATCATATAAACGCAATCCATAAACTAATTGTCCCTCACCATCGTTATGGGATCCACGATAAGTTGAACATTCCCCCGGAGAAGTGATTTCATCTGGAGTTTGGCCATAGATATAAATCTGATCACTACTGGAGCGACTTTTCACACCATGGTTAATAAATTCAAAAGTGAATTCTTCTTCTGTGGCCTCGTCATCACCCGCAATCACAGTTCCTTCAATCAAAATTCGCCCCACCATCGGAATGTCAGTGGCCAAGTTGTAATCACTAATAAAATCATCCACCGTATCTTCGATAATCTCATTTACCGCCCATAAAGCTAGTTGCACGTATTCATCTCGTTTTCCAATTAAGCCGGGGATTGTTTCTCGATCACTAACGGTATTTCCGTAATCATCATAATAATTATAAAGATAACGCCCGGTGTAATCCGTCCAAATATTAATATTCCCCAAAAATTTCCTAAACATCTCGGGATATTTTTTGAAAAACGCCTCTACTACTAATTTAGATTGAATGTCTGGTAAATAAGTAAAGTCATCACCCCCATCATCTTGGTCACCAGCTCGGTCTTCATCAATTAAACCATCACCATCCGCATCATTGTCAGCGGTAGTATCTTCATCGCAAAGGCCATCTTCATCATCGTCATTCGTCATGTCCCCATTACAAGCCGTGGGCATACAACGTGTGCCATCACGCCGTGTATTACTAGCTACAAAAGATAAACCATCATAATCACCAGGGTCTCCTCCGTCTGGTTCCGGGGAAAAACAATTAGGATCATAAGTCGGATATTCCTCATCTGTATACATTTCTATTAAATCTTCTTCCTCCTGATCATTTGGTTTATTCCAAAAAGGACTCCATTTGCTTTCGTGATTCGAGTCAAACACCTCAATTTCCCAACCATTAGGCCAACCATCACCATCCCAGTCTTGCGAGTCTCCATCATCATCCACTCCACAAGAACCCACACAACCATCGCCATTCGAATCGCCAGGTTGATCCTCGTCCATTAAATTATCTCCATCATTATTATTATCATCCATTCCATCTTCATCCACAAAATTATCCCAAGCCAGAGTGATAATTCCGTTTTCATCCATCACCCCTGGGCCACAAGGAACCCCATCCCCATTACTGTCCCATAAGGATTCATCCTGTTCCCAACAATCCCGATCATTATCAATTCCCCAGTAAAAATTTCCATCATCCTCATCAATTAAGCCGTCATTATCATCGTCATAACCATTTTCTGGATCTTCATCAGTTAAGCCATCACCGTCATTATCAGTGCCATCACCACCTTCAAGTTCCTCGTTTACTTCCATATACAGTTCACGCGCTAAGTCGCTGGTGTAGCGTTTATAAGACACGTCTTCCCAGTGTTCAATGAATCGTTCGTAAGCATTTACACTAGTTTCGTTTAAGGCGTCTTTTTCTGCCAAAGTGTCGGCATAGAATAATTTTTGATCAAAATCCGCGAATTCGGAATACCCCAACCGGTACAAATAGTTTTTATCAAAATAGTCAGCCAGCAACTCGTTACCATCCTCTCCAGTTTCTGGAGCCCGAATTACCCCGTGCCAAATTTCTGGTTGGGGGTTAGTTAATGACGGACTCGTCTCAAAATCACCAGTCACACTATTATAGAGGTAAACTTTATCTTCAAAATCCGTATACGGATACAAGCTGATGTAGCGGTTTTCGTTTTTATTAACCACTGGTAGGGGAATCTCACCAATAATTACCAATCCCGCCAGTTTAGTGTTGGCACTAGTGTCCCCATCACCTTCGAAATAAAGTTTTTCCAAAGCTTGCGAAATATCCACCGGACTAGAATCCGTGTTGGTCCTTATAATAAGAGACTTAGTCAGCGGCATAGCCTCCTGAACATTTTCAGCGTAACGATCAATCCGCGCTTTTAAGGTTGTATCACGAGCTCCGGAGTATTCATCCGAAAGCCCCACATAACTAGTAGAGTTACTATAAATGTCTTCATCTACCAAAATCGCCACTACTCCGAGGTTTTGTTTAACCCCGCGTCCCTGCGAAAGGTCGATGTTGAGCATTTGTGTTCCAAGTAGGGACACAAGCACCCAGGTGGTAATAACGCGGTTAAAAGTAGGAGAGAGGCGCATAATTTTGGTTACATAGCGCAATGTTCAGCCGGCACAAACGGCTGAAAAGCTAATTAATGGCTTAGGCAAGCCAAAAAGCGAGTTTTTAAACTAACCAATATTATACCTTAACCACCCTCTAAAAATAAAGTGAATAACAGGTTAAAACCCCCATTTTCCCCAAATAAGGTGTGGACAGGTTAACGTAATGAAGTGTGACTGGTTAGTGGTAGTAGGTGTAGTAGGCGTAATCTTGCGGGCAATAAAAGCCAGAGTTATCAATTGTGCCAGAAATATATGAACTAAGATCATCATGGCCAAATGATGTCCTTTCGATATCATCACAGAAATAACCATCGGCAGAATCATCGATGCTAGTAATTTCCATTTGCGTAATCATGGCATAAGCCGATGGGTTTGTTCCTGTTGCCGAATAAGACATTACTTGATAGTAGTATTCGCCTATATCACAATTCATAGATTCAAAAGATCCGGGAGCAGTTGGGATACTGATATAAGGGCTAAGAGCTGTATCAATTACTCCGCCGTCATTAATGCAATGATTTTCATCATAACCAGATTCATTCGGATATTCCCCATTATCTGCATAATAAAGTTCCATCGCTGTCGCTAACTGTTGAAGGTCTGCTTTCCTTTGAACATCTCGTGCTCGCGCTGGACCAGAAGAAATTCTCGGAACTAAGGCCACCGCCAAAATTCCAATAATCGTAATCACAATTAAAAGTTCAATGAGAGTGAAGCCTTTACGAGTTTTCATAAATTATTAATGGTAAACAGTGTAGTAGGCAACGGGGTCAGTCCCGCAAGGATTATTAGATAAAAATGTCTGATATACGTCTTGAAGATCTACAAAGGTATAGGGAATAACCTTTTCAGTCGCTAAACAAAAATAACCACTAGAATCTGCACTTACTGAGGAAATTTCCATTTCTGCAATCAAAGCATAAGCCGAAGGAGTGGAACCACCTGAGCTATAAGCCATTACATGATAATAGTAATCATTAGTACATCCCATTGGCGAACCTGAACCAGGATCATCAGGTAAATCCATATAGTTTCCTAAGTAAGAATCAAGCTCTGCGCCCACACAAAAATCTTCAGGTACAGTTCCCGCGCTATTTGGATATTCCCCATTATCTGCATAATAAAGTTCCATGGCTGTGGCAATCTGTTGTAAGTCTGCTTTCCTTTGTACATCTCTAGCTCTGGCTGGACCAGAAGAAATCCGTGGCACCAACGCCACCGCCAAAATTCCAATAATAGTAATTACAATTAAGAGTTCAATTAGGGTGAAAGATTTTTGCATTTTCATGGGAGGGGAGAGTTACATCATTCAGATTATAAACAAAAACCCCCCAATAGCAAAGATTGAGGGGTTTAGAAGTCGAAAAACTATCTTTCGATGGCGTAGTAAACAGTTGTTAAATCTCCAGTAGCACATGCTGTTGCAACTAAATCCCCATCCGCATCATACCAACTAGTAGGGGTGTCACAGTAATAACCAGTCGTAGTAGCCAAAATCTCCATTTCAGCACCTATTGTGTATCCAGCTCCATCTGTACTCGCATAGTAATATTGAAGACCACAAGCTCCTTCAATAGCTCCGGGAGGCGGTGTTGGAGCAGTCCCACCTAAATAATCTTGAATATCTTCTCCAGGGTCTCCAGAGGCACTAGATAAACATTGAGCAGTTCCTGATTCTATAGGATAACTACCTGTATCTGCATAATAAAGCTCCATTGCGGCCGCAATATTATTCATGTCCGCCTTTCTCTGCACATCTCTAGCCCGAGCTGGACCTTGAGAAATTCTTGGAACAAGCGCTACAGCTAAAATACCGATGATCGTAATCACGATCAAAAGCTCAATCAGGGTAAAACCCTTTCTTTTTCTGATAGGAACGTTCATATTTGGGAGGTTACAAATTTACGTTGTCACTATTCTACAATAACCTCTATTACCTGGCAACGTTTTTAGTTATAATAGGCGCAATATGACTCTCCCAATTAAAAAAATACGTGCCTTTACTTTAATAGAGCTTCTGATAGTAATGGTCTTGCTCGCGATCCTCGCCTCGGTCTCTTACACCGGCATTATAAACGCTCGCAACCACGCCAGACTCAAAAGCGCGACGGATACAGTAATAGGAATGATTCAAACAACTCGCAGCTACGCCCTTTCTAATATGGAGTTGGATGTGGGGGGAGTAGATTGTGAGGCGATTTCATATTACGTGAAATTTGTCGGTTCAACTGGAGTAGTTAATGTTTATGCAGTCTTAGATAGTGATTGTGGCGGCGAAGAATTACTCGATACAGAAACCATCCCCGAGGATATTGAAATGACACTTCATGGGGCTACCACTATTTACTATTACCCACCATTAGCAGAAGTAGAATTCACGGGAACTATTACCATTGAACTCGAGACTATTGACGGAGCTTTCACCAAAAACATCGAGGTCTATCCCATCTCCGGCTTTCCCGAACTCATCGATTAAAGCGTGCCAACCACGTCCAATAGACCGAAAATTGGTTGCATTACCGCTACAATCAAACCTCCTACAACCACGCCCATGGTCACCATAATAAGCGGTTCTAGTAATTTCGACATATTCGCGGCCATCTGATCAACTTCGGCTTCATAATAATCCGCAATTTTATCTGCTACTGGCGCTAGTTCTGCGGTTTGTTCACCAATCGCTAGCATCGAAACTAGCATTTCCGGAAACAAAAACTTACTATCCGTTAAATTCTCAGCCAAAGGAATACCACGTGACACATCTTCCGCTGCCAACAATAATCTCTTCCTGTAAACTTCATTCCCCACGGCCTCGGCATCAATTTGCAAACTCTTTACAATTGGAATCCCACTCTGAATCAAACTACTCAAACTTCGTGTAAACCTCGAAACCGCCACATACCTTAATAACAATCCAAACACCGGCAACCTCAAGGCAAAACTATGCCAAGCATATTTCCCAGTTGGCGTCTTTTTCCAAAGATAACCTAAACCGCCAAGTACCACCAATCCAGCCCCAATTATTGGGTAATAATTAACCACCGCATCACTCATCCCCATCAAAATTTGAGTCGACATCGGTAATTCCGCGTTAGATTGCGTAAATAACTCCATAATCTGCGGCACCACAAACGCCAAAATCACAAAAACCGCACCTAGCATAATCGTAAACACCACAATCGGATAAATCATAGCGCCTTTAATTTTCGAAGTAATGGCCGCGGTCTTTTCAACCTGTTTTGCGATCTGTTTAAGCACATCATTCAAACGACCAGAAGCTTCACCAGCCCGCACCATTCCAATCTGCGCATCTGTAAAAATTCCTTCATAATCAAGCATGGCATCCGAAAGAGTTTTTCCACTCTCTACTTTCATGGCCATGTTTCGAACTGACATTTTTAGGCGAGGATTGCTAAGTTGTTCCGATAAAACGTAAAGTGCACGAATCAACGGCACTCCCGCTCCAATCATAATTGCTAGTAATTGAAAAAAGCTAACTTTGTCTTTGGATTTAATCGCGGTCATTGAAACCTGAACTTTTTCGTTTAAAGCTTTATAAGAAGCCATAAATCCGCCACTTTTTTTCTTTTCTTTTTCGGTGGCGACTTGTTCGGCCTCGGCCGCGGCACCAATTTCTAGGATATCGACCTCATTGGTGATTTGCTGAGCTGGCGCTGGGTTTTCAGTTGAAGTTTCCATAATAAATTAATTAGACTTCTGAAGGTCTAGCCACACGGTAGACTTCGGTTAGAGTTGTTTTCCCTTGTAAAGCTTGGAGGATTCCACTTTGTTCAAGTGTGGTCATGCCTCCGTTTATAGCGGCCTCTTCAATTTCCATAACCGAGGCTTTTTTGATTAATAGTACGCGTAAATCATTACTCATTTGTAAAACTTCGTAGAGACCGACTCGGCCTTTGTAACCAATGTTGTCACATTTTTCACAGCCTACTGATTCGTAGAAAGTGAGGGTTGAAAGGAGCGCTGGGTCGTAATTCTTTTTTTCTTCCTCCGAGAGTTTTCCCAGCGCTTTATCCACTGTAATTTTGGTTGCCTCCTCAATTTGAGTTGGTTTTTTACAGTCTGGACAAAGCTTTCGCACCAAACGTTGGGCAATGATTGTGTTAACCGTAGCGGTCATTAAAAACGGCGGAACTCCCATATTATCAATACGAGTTAAAGTCTCCACCGCGCTATTTGTATGAATTGTAGAAAGCACTAAGTGACCTGTTAACGCGGACTCAATCGCCACATCAACTGTTTCTCGGTCACGGATTTCTCCCACCATCATAATGTCCGGATCCTGACGCAAAGCCGCGCGCAGCCCGCGCGCAAAATCATACTCAATATCCGGATGCATCTGACTTTGTGACAAACCATCCATCTGAATTTCCACTGGATCTTCAAACGTCAAAATATTTACATCAATTTTATTTAAAATTTCTAAACAGGAGTACAAAGTAGTAGTTTTACCAGATCCAGTCGGACCACTAGTTAGAATAATTCCATTTGGTAAGGCTAGTGATTTTTTGAGATTTTCTAGTCCCACACCACTTAACCCTAGGTCTTCTAAGGCTGGAATTTTGCGAGTTCTTTCTTGAATACGCATTACCACTTTCTCTCCATTTACAGTTGGTAAAGTAGAAACACGAAGGTCCATTTCGCGACCATCAGGTGTAGTTACTTGCGCTCGACCATCCTGCGGAATTCGTTGTTCATCAATTTTTAAATTCGACATAATTTTAATACGCGAAACCACAGCCGGGTGAATATTTGTTGGATACTCCACCACTTGCCGCAAAACACCATCAATACGATAGCGAATGCGAACCGTATTACGGGCTGGTTCAATATGAATATCAGAAGAGCGCAACGTCACCGCGTGTGACATAGAACTCATTACCAATTGCGGAATATTCCCCGCAATAATCGAGTCTTGCAAGACTTTTAACTGATCTCCCATAGCCACATCAGCTGCCGTTTCCTCAGACGTTTTTTCTACTTTTGGCGCTGGAGTTGGTGGCGGAGCCGGAGTCGGAGTTGCGGCCTCCTTAGTAGGCTCTTCCGGAGCAGCCCCATTTGTCTCCGCTGTTGCCAAACCAGGAAACAAAGCTTCGTCCGCTGGAGCTTTTTGATCTGTTACTGGTTGTTGGACAGGAGGATTAGGCACTTTGGAGATAAGCGTTAAGAGATAATTGAACACGCATAGTTTCGTCGTCTTCATTTACTTGAAGAGTCAAAGTTTCGACTGACATCAATCGCACTCCACTTTCCAAAGATCCAGAAGTCTCAATAAATTCTAAGAACTTATTAAAGTTTTTTTCCGAAGCTTCAACTGTCATATTAATTGGTAAAACTCGGTAGCCATCTTCGGTTTCCGTTACGGTTCCGTAAGACATTTGACTAATAAAAAACGGATTTGAACTGTAGTGATTTTCAAAAGCAAAATCATCCAACACCCGCGTCAAACTAGTTAAATCTTCATCATACGGAAGAATGGTTGAAATTTTTTCAGTATTAGCATCATATGTTTCAACATAGTCTTTTTTAGCATCAGTATATTCATCCAAAGCATCACCGCTTTCTTGTTCTAGTTCTAGCAAAATATTATCAGCCAATGCTAATTGTTCGTTTACATCTGTAAGTTCATTGAATCTTGTGTAGCCATAATATCCAGTCGCTCCCAATACAATCAGGGCCAGAACGAGTGTGATTTTACTTGGTTTAGAATTGGACATGGTTCAAAAGTTTAAAAATTATGAGCGGGGGACCGGTTTGAATTCATCTTCATTTTCCCCAAAGAAAAGGTCACGCAGAACATTAAAAACATTCGCAGAACCAGTATTAAAAGATTTTTCTGGAGCAATTGCCACCTCTTCTACTTCTTCGGCCTCCTCCTTTTCAAGGACTACTGTTGCCTGAGCATCACGCTCATCTTCACCTTCTTGTAAAATTAATTCCAAACTAAACGACGCAGAAAAGTCGTCTTCAGAGCCTTCACTTTTACTGAATGAACGAGTGGTCACATCAGAGAAATAAGTAGATAGTTCTAATTGATCCACCAAATCAGAAATCAATGAAAAATTCAAAGTATCATCTGTTCGAGTGTCGCCACGAAGACTTGCTTTCCCACTAGTTAAACTAAAAGACATATTGGAATATTCAATGTTACTGCTAATCCCACTCCCAAATAGTGGGTCAATTTTCTTAGTAACACTTTCCACTTCATCTAATACAACTTCCCAATCCACACGACCGTTCCTGATCGCGAGAATAGTAGAAGTTTGATCTTTACTGATTTCCGTAGTTTGTTCAAAAAGTGATTCCACTGTTTCATTAGCTAAATCTTCTTCTAGGTCTACGGCTTTAACTTCACGGAGTAAGGCAGTAGCATTAAGCAATGCCAACGCTCCATCTAGATTATTTGATTCTTGGAAAGATTCTTCATCTTCAAGCCCACGAAGATCTTGTTTTTCCTCGCTAATTTTAGTTTTTAACAGGCTTGTATAGGTTGCTTCTAAGTCTATCACTGACACCCCGCCACTCAAAAGCTCCACCGGGTAAATAGGCTGGCGAAGTTTTTCCTGAGCCGTTCCAAGAGCTGCGTGCATATCATCTTGCAAGTCAGTTAAACCTTCTTCTAAGCTATCCAAGTCACTAGACGCGGTGTTATCAGATTCATATTGCGACAATTTCACCAAATACGAGTCAGCCGCACTGGTAAAGTCATCAAGTGCAAATTTAGTCATTAACAGGTTATAAAAGTTAACTGAAGTTTGTTCAGCTTCGAATGAGGATTGGTAAACAGCAAGTTCCTGCGCTGGATTCTTCCCGAGGAATTCAAACGTAGGTGAAAGTTGGGTGTAGAAAAATCCAAAAATAAGTAAGCCAAGAATAATTGAAAACTTAAAAAGAAAGCTTCCAAAATTAAAATGACTCGAGCGGACATCAAGTCCAGCACTAGTTTTTGGTTTAGGGCCAAGGATTTGGCCTTTTTCTGGGTCGTTTTGAGAAACAACCGCGTTAACCACACCAGACTCAGCTGAGGCTGGAGTAGTTTGTTGAGCAGCTGGCTCACCGAACAGGTCGGGAGTCGGTGCTGTTTCAGTTGGGGGCGGCGGTTCTGCAACCGCGGCCACCGCCGGCGCACTAGGCGCAGCATTCTCCTGTTGGAGATCCGGGAAGAGAGGTGACTCATTCATGCCGTTTGTTTTTATTTTTAAAATTCTATATATTTTACCAAAAATCAGGAGAAAAAGCAACCATTAGACCCCATCAAAAAAGCCGGATAACCATTTACGATCACCCGGCTCTTTAAATTTGCGTGATTATTACACAAGATCAACAGTAGCACCAGCTTCCTCAAGTTTTTTCTTGAGTTCGTTAGCTTCTTCTGTTTTGACACCTTCTTTGATAACTTTTGGAGCGCTATCAACAAGTTCTTTGGATTCTTTAAGACCAAGTTGAGTGATTTCTCGAACAACTTTAATAACAGCGATCTTTTGAGATCCAGCATCTTTAAGTTCGATATCGTAAGAAGATTTTTCTTCTGCACCACCAGCGTCACCACCAGCAGCAGGAGCAGCAGCGGCAGCTACAGGAGCAGCAGCGCTAACACCAAATTTGTCTTCCATGGCCTTTACAAGGTTGGCAAGATCAAGAACAGTAAGTTTTTCGACCATGTCGAGAACTTTTTCTGCGTCTTTTGATAGAGTTACTTCGTCAGACATTTTAAATAGGGTTAAATTATTTGATAAATAAAATTAAGATGCGTCCTCGGCAGGGGCATCATCTTTAGGGGTTTCTTCAGCAGCAGGTTCTTCTGCTGGTGCCTCGGCCTCTTCAGGCTTTGCATCTTCCTCGGCGGGAGTTTCCTCGGCGGGAGTTTCCTCAACAGGAGCATCAGAAGTGGTTTCTTCGACTGATTCCGCGGGAGCTGCTTCGGCGACCGGTTCGTCGCCAGCTTCCTCAGCCTTTTCAGCGGGAGCTTCTTCAACAGTCTCTTCAGGCTTAGCTTCCGCCTTTGGTTCCTCGGCTGGTGGTGGAGTTTCGCCTCCTTCTTCCCGTTGTTCACGGTAAGCATTCAGCACACGGACAAATCCGCCAGTAACTCCATTTCCAATACCAACAAAACCAGTGAGTGGGCTCATCATTGAACCCATCATTTGTGCCAAAAGTACATCGCGTGAAGGAATTGAAGCGAGTTGTTTAACCACCTCAGCGTCAATCGCCTTCCCTTCCATAAAACCGCCCATAATACTGAGCGACTCAAACTTTTTGACAAACTCGTAGATTTTTTGGGCCGCGACAATCTCATCATCAAACCCAAACGCAACTCCAATTGGACCATCCATCACCTCTTCAGGGATGTCATAATCCATCTCTTTAGCTGCTAGTTTAATGAGAGTTTTTTTCGCCACCTTATAATCCACGTTCGATTCGCGGAGACCTCTGCGAAGTTCTTGAGCATCTTCCACAGAAAGCCCACGATACTGTGCGAACACAATACCTTTGGCATCCTGAAACTTTTGCTTAAGCTCATCGAGGATCGCCGTCTTTTGATCTCGAGTAATGGCCATAGTTAGGGGATAAAGATAAAAAAAATCTCGTGCTTGAGACACGAGAGCAATTGGGTGGGCCATCCTATCTTTTAAAGGGAAACCCGGCAGGTCCAATTTTTATGCCTCGGCAGGTCTTATTTGAATGCCTACTGTCTCAAGCAAGCGTTATTCTACCTGTGCGCTTCGAGAAGTCAAGTTTATTTTTTTGTAATGCGTGAAAGTTTTGAGCGTGGAGACTTTTTCGTGAATTTTTGTGATTTTCTATGGAGTTTTTTGAGAAATATTTCGTAATCACTAAGCTAGTCTTGCGCGCAGATTTTTAACCTGTTAAGGTAAAAGCACACTCACCTTAATAAACACCCCATGAAATACAAAAAATTATCAAATTCCGAATTTTATCAGCTCTGCAAAAAACGCGGTCGTGTCGCCCTTTTATCAAAACGTCATTTTGCCGCTTTGTTGCCCGAGGCGAAACAACGTCGGATACATCGTCGTCACGGTTGTAGTTCAATTCACGAATTTGCCGCTAAATTAGGAGGCATGAGTCATGCTAGTGTCGATAAAATCTTAAATCTTTCAGCAAAATTAAGGGATAAACCCACTTTACGTGCGCAATTAGAAAGCGGTGAACATGGTTGGAGCAAAATTGAAGCGGTTGCCTACATTGCGACACCAGAAACCGAAAAAGAATGGGCGCAAAAAGTAGAAGATTTACCAAAAGTCGCTCTAGAACGTTGTGTGCAAAATTACAGGTTACAATTCACCCCCGGGGGTGAATCTCAACCTGAAAAACGTGAACGTCTATCCTTCGAAGTAAACGAAAAAACCGTCCTCAAATTTCGCCAATTCAAACAAAAAATTGAAAAAGAGCGTGGCGAAACAGTAAGTTTTAGCGAAGTTCTGGAAGCGCTCCTTACCGAACCGTCTCAATCAGAAAAACAAGCCACTATCCAACTTTGCCCAGACTGCGTAAAAGAACGCGCGCGTAAAAAAGCCGAAAACTACCAGGTTAAAAGAGCGATCCCAACCGAAATTCAACGACTAATCCAAGCCCGTCAACAAAACAAATGCGATACTTTAAATTGCAACCATCCCATCGAAGAATTCCACCACACTAAGCGTTTTGCGCTAAGTCAAAATCACGACCCAGACTTTATAGTTGGACTCTGTAAAAAATGCCATAATCTGGCCCACAGCAGTCTACCTAACATGAATGCGCTAAAATGGGCCATCGATCAAAAAGTCCTAAACTACCGCCGTGAAGCAAGCCTTGAACCGCGGGCTGGGCCCTAAATTGCCAAGGAGCCTGTAAACCGCTAAAATGCCGACACTATGCCAACTATTGAACGTGCTCGCACATTTTTATTGGAAGCTGAGAAGACGGGTAAAAAGCCTTTGATTGTTATTCTTGGGCCTACCGCCTCTGGGAAAACCGCGATTAGCTTAAAGCTAGCGCTTGAAGTTGATGGTGAAATTATTTCTACTGATTCACGTCAAATTTATCGTTATATGGATTTGGGAACTGATAAAATTTCTAAAAAAATTCGTGAAAAAGTAAAACACCACATGATTGATATTCGTGATCCGGATCAATCATATTCTTTGGCTGATTTTCAGCGCGAGGCCAACCGGGTAATTAATGACATTCATCGTCGGAATAAAGTGCCAATGTTGGTTGGTGGCACGGGTCTTTATATTAGTTCAATTGTAAATAATTATCAGTTACCGTCTGCTCCTCCTGATCCAAAAATTCGCGAAGAATTAGAGCAAGAATTAGAAAAAGATGGAGCTCAAGCTCTTCACAAAATGCTCGAAGAACTCGATCCTCTCGCGGCTAGTAAAATTCACCCAAACAATCATCGTTACCTTATCCGTGCGCTCGAAATCAACCTCACAACTCAAAAAACCACTGACGAACAAAAGAAAACAAAAGAGTGTCCTTATGAAGTTTTTCAAATTGGAATTAATTGGCCGAATGAAGTTTTATTTGACCGCATTAATCGTCGCGTCGGTGAACAAATTGAAGACGGTTTAGTGGAAGAAACACAAAGTTTGTATAATCGCTACGACAAAAAATTACCGTCTATGACGGGGCTTGGATATAAGCAAATAGTTCAGTATTTGGATGGGGATTTAACTCTGGAAGAGGCCGCGGATTTAATTCGAAAAGAAACTCGTGAATACGCTCGAAGACAACGAACTTGGTTTAAACGTGATCAATCAATCTACTGGGTTAGTGGGGAACAACTTGCCAAAGAAATCACCAAAGGCCTCACTCAGGACGATGCCGTGGGTGGTGCTCAAATTAACCAGATTAACGAAGACTAAATGAAAGAATTTGATGAGCTAATTCGCATTGCCAAAAAACTCCGCGCTCCGGGAGGGTGTCCTTGGGATCGATCACGGAGGTTAGAGGATTTAAAGGAAGATCTTTTGGAAGAGGCCGAGGAAGTTGGGCAAGCACTTGATAATAAAGACGACGAAAATTTGCGCGAAGAGTTAGGGGATTTGATTTTTAATATAGTATTGGCCGTGGTTATTGCCGAGGAAGAAGGACGTTTTGAATTCAAGGATGTATTGAGTGATATTGCAGAAAAAATAATCAGGCGTCACACCTGGGTTTTTGGTGATGATAAAGCCTCGACCCCCGAGGAAGCCCTAAAAATTTGGGCAGAAAACAAGAAAAAAGAAGACGCCAAAAAGCGTCAAACTAATTCATAAATCATGTCAGTTTTAGGAAAAAAATGGGTTCTCAATCAAGGGAAAATAAGTGATCTACTTACGCAAAATTTAGATAACGAAAGCGTGACTTTTCATGACCCTTTTTTAATGCCAAACATGGAACGGGCTGTGGAACGAATTAATAACGCTATTACTAATAAGGAGAGAATTATTATTTTTGGAGACTATGATGTGGATGGAATTAGTGGGACGGCGATTTTGGTAAAAGTGCTCCGTGAGTTAGGGGCCGAAGTTTCTTATCGTTTGCCAGATCGGCAGGATGGATATGGACTTAATGTAAATTGGATTTCTGAGCTTAAAGAAAAAAATATTGATCTTTTGATAACCGTTGATTGCGGAATTTCTAATCGCAAGGAAATTGACGAGGCCACAGCGCAGGGCATGGATGTAATTATCACTGACCATCACACCATCCCTGAGAAAATGCCAGATGCTTACACAATTCTTCATCCAGCTTTGGGGGAGAATGGCTATCCTTTTCCTCATCTTTCAGGTTCGGGAGTGGCGTTTAAATTGGGGGTTGCGCTGATGGGAGATAACGCTGATATTTGGCGCGATAAATTAGTGGATTTGGCGAGTTTGGGAACAATCGCGGATTGTGTACCTTTAATAGGCGAGAATCGTTGGATTGCCAAGCAGGGCTTAGATCAAATTCGAAAAACTGAATGGGAAGGATTAAAAACACTCTTTAATAAGGCCGGTGGGGATAATTCAAATGGGCATGATAGTGATTTGGTTGGATTTAGAATTGCACCGCGCTTAAATGCAGCCGGAAGAATTGAAACTCCTTATTTTGCGTTGCAACTTTTGTTAAATGAAAATAATAGCGCCCATGCTTTGTCTGAAAAATTGGAGCAACTTAATGTGCAAAGGCAGCATTTTTTGGAAGAGGCCTTAAAAAAAGCAGAAGAACGCATTGAAAAACAAAGCCTCCTTAATAAGAAGGTGTTGATTTTGTGGGATTCAGACTGGCGTTCCGGGATTGTGGGGTTGATTGCGGCTCGGCTTTCCGAAAAAAACCATCGCCCAGCTATTATTATGGAAGAGCGAGGAGAGGAATTAGTAGCCTCTTGTCGGAGCCCAGAAACTTTTAATATTGTGAAGGCTTTGCAGTCTATGGCTGAGTGTTTTGAGACTTTTGGGGGGCATGCGGCAGCCGCTGGTTTTACTCTGAAAACTAGTCAATTAGCGCAGTTTGTGGGAATGATGGAGGAGTACGCCGAAAAGCATATTAGCGACGATGATTTAGAGCCAATTTTGAATGTTGATTACGAAGTTGATTTGAATGAGATTAATAAAAGTCTTTTGAGCAAAGTCACCGCTTTGGAGCCGTATGGAGAGGGGAATTCAAAACCTCGTTTTGTGGTCAGAGGTGTTCATCCGTTAAGTTTACAAACTGTCGGACGAGAACACAGTCATTTACGTTTTAGAGTGCAAACAGCCGACGCTCCAGTTCAGGCAATTGCTTTTCGGTTTGGACCGCACTACGACCTTCTTCAGAAAGCTGTTTTTGATCAACGAGCAGTGGATATTGCTTTTGAATTTAGTAGAAATGTGTGGAAGGGCCGGGAGCAAATGCAATTAAGAGTAATTGATATAAAGATTTAGCGAGGAACTTGACAAAATAAGACAAAAGGCATACTATTCCGCCTCATACGCGGTAATTTAGGTAGTGATGGGTTGACATGAGACGTAAAAAGACTTAGAATATAAAGATTACACTTACATTTTATGCTTTCAATCGAAGATCAAATCATCAAACAGTTTCAAAGGAGCAATCATATCCTGATTCTACCGTCTGCGCCTGCGGATGGGGATTCTCTCGGAAGTGCTCTGGCTCTTTATCAGGTTTTTACTAAACTTGGGAAAAAGGCCACGGTGATTTCTGCTGAACCTGTTCCACGCGATCTTAAGTTTTTGCCAATGATTGAAAAAGTTGGCGAAGAGTTTAAGTCAAATAGTGATTTTGTGATCACGATTCATGCTCATATAAAGGACATCAGGCATAAAATGACCCCTGGAAAAGTAAATATTGTGCTTACTCCGGAGGAAGGCGCGGCAATTACTGCTTCGGATGTTTCTTTTCACAATCAGTTAGATGATTTTGATTTAATTGTCACCGTGGATACCGCCGAGCTACATCAGCTCGGGAAATTCTACGAGCATCACCCAGAAATGTTTTACAAAGTTCCAGTTATTAATATTGATCATCACGCAAGTAACGCTGAATACGGGACTATTAATCATGTTGATATCACTGCTTCTGCGGCCACCGAAATTCTCACTCCGCTTATTCAAAAAATCGAGCAAGTGGTGGGACAACCTTTATTAGACGCGGATGTTGCGACACTTTTATTAGCCGGAATCATCACTGATACCGGTAGTTTTCAACATTCCAACACCACACCAAAATCTTTTGTAGTAGCCGCGGAACTATTAGATAAAGGCGCTCGCCAGCAGGAAATTATCAAACATGTTTACAAAACCAAGAGCTTAACTACTCTTAAATTGTGGGGACAAGTGCTTTCTAAAATCCAATTCGACAAAGATCACAAATTTGTATGGTCCACAATCTCACAGCAAGACCTACTTGATACAGGCGCTTTAATGGAAGAATCCGGCGCCATCATCGACGAGCTTTTAAACAACGCCCCGGGCGCCGAAATAGTCGCCTTACTCAAAGAAAAACAACCCGGACTACTTTCCGGAAGTCTCCGCAGCATTAATCCAGAAGTTGATGCTAGTGCCATGGCCAGTTTATTTGGCGGTGGCGGACACAAACAAGCGGCTGGTTTCAAAATCAAAGATGTAAAATTTGAAGAAGGCGTAAAAAGCGTCATTGATACTGTTCGCCGCGAACAAGAAAAACGACATGGAATTGACCGTGAGGTCGCGGCCCCCACCCAACCCCAGGATCTTGATCTCGGCCAAACGGAGGAGTAAGCATTGACAAAAACAGTAATAGGCGCTAAAAATAAGAACCTGTCTTTGTTAAACCACCACTCCACCATGCCAGTCACCCCAACCTCTGGCGATGCGCCAGATATCCAATCCGAACAACCCACGATCCTCGCCGCTATTAGAGGCGTTATTGCGGAAGACAAAAGTTTAAGCGAGCCCCAATGTCAACAAATTGTCGAACTTTGCTTAGGTTTTATTCTTGAGCAAGGCGGTGATTCGGTTGAGGCTTTAAAAGCTATTTCACAAGCAACGTTTTTCTCTGGCACCGGTCGCTCTAGAGAAAATAGTAATCGTATTCAAGCCATGAAAGATGAAGTTGTTAAAGGTCTCGCTGCTAGAGCTCACGCTGCCACGCAAATTGATATGAACGTTCCAGAGGAAATAACAGAACAAGCAGCTGGAATAGCCGATAGAATTGAAAGCATGTCCGCAGGCTATCATCATCATTGGGACAAGGTTATACGGTCAGTTTTTAGATATGTACAAACTGGCCCAGTTGATGAGAATCCATCTGGAATTTCATCAAAACTAAATGTAGATGGTCTCGAAATAAGCTATCCTTTCCCAGACCGTGGTGCTTTTTCAAGAAACGACGGAGATTTAGTAGGTTGTCGTTTTAGAATCCATAATCAGGAGCACATTGACTACATGGTAAGAGCAATAGGTGGATCTGACTTTGAAATTCACGTAGTTCAGGAAAAAGCTGATATAGCTGACATAGAAATCGTCTTACCAAAAGAAGATTTCTTGGCCTTAGTAAGTAGGCGCGTAGATGACGACCCGTATTAGGCCACTTCCTCCAGAATCTCCTCCGGAATATCAAAATTAGACGAAACATTACTCACGTCTTCGTCTTCTTCCAGAGCATCCATTAATTTGAGAATTTTTTTGGCTGTGGACGGATCATCAACTTTTACCGTGTCTTTTGGAATATAAGAAATATCCGCGCTTTCTACTTTCATTCCCGCTGTTTCGAGGGCTTTTTTTACTTCCATTAAATCTTGGTAAGCTGTGAAAATTTCCATTGTTCCTCCTTCCACACTCATATCATCTGCCCCAGATTCAATTACGGCCATTTCCACTTCTTCCATGTCCATCCCTTCTGTATTTAAAATAATGACGCCCTTTTTTTCAAACATCCACGCCACACAACCATTTGCCCCCAAATTCCCACCATGTTTAGTGAAAATATGACGAACACTAGCCACACACCTATTTTTATTATCCGTAACCACTTCTACAAAAATAGCCGTCCCTCCTGGGCCGTATCCCTCGTAAGTAGTTTCAGAAATAACATTACCATCTTTAAGTTCACCCGAGCCCTTTTTAACAGCTCTCTCAATATTGTTATTCGGAACATTATCCATCTTAGCGCGATCAATTGCTGATCGGAGTGAAGGATTCATATCTGGATCCCCACCACCTTGTTGTGCCGCTAGCACAATCATTTTAGCGTGTTGGGTAAAAAGTTTTCCGCGTTTAGCATCGGCTGCTCCTTTTTTGTGTTTAATGGAGTGCCATTTCGAGTGTCCTGACATAGTAGCCGCATTATAGCAGATTGTTTTCTAGGTTCAAATAGGGTATAATTATTTGATGAAAAAAAACAAAATACCAAAAGGGACTCCACTCGTTAGCATTGTTATCAGTGTGTATAACGAAGGGAATTGGCTAAAAAAAACCATCATAGATATTGAGGATAAAACTCAATACAAAAATTATGAAATAGTAGTGATGGATGATAATTCTACAGATAAAAGCTGTGATTTTTTAAGAAAAAAGAAAAGAAAAAATATCCGTCTTATTACCAATAAAGGGAAAAACCTCGGTGTTAGTCGAGGTCGTCACAAAGGTGCCAAAAATGCTAAAGGTGAATTATTAATATTCTTAGACGGCCATATGTTAGTAGAAGAAAAATGGCTTACAAAAATTATTAAAGAATTTCAAAATAATCGGAATATTGGGATTTTAAATCCTATGATTTATAATGCTCATAAGCCTACTCAAAAAAGAAAATTATCTGGAGGATACACAAATGCCTCTATTAGTATGTGGGCTCCAGTTTGGTTAAAGGGGAACCCCTTGCCTAAAAAAGCAATTCCCGTGCCTTTTTGTAGTGCTTGTACTTTTTGTATTCCAAAGCATGTTTATGAAGAGATTGGAGGTTTCCCAAAATGGATAAAAGGTTGGGGGCCAGAAGATCGCTCTTTCAGTATTCTTGCTTATTTAAGAGGTTACACTTGTTATCAAACCCCTGCAGTTTGGGTGGGTCATTTCTATCCTGAAAATTTAAAAAATGACAATCCAGAATTGTTAAACATGAGGAGAGAAAACATTGCTTTAAATTGCTTAAAATCATGTTATTTGCTTTATGATAATAAAGATTTTGGTTGGGCTCAAAAGCGTTTAGAAAATTACGCAGAACCCTTTAAAAAATTTAAAAAGGCTCTTCCGCAACTTAGGAAACAAAAAGAAAAAATTCAAAAAGAATCCGTCCGAGATTACCAAGAATTCACAAAACAATTTAAAGATAGACTCCCGTACCGCAACATAGAGCATTTTTTGGCTGGGAATGAACACCAAAAGAATAAGAACTTTATAAAAGCTCTAAAAGGCTTCAAAAAAGCCAGCCAGATGAAATATGGTGTAAAGGACTACGAACCCCACAAAATAAAAGCTCTATCATTAATTAAAATAACGGAAGTTTTAGTTTCGCAAAAAAAATATGACAAAGCTTTAAATCAAGCCTTGCAAATTCTTAAATTAAAAGAGCCTCACCCAGCAATGTTATATGTTTTGATGGGAAGGATTTTTTGCGCCCAGGAATTATGGGGTAACGCTATTTTTTGGCTTAAACAAGGCGAGAAAAAAAAGCTAACAAATGATTACAAAGATTTAGTTAAGTTTAATGAAAATGATTTCAAAAAAGGACTTTATGATTGGTGGGGTTATGCCTTATTTAGGAAAAAGGATTACCTAAAAGCTATTGAAAAATTTGATTTAGCCTGTAAGTACGAAAAAAACCAAAAAGAGGTTGAACGTATGAGGAAAAATAAGAGGTTATGTTTGAAGAAGTTGGCTTGATATAGCCAAAAAATAATGGTATACTTATAAGAAGTAAATTCATTTATTATTATTTAAAACAAACCAAAATGAAAACCTTCCTAAAATACTTTTCCAATCTCGCCGAAAAAGGCGGGAAGTTCCTTTTTGTAAAGGAAAAACCAAAAAACGTTCCTAGTTATGCTTATGATACAGAAACTGGGGAAGTTAACTGGGCAGCATTAGAAAAAGATAAAGAAAGACGAGAATTTTATCATTCTTTATATAACAAAGAATCAGTTAAAGCCGCAGCTACAAAAGCTCGTGCAGAAATTTTAAAAGATCAAGCAACCGCTGTAAATTACAAAGGAGGAGCCGAAGTAGAAATTAAACGAGGAATGACACTTGGAAAAATCATTAAAGAAGTTGCCGGAGGTGATGGGTCTTTAATGAGAGAAGGTTTATGGAATTTGCAGGATAGAGGATTACAGGTTGATCGCATTATTGTTGGTGATAAATTAATTATCAAAAATAATAGACTTACTATTCTTGATAGTGAGGGAAATGTAAGAAAAGACAAAGATACGGGAGAAGAAATCAAAGATTTCAAGATTTTTAATCTTGAAATGGCCGAAGAAGTAGAAACCACTGCGGAAGAAGTAGAAACCACTGCGGAAGAAGTAGAAACCACTGCGGAAGATGTTGAGACCACCGCGGAAGAAGTAGAAACCACTGCGGAAGATGTTGAGACCACCGCGGAAGAAGGAGAAACCACTGCGGAAGAAGTAGAAACCACTGCGGAAGAC